>DVKC01000023.1 GCA_018716295.1 Candidatus Avimuribaculum pullicola
TCTATAACTTTGCTCTCGGTGATCATAGCGATTATTGTTTGTAATTCTTTGTAATTCAGTACTATAAAGTTACAACAATTTTCGCTAATTACCAAATTTTCAAGGACTTATAATTCGTCGAACTCACGTTATTTAAAAGTTAGTAATACTATTTACAAGCATATTTGGTAACAATCGACCATACAGTTCTAAAATCTCGTGCTACATCTTGGTCCCACTCCGATATTATCAAAGTGACTGTATCTCCAACCCTATTCATGACGGCTTTACACAAAGACCGTTGGATTACTTTTTGGTCGGTGAGGGGGGTGCATTCTATATTATTGTCATCACTATGCACTATGCGAATGAGAGGGGTGTCGTTTTCATCACATAACACATATTCATTTACCGCCACTTGCTGCATAAGCAATATGGTAGGCTCTACTTCTACATTTTCATTCTTTACGTAATAGACACAAGCCACCGTGGCTTTATCCATGTATTTGCCTTCAACCATTTGGGCAGTCAAACCCGCTTGATCCTTGAATTCATATACTTCGTCGCCCCATTCGCTCCTGCTCGGAAATACTGCCAAAGAATCGTTCGAGGCATAATCCAATGAACGAGTTTCGCTTTGCATCAAGAATGACACAAACCCCGGCTCGACTTCCGAAAATCGATCCAACTTCCTCACAGTAGTTTCACTTTCATCATTAACAACCTGCGGCTCGGCTGAAAAATTGTCGTCATCAGAACATGACAACAATGCCGTTCCAGCAGTTACCAAAATCCCCAATGCACAAATAATTGTGCATAATTTTCTAATTTTCATCCTTAATAAATTTAATAGTTAATTATAATTGAATATTGCCATTATATGTCTTACCATCAGCATCGACTGTTATATAATAATGTCCACATGGGCAATCGCTGATGTCATATTCATAAATCTCACCTGGCATTGCATAATCAATATCATACTCTGCCGAAGAACTGGGCCCATAGATTCCTATCGACATATTTTCCACTTCTTCGTTGACAATAATATGCATCCAGTCATTCGATACATCTATGTCAATAGGAACTTCTGAAAGCGTTACCTGATCTGTTGGTCTGTCATATTCTAATGCGACATTACCGTTTGGATCTTCTGCTGCCAATATAGCAATAGAACTCATCGCAAAAATTAAAAATAGTAATTTTGTTTTATTCATTTTTCGTAACATTTTGTTGATAGCAAAATTATTAAGTATCTAAAAAGTAGTAAAATTTCTGGTGTTCTTTCTTGTGTACACAACGCATTTAGCAACAAAGTGTAACACATTGAATATCAATATATATTTTTCATGTACACATATTATTTTGTGTACATTGTGTTCCAAATAGACTAAATACGCTAATTTTAATATGCAAAAGAAGTAATACTCCGTAGGAACAGTAAAACTCAAAATTCTCGTTGAGAGTTTTTGTTGCTCAAAGCAAATTGGATATATTTGCAATATAAATTTACACACTTATGAAGCCAATTTTAACATCACTTGTAACCATATTCTCACTTTTATTAATAAATGTGTCGTGTTATCATGACAAAAACGACATACATAAAGAATTGGCACTTGCTGATTATTACATAACCAGACAACCCAAAATCTCATTACAAATTCTTGATAGTATAAATAATATACCTATCAAAAAAGACTATTATTTTGCTTTATTATATTCACAGGCCCAATACAGAAATGCGATAAAAATCTCAAACGACT
This sequence comes from Candidatus Avimuribaculum pullicola, assembly GCA_018716295.1. Lineage (GTDB taxonomy): Bacteria > Bacteroidota > Bacteroidia > Bacteroidales > Muribaculaceae > Avimuribaculum > Avimuribaculum pullicola. The sequence goes on from DVKC01000023.1 coordinate 1,746, forward strand.
CTTTAATAAAAATAGCTTTACGACATTACTCCACATGCAGTGATTCTACAATGAAAGCAAGAACATTCCTTGTCGCTGCACAGATATATAGGAAACTTGAATACAACGATATTGCATTAAACTATATTCATAAAGCAGCAGCGACAAATACAGATGACAATTGGATAACAAGTAACATTTATTACATCTGGGGGATTTTATTACGTGATGCAGGTGACATAAATTCATCTATAGAAAAAATAGAATTGTCATTAGCTTATGCCCAAAAAGGACAAGACACAACCCTAATAATCAGCAGAATGAGGGAGTTGGGGTATAATTATTTAGCACATAACAATTATGACCAGTCGCTTTCCTACATAAACAGAGCAATAGAATTATCACAAAAAAGCAAATCTTTTGCAGACTTATCAATGTTGTATGGAAGAAAAGCTCAATTATTCCGTTTTTTAGGGAATTTTACGGAAGCATTAAACAACATTAACAACGCTTTATTATACAATGAGTATAATAATAAAAAAGGACAACTTTCAAATTTGAATTATAAGGGACGACTACTTCTAATGAGTGGTGCTATCGATTCGGTAGAATATTACTTGGAGCAAGGGAAAGACACCACCGCATTAGGCTCATACTATGAATGCATGAGTTTGCTAAGGGAAAAACAGGGCGATTATAAGGCTGCGTTGGAATACAGCAAATTATGTTCAAAATACCTATTAAAGCTCGCCTCGAAAATAGAAAACGACAAAATCGCACGCCTCGACAAGCAATACAACACTGCACGAGTAGAAGCCGAAAATAAGGCACTAAAAATTCGCCAACAACAAAATTGGTTATATATGCTCGCGCTTATCATTGCTGCCGGCATAATAGCTTTTACCGCATACGCTATCTTCGCGCACCGCCGCAAAAAGATGCTTGAAATAATGCGGCAGCAAAGCGAAAACATAAACCGTCTGCAACAGAGCGAAAGCCTATTGATGGACAAACAAATCAAAGCAAGCGAAAAATCAATGGAACTCCTGCACAACCTCGACGACCGGGAAAAAGAATTGGAAATAACCAAAAACACCCTCAACGACCTGAAAAAACGCCTGTTTTTCTCCAATCGCATAGTACGGAAAATTCAAGAAACCATCGACACTGCAAGCAAGCCCAAGCATGACAGGAAAGCACAACCGCTGAACGATGAAGAAATAGCCGAACTAATCGATGCAATCAACAACTGCTATGACAATTTCGCCGACAAGCTGCGCAGCCTGTTCCCCTCGCTTGCCACAAACGACGTGTACCTGTGCTGCCTTGTAAAAATCGGGCTCGATAACCCTGCCCTGTCCGCAATGCTCGACATCAGCGACAACACCCTGCGCAAACGCAAATACCGCCTGAAAAAAGAAAAAATCGACCCCGACCAAAGCTACTCCACCCTCGAAGATGCCATACACGGCATATAACCCACCATCACCACTGCTTGGTGGAAAAAATTTGCGGTTTTCTCGAATTATTTTTGTAATTTAGTGTGCGGAAAAATGATTTTTTTAACATTATTTCAGCTTGACTCTATTTTATAATAAATGATATGAACATTAGTGAATTAAAACCGGCTCTTATCTGGAACATATTCGACCAGATCACCAAAGTTCCCCGCCCTTCGAAGAAAGAGGGGAAAATACACGAATTCCTTGTAAATTTCGCCAAAGAACACGGGCTTGCCTACAAGACCGACAAAGTGGGCAACGTGGCAATGTTCAAACCTGCAACTCCCGGCTGCGAGAATGCCAAGCGCGTGGTGCTGCAAGGACACATGGACATGGTGTGCGAAAAGAACAACGATGTCACTCACGACTTTGAAAACGACCCTATCGAAACATACATCGATGGCGAATGGGTTCGTGCCAAAGGCACCACACTGGGTGCCGACAACGGCATAGGCATGGCTGCCGCCCTCGCCGTGCTGGTGAGCAACGACCTCACACACGGCCCTATCGAGGCCCTCTTCACTGTTGACGAAGAAACCGGCCTCACCGGTGCCAACAACCTCGGCGAGGACATGATCGAGGGCGACATACTGCTCAACCTCGACTCGGAAGAAGACGGTGAAATTTGCATCGGCTGCGCTGGCGGTATCGACACCACCGTCACCATGCACTACAAGCAATCACTTGCGCCCGAAAAGTTCCAATATTTCAAGATAAACATCTCGGGGCTGCAAGGCGGACACTCGGGAACCGACATCAACACAGGCCGTGCATGTGCCAACAAGCTGCTCGCCCGTTTCCTGTGGGATCTTTCGCAAGACTATGAAATATCGCTCTCATCGATCAACGGCGGCAACCTGCGCAATGCCATTGCCCGCGAGGCCCATGCGGTAGTGGGCATACACTGCGACCACAAGGAGCAACTTAGCATAAGGCTCAACCAGTATATCGCCGACATCGAGAATGAGTACAAGCATATCGAAAAAGACATGGTAATCACCATCGAGAGCACCGATATCCCTGAACACTGCATCGATGCAGAAACTGCCACGGCACTCATTCGCGCACTTTACTGTGCTCCCCACGGAGTGATATCGATGAGCCACGACATTCCCGGACTGGTCGAAACGTCAACCAACCTTGCATCGGTGAAAATGATGCCTGGCAACGAAATACTCATAACCACGTCGCAACGCAGCTCGGTGGAAAGCCGCAAATACGACATCGCCCACCAAGTGGAAGCCGTGTTCCAACTCGCTGGTGCTACCGTCACCCACGGTGACGGATATCCCGGCTGGGCTCCAAACATAGAATCAGAGATACTCCAAGTGGCAACATCGGCCTACGAAACGCTGTTCAATGCCACGCCCAAGGCAACTGCCATACATGCAGGACTTGAATGCGGCTTGTTCCTTGTCAACTATCCGCACTTAGATATGATTTCGTTTGGCCCGACACTGCGCGACGTGCATTCACCCAAAGAGGCCATGCACATTCCTGCTGTCGAGAAATTCTGGGCCTACCTGACCAAGATTCTCGAAATGGTGGCCAAAGGCTAAAAACCAGCATTATACCACAACCACAAAGTGGGCAGCGAGTACGTTGCCCACTTTATAATTTTATTTACGACTCACACCTACTGCCATCGAATGAAACCGCTCCTCCTTTCCATTTTCCTTACAATCGGCGTGCTCACATTAATAGCACTGTCGGTGTTGCCCGCTGTACGGCACAACCAATATGAAGCCGCAATTGCCCCCATCGACACAGTATTGCCATATCCCGTCGTCATAGCCATGCCGCCAGCCGAGCCAAGCCTCTACGACAGCCTTGCCGCCTCGCTCGGCATTGAAGTTGAAGCGATGATGGCAGTGAGCAGCATCGAGTCGGGACGGTCGCACAAAGCATTCATCTCGGGCGGGTCACCTGTGGTCAATGTCGAAGTGCCAATGTTCAAGAAAATGCTCCACAAAGAGGGCTACAACGTCGATTCGCTTGTTAAAGCCATACCCGCCGCCTTCAAACGGCCCGACTGCTATGCCGACATGCTGGCAGCCCAACGTGCAATGTTTCGTGCGGCATCGTCAATCAACGATAGCATTGCCAAGCTATGTACCTACTGGGGAATGTACCAGATACGCGGCAGCAACTGGGCCTTATGCGGGACAAACTCGATTGATGAATTTGTCAAGGCTATGAGCCATTCCGAAGAAATGCAACATCGCCTGTTTGCCAATTATCTAAAAAACACAGGGCTAAACAAACTGTTACAAGCAAAAGACTGGAAAAGATTTGCCCGCGCCTATAATGGCGAAGGATATGCCCGCAACCAGTATGACGTGAAACTCGCAGAAGCCTACAAACGATACAAACAACAATGACAAAACACATATTGACAATAATATTGCTTGCGGCGATAAGCTGTTTCAGCACATCGGCAGGGAAATTATTTGGAAGAATCAATGGCAGCGACGGCAACCCCGTGCCATACGCAGCCATATATTTTGAAGAATTGAAACAAGGCGTGTCGGCCGATGAAGATGGGAATTTCCAACTCGAACTGCCTCCAGCCCGATACCATTGCCGCATTTCTTCGATAGGCTACAAAAGCATCGAAACACCTGTCAATATCGGCACAAGCGACACCAGATACAATTTCACGTTGCAACTACGCACAATAACCCTTGCCGAAGTACAAGTGACTGCCAACGGCAACGAAGACCCGGCCTATGCAATAATGCGGCAAGTGATTGCACATGCGCCATACTATGAATGTTCGCCCGACACTTTCGCCGCCCACGTTTATGTGAAAGGGACTGGAAAAATCATCGACACACCACGCATACTTGACTTGTCGGCCAACTTCCGCAAAGACAAAGAAAAAATGGTAAACCGCCTTTTCGTGCTTGAAAAGGTCAGTAAAGTCACTTTCGGCGCACCCAACCAATGGGACGAGCAAGTCGAAGCCGAAAGCAACACATTCCCACAAGAAATGACTGTTGACTTGCCCGTTTCGATAACCAATTTCTACAGCAGCGACCTTTATGGCTCGCCATCACCATTGCGCAAGGGAGCTTTCACATATTACAAATACAAGCTCGAAGACCGTTACGAGGAAGGCGGGCAAATTATCGACAAAATAAGCGTCACTCCCCGCCGCGAAGAAAATGGATTGTTCTCGGGCTGGCTATATGTTATCGAAGATACCTATTGCCTCGGTGCAGCCGACTTGCAGGTGCGGCATGGCAATATGCTCGATGCCCGCATCGTAGCCACATTCCAGCAAGTGAAACCTGGCACTTGGCTCATCGGTTCACAGGTCATGAAATGCAGCGTCAACGCATTAGGGATAAAACTTGGAGCCTCCTACACACTGTCGGCACAATATTCCCACATCGGCAATGCCACCAGCACCCGGGGCGATGTAGTGCCTCTCACCAAGCGTGCAATCCACATCGCCGATGAAATCGACAAAATTCAAGGAAAAGAAGGATTATTGGACAAAAGTGATGCCTATAAACTCTCATCACTGGCTGCACGACTGATGGAGGAAAACATGATAGCCCAGGGGCGCATCAAGCGCAGGTCGAAGTATGACCTTACATACCAATTGGGACAGCATCGTTCAAATACCGACAGCATGGCGCAACATCGCGACTCGGCCTATTGGGATGCCATGCGCAGCGTGCCACTCGACCAAGAAGAACGCGAGAGCTACTTGCGCCACAGAGCCGACACTATCTCAAACAGCACCCCCGACGACAGCAACGATATATTCGACGCATTGATGAGCGGACGCACATTCTACACCGGTAACAAAAATGGGTGGCTGCACTTCGGCGGAATATGGTCGCTGCTGACAGGCTACAACTTTGTCGATGGTTACAAGGTTGGAGCATCTATCAGCCTTGGCTACAAATTCAGCGATGCCACAGCACTCACCATCAAGCCATCGGCCTACTACAACACAGCGCGCCATACCGCCACAGCCAGCATCAAAGCTACCCTCGACTACATGCCCATGCGCCGCGCCCGCCTGTCATTCTCGGGCGGCAGAGTCACTGCCGACTATAACACCGAAAATCCCGCATCGGCTGGCATTGTTGCAATTTCTACCGCGCTTTTCGGTCGCAACGATGTGAAATATTACGACCGCGCATACGCTTCAATAAGCAACGACATCGAAATTGCCAATGGCACCCGCTTTTCGATAGGTGCTTCGTGGGAACGCCGCCGACCACTCGACAACCACATCGACCACAGTTGGTTCAAGAAAGACGCGTCGCCCAATGTTCCGGCCAACGATTCATATATCCCGTTACCTGCCAAGAGCGAAGCCTTGACTGCATCTGCCGCCATCACTTTCACACCAACTGCCTACTACTATATCATAAACCACAAGAAAAGATATTTGGCATCGAGATTTCCCACAATGCGATTGGCCTACACCCGTGGTATCGGATTCAAAGACAATGCCCCATCATACAACCGCATCGACCTGTCGATAGAGCATGAAGTAGAATTGGGCGTTTTCAATAAAATCATATACCAAGTGCGCGGCGGACTCTTCTTCGATGCATCGGGGCTCCAATTCCCCGACTTCAAGCACTTCGCAGCCACACGCTTCCCGCTCACCACGCACCGCTTCAGCCACAGTTTCGTATTACTCGACAATTACCGCTACTCCACCGACAGCCGCTATGCCGAAGCAGGCATAACATGGCAAGCTCCCCGCATGGTGCTGAAATTCATTCCCATACTGCGCGACAAGAATTTCACCGAGTGCCTCCACCTACGCTCGGCAGTAACCCGCCACCGCAGCCCTTACAGCGAACTTGGCTATTCAATCAACATATTGGACATAGCCAGCATAGGCATATTTACCTCATGGTATGACATCAGCTACAGTTCAACAGGCATATCAATCTCACTACCGCTCAACATGCTATTTTAGAAGCATCTCGACAAGCCACACATATATGCAAATGGCTTGGTTAATTTTGCAAAAAGATGTGGTTGCACTTGCAATTACACTCGCCTTACACTATCTTTGCACACAAAATTGCAACAAAGTGAAAATAGTCCTGATTTCAATACTATTAGTAGGCATCTGCGTCATGCTGCTGGGTGTGAGAGTTTTCTTCGTGAAAGGCGGGAAATTCCCCAACACGCACATTCACGGCAATGCTGCCTTAAGGAAAAAAGGCATCACTTGCGCAAGCGAAGAATAAAACTAAACAACTAAGCATAAAAAATGAAACTTTACAGGCATTTAGCAAAATCTGTTCTTGTAGCTGCCGCAATCATGATGGCAGTATCTTGCACAAACGGCACTGCCGGGCAAGCCGCAGGACAAGCTGCCGCTTCAGCCGACACCTCGACAACCGGGCGTATGATTATCAGATATATCGATGGTGATTCATTGATGGCCAACTACAACCTCGCAAAAGAAATCAGTGAAGCAATGTTGCGCCGTTCAAACCAAATCGACAACGAGCAGCAAAAACGCGGAGCCGAAATCACCCGCTTTGGTAACGAAATCCAAAACAAATACCAAAACAACGGCTACTTGACACAAGAAAGCTTCAATGCCGACCAGGCCAAGTTGCAACAAATGCAAATCGACGCGCAAAACTACCTGGCCAAATTGCAACGCGACGCACAAAACGAAATGCAACAATACAACATGCAACTCAACGACTCGGTTGAAAACTTCATCAACGAATACGCACGCCAAAAAGGCTTTGACATGATTATATACAAGGCTTCGGGCGTATATATGGATGCAAAGTATGATGTAACCGACGATGTGGTTAACGGACTGAACAAGCGTTACACCAAAGTAGAAAAGAAATAACTTATTGTTAAAGATTTCACAATGCGAGTTGCGGCTTCGACCACCACGGTCGAAGATGCAACTCGCTTGTCGTTGACACCAATATATGATAGAAGACCACGTTATAACCGACAGCGCCAACGAACGCGCCGTACTTGTCGGAATAATCACACCGACACAAACGGAAGCCAAAGCCAACGAATACCTCGATGAACTTGATTTCCTCGCCGACACCGCAGGTGCGGTAACAGTGAAAAAGTTCCTGCAACGGCTCGACTCGCCAAACAGCACCACTTTCGTCGGGAAAGGCAAACTTGAGGAAATACGCCAGTATGTCGAAGAGAACGAAATAGGTTTGGTAATCTTCGACGATGACCTTTCGCCCAAACAAGTGGCAAACATCGAGAAAGAACTGAAAGTGAAAATACTCGACCGAACAAGCCTGATTCTCGATATTTTTGCAAAACGAGCCAAAACAGCCAACGCAAAAATGCAAGTGGAACTGGCTCAATACCAATACTTGCTGCCTCGACTGACACGAATGTGGACCCACCTCGAACGCCAACGTGGTGGTATAGGTATGCGCGGCCCTGGCGAAACACAAATTGAAACCGACCGCCGAATTATCCTCGACAAAATAGCATTGCTGAAAGAACGGCTGCGCTCGCTCGACAAGCAAAAGACCATACAACGCAAAAATCGTGGCAAACTGACACGTATCGCCCTTGTTGGATACACCAACGTGGGCAAATCGACCCTGATGAACCTGCTGAGCAAAAGTGACGTATTTGCCGAAAACAAGCTCTTCGCCACACTCGACACAACATGCCGCAAAGTCATCATTGACAACTTGCCATTCCTGCTCAGCGACACAGTGGGATTTATCAGGAAATTACCGACACACCTTGTGGAGTCGTTCAAGACCACACTCGACGAAGTGCGAGATGCCGACATATTAGTACACGTCGTTGACATTTCACACCCGCAATTTGAAGAGCAAATTGAAGTCGTCAACAAGACTTTGAACGAAGTGTGCGATGCAGCCAACAAGGAAATGATACTCGTGTTCAACAAAATAGATGCGTTCAATTACATTCCTAAAGATGCCGACGACCTGACGCCACGCACCCGCCGAAACATTCCATTGGACGAACTCAAAGAGTCGTGGATGGCTCGTGCAGGTGCCGACTGCGTGTTTATCTCGGCAAAAAACCGCACCAACATCGAAGAACTCAAAAACCTGCTTTACCAAAAGGCAAAGATAATCCACACACAACGTTTCCCCTACAACGATTTCCTTTTCCAAAAGTATGACGACCTTGGCGAGGAAATTTAGAAACTGTTTCGTTCGATGTTTTAATAACTTTAAGCTACAGCATTTTAGCATGAAATCAATATTCAGCATCTTAGTCACCGCCACATGCCTGGTAATGGCGGCTTGCAGCAGCCAGCCCACAATCCACACCACCGAAAGAGGCACACAATGGCAATGGGACAATGGTACTATCGTAATAAAAACGCCCGAACGCCAAGCCGGGCAAGAGAATGTAATAAATCTCACTGCTCCCAAGCTCGAAGTTGTGAGAGTTGGCTTCGTCGGTTTGGGAATGCGTGGGCCAGGTGCCGTGGAACGCTTCACGCATATTCCAGGCACCCAAGTCGTGGCACTTTGTGATTACGACTCCACGCGAGCCATCAAATGCCAAGAATTGCTCAAGGCCGCCTCAATGCCGAAAGCCGCCATATATTCGGGCGAAAACGGTTATGAAGAACTATGCAAACGTAGCGATATCGACCTCGTGTATGTGGCTACCGACTGGCTGCACCACTTTCCTGTGGCAAAATGCGCCCTCGAAAATGGCAAGCATGTGGCTATCGAAGTACCGTCGGCAATGAACCTGAAAGAGTGTTGGGAACTCATCGACCTGAGCGAATCCACACGCAAACATTGCTTCATTCTCGAAAATTGCTGCTACGACTGGTTTGAGATGAACTCTCTCAACATGGCACAGCATGGCGTGTTTGGAGAAATCATTCGCGCCCAAGGAGCTTATATACACAATTTGTCGGAATTCTGGGACTACTATTGGAAAACTGGCGAAGACGACAAACTTGGCTGGCGGCTCGATTACAATATGCGCCATCGTGGCGACGTATATGCAACACATGGGCTGGGCCCAGTGGCACAAGCTCTCAATATCCACCGTGGCGACCGCATGAAAACGCTCGTTGCCATGGACACAAAATCGGTGATGGGGGCACAATTGGTGCAACAACGCACCGACACAGCCTGCAACACTTTCCGCAACGGCGACCACACCACCACACTCATTCGCACAGAACTGGGCAAGGTCATTGAAATACAACACAACGTGATGACTTATCAGCCATATAGCCGACTCTACCAGCTCACCGGTACGCATGGAATGGCCAACAAATACCCAGTAGAAGGATATGCCGTAGATGGAAACCAATTAGCCACCATAAGCGGAACACCCGATGTTGACAACCTCTCGGCCCATAATTTCCTGACAAAAGATGATGCCGATGACCTAATAAAAAAATACCAGCATCCAATCTTAAAGAAATATGGCGAAATGGCCAAGGAAGTGGGCGGACACGGCGGTATGGACTTTATAATGGATTCCCGCCTTGTATATTGCCTACAAAATGGATTGCCACTCGACATGGATGTATATGACTTGGCCGAATGGTGTTGCCTTGCCGAACTCGGCGAAATATCGATGGACAATGGTTGCGCCCCTGTAGCAATTCCCGATTTCACTCGCGGAAATTGGAACGTAGTCGATGGCTACCGTCACGCATTCGCTTCACCCGAGGACGAAGCTACTGCAGCCCGGAAAGCGGCCGAAGCCACAACTCGCCTCAAAGCCATCGGTGCCAAGGATTGGGAATAACGGCTCAGCTACATCACCACACTCCACCATACGTTCGCCCCGTCTTGTTCAAAACAGGTCGGGGCGATCGCTTATAACACCATCGTATGGCATATCAGGAGTGCTGTCAGGGCCATCGAGAGTCCACACCTTTACTTCCCGCCCATTCTCGTGCAACTCATCGATTATATCGCTCGATGCTGCCAGATAATAAAAATTAAACGACTTCACATAACTATACCGCTTGAGGTCATACCACTGGAACGTACCATCAAAAATGACTGGCAACAACGGCAGCTTGCAAATCAACAATTTTTCAAGCCTTATATCAGGAGCAATTGCATGTATATTGTCAAGCACCGAGTCGTTGAACGATTGCACCACGCACCAGTCAAGTGCGTCATGGTCATAAAGCATTTCCACGAGTTTGTCCTCTATTCCTGCATATATGCCGCCTGTGCGTTTTATCTCAATAAGCAACTTTTTATGCCCGTCAACCAGGGCCAAGACCTCCTCAAGAGTCGGAATCTTATAACCTGTAGGATTATCATTGGCATCTATCACATTAAGTTGGCGCAACTGGGCCAATGTCATATCACGTATCAATCCCTTGCCATCAGTCATGCGATCGACACTCTGGTCATGGCACACCACTATATGCCCGTCTTTGGTGAGATGTATGTCCACCTCTATCATGTCGGCACGAGTTTCCATTCCACGGGCTATACAGTCCAGTGTATTTTCGATGCCCAGACCTGCACCGCCACGATGGGCTACAAGCAAGCAACCTTGATGCCCATCAAGGTTAAACCCACGTTTTGCGACTAATCCAGGCACAATAGCCGAAAACAAATAAACCAGCACCAATATAACTATCGTAACTATCACTAACATTGATTTCTTAACTATCTTTTTCATTCTTCTGATACCTTATAATTTCACATTGAACAAGTGCTTGAACAATATCCTCACCACTTGGTTGAACCATTTGAAACAATTGTCGGCATCGGGTGCCGCCAACATGGCCTCGCAAGCGAAACTATCCACAGCCTCCTCATGCAACAAAGCCCACATCAAGAAGTTTCCAAACCTATGTGTGAACAAGTCAGAAAGCGTTTCGCCACTGGGATTGTAATTCAATATTTCTTCCCTGTATTTTGAGATACCTGGAAAACCAAGCCCGAGCAAATCTTTCTTTATGAACGAGTCAACTTGTTGTGGGAAATAATTTTTGGCTGTAGCGAGCACATTGCCCACCACCTCGGCAAGCGGTTTCTTGTACATCCAACCATGCGAAAGTGGCTCGCTGTCGATATCTTTCACTTTTTCGGCGCAATCGTAATACTCCAGTATATATTTCAACAGACTCAGGGCTGTGTGTATATATCCATGGTCGGTGATTAATTCCGAAATATTCTCTAACAGATGGTACAGCAACACCTTGTCGCCATCCTTCATCGCCACTTCAAGCAACTCATAGAACACTGGCACACAACGCTCATCACCCGCATGAGGCACATTGTCGCCGCTATGATGGCAATACACCACACAATACCAGTTCATCACGTTGCGCTTATATACTTTGGCAGCATTGGCTTTATGGCTGTTGTGAGCAGCAAAAAATCCCCGGCACCTGTAAGTCCAGTCCATGCTCTCACGCGCATATATGCGTTGGATTTCATCAATAGCAGATGGCGAATTTACTTCAAGCTGGTAAAGGATATACAGCATTGACATCTGCGAGTAGTCAAACCACTTGCTACCTCTAAATTCATCAGAGAAAAAGGCATTTACCACTGGCCATAACGCATCTATATCTGTCGAACCCACGATTACCAACAATCGTTCAAGCATAAAGTAACTGAAACTGTCGCCACATATATAGGCCGACAGAATCATATTTCGGCACTTGGCAAATCCAGCAATGGCGCGTTCTTTATCGCCAGCTACATAAGGAGTAAACACACTCTCAAGTATCTGCTTGAAATAACTCCTATTCCATCGCCCACTGCCATCGGCATCAGTAGCTGGCACAGTGGCATCGTCCCAAAACGTCTGATACTCAATGATATTGTTCACATAATCGGTTTGAAACGTCAGCTGGCGGCGCAAGGCTATCTGGATAAATGGCATCATCATACGCACGAGCATAAAGTTGCAAGTGAGATGCTTCACAAGCATCGTCACCTCGCCAAGCAACCTTTTCACACGCTCGTCATCGTCACCCGAGAGCAATGCATCGATTATCATAAGTACACACAAGCGTATCGAGGTTTCTATAAACACCACATTATGCTTGCGCACACGACTATCACACACCATCTTCAACAGACCGCTACCCTTTATTACATCAAACATATCTCCCACTACCCGTTCACACAAGTTCTCCTTGAGTGGCAGCAATCCTTGAGTATATTTCTTGTTGCTAAGGTAATAGGCATACATGCAAGCATCGTTCTTCACGTCGCCTATGGGATCGGTCATCAATCTCCATAAAAACGACATTGGGCTACGCGAGTATAAATCCTCATTGAAATAATCGGTCAGGAAAATGCCATTTAATGTCCCCACCAGTGCCAACCTGCGCAACTTGATTATAGGCGATAATTGTTCATACAACTCAATATACTGTTGCATGGCATCTTCACCGGCCTTGTCATTGGCTATCGCATCGTCTATCTTGTTAAACTGCGCTACCACCTTGCCACCGTCGGGTAAATTTTCACTTATAAGATTATCAATCAAGGCAAACAATTGTTTCTCATAATTCTCCCTTACAAGCGTATCCATTACTTCGGTAAGCAAGTGCATCACCTCGTAATCATCGCTATACTTGCTCGCCAGCTCAATGATAGTGGCAGTGCTGCCAGTGCGCAGATAATCCAGGAGCAACCCGTTGCGCAGTGCACCTATATACACCACATTGGTCGCACCACTGTGCAACTTGTCGATATACACCTTGGCTGGAATTGGGGCTTGCTGCTGCGCCAATTTAACAGTTTCGTTGCCGACAAATGTGATTGCAAGCATATATTCCAGAAATCGCTCGTAAATAAACTGAATGCTACGCCCCTTGCCCTCGGTCGCTTCCACGCTGCGCAATATTGGACGCTCAGGCTTGTTGAGCAATTCACCATAAGCTACGCTGATACCATCTTTCTTGTAAACCAATCGAGCCAATGCATGCAATTCAGACTGTTCGTCGAGATACGCCGCTTTCAATTCATGCACTTGCACACTGTCAACCTGCACACCATGCTCATACTTTCCAAGCATATAGCGCGCAATCTCGCCCAATATCTCACACTGCCGCCTACCAGCATAAGAATTACCCACATCAGCCCACATCTTGTGGAATAGCGACAACGATGTAAATTTTATGGTATCGGCAGGCATCGGTGCGTTAAGGTAATTGGTACACGCCATTTTAAGCACCAATGGGTCTTTTAACCTTATCACCACGTTGCGCTTCAACTCGGCAAACGATGTCTGCATCTGGTAAAGCTGCCCATATATGTGATAGGCCTCTTTTAATTCCTCGTCATTGAACCCCCTTACGGCGAAATCATCTTCGTTGCCCTGTGTGAACATCATTTCTTCTTGCCCACGGCTGCCAGTCTGCAACAAGTTTTTCCAAGTATAGCTACGGCATGTGAACAAGACTTTTATACGCGAGTAACCTCCTTTCACAAGCACCTGCTTAATATCGTCGTACAACCGCAATGGGCTTTGCGTGTCTTCATTACCGTCACCATAAGCCAGGCACTCATTGATTGCATCAAAAAATATGCACACTTCCTCGCCAGCACTGTCGGCTTTCTGCTGTATGTCGGCGAGCAATTTCCCGATTGGACGGCGTACACTTGTGCCAAATACCTCCTTCAACTTCTCTTCAAGCGTCATTCCGACAAAGTTGGTACACGGCAGTGTCAACACGGCCTTGCCTGCCCTTATGCGACTCTCGGTCCAGTAACACAACTGGTTGGTCTTACCTTGCCCTGCCTCGCCAAGCAACGGGAAAAGCGTCTTGTCGCTTTCAACAAACTGCTGCAAATACTGGCTTAACCGTTTTTGGTCAACAAACAACTCGGCATTATACTTCTTTTCACTATATGCTTGCGCCAAAAAACGGTTTGATTCACGTTTCATCAAGTCCTTGTAGGCATCCCAATTCAAGTCTTTTGCAACATCAAACGTTGGCAAAATCTTTTGGAAATATGCGTCAAGATGTTCATTGTAGCAGTCGTCCTCGACATTGAGTGCATTGACGTTCGACGACACAAATGTTATATATTCCCCTTTAAGCGATTGGAATACATATATATACCCTTTCTCGCTGCAATGAACCAAAGGAAACAGGTCGAGCAAATCCTCCTCGCCGGCATCGGCAAGAGCCTTGCTCGAAACATAGTAATGCCCCGGCTGCATGATTGCCCCTATTTCCTGTAACGGGACTTCGACAGGTTTCATGCCATTAAGCAGCAAACACTTGTCGCCCGAACGAGAAACAAAATGCCACTCGGTAAGCGGCAACAACGCCGATGCCATCACAAGCATACGTTCTTCAAGCGTAAAAACCACATCGTGATACAGAGCTTCCGACAATGTGGTAGTATGTCCCTTATACCGATTGCGTATGTTCACAACACTGGGGTTGCGCTTGTCGCCAAGCAATATGTTTTTCTTGCGATTTACGACATTGGCCTGCAACGACTTGCACAAAGCATCATCGGGAAATTCCTTTGCTGCAAGTCCCACTATAGGACAGAACAAGTCATTAACCCAGTCGCCAAAAGCCAATGGACGCTTGCTATCAATTCGGTTGATGAACTTGTGAAGCTCGACCGCACGCGCCGAACCCTGTTTGACATACATGCCCGACAGCTTGGCATAAAGCACACAAAAAAGATATTGTGTAGAAATCTCGAAGAAATCGAGCATGTAATTCATGGCCTTGCCATAATTCTCACGTCCCACCTCAAGGCACACATTGCCAATGGGCGAAGCCAATGTATAGGGCAACCTATTGATGCACTGGTCGAGCACATCGCAATAGTGCCGTTTTTCATCGGCCGAATACTCATGCAGAAATATATAATCCATTTATAACATACAAGTTCATTTATACAAATTTAAAATTATTCTTTTGCATAATCAACATTGTTAACATACATTTGTTTGAAACAACCGACACCGCACCATACCAGCGGCGACATAAACCTTGGCAAAATGATTTTAAAGACACATATTTCTTACCTGTGCGGTTACTTCGCCTCATCATGCGACTTGCAGCAGAGCAAATTGGAAACAGAGGGATGGGAACGCATTTTCTGCACCGATAAAGAATTTGATATTTACGACAACTACTATTACCCCGAGTTTGTGGCATTCTGCCACCAGACGGCATCACAGCATGGCAACAAAAGCGTAGCAAAATACCACAAGAAACTTAACTCGCCCGTTACGCTTTCACTCTTCGGCAGGAAGATGCACTCTGTCACCGTCACTGATGTCACACTCTACAACATGCCTTGCCAACTGCTGCTTTACTCAATACGCATCGAGCAAACCGATGTTGATGCCGACGATGTAACAGCATCATTGGCAATATTGCGCAATATAACGCACTACGACCGCAATGCCATAAGCAAAGAATGGTTTGATATAATCGACATGCTTGATGCCATACACGCCGAATATTATTCACATAACACAGCAGCACTAAAAAATAACGACAGTGACAGTTACCAGCAATTGATTGAAAACGGCAACAAATTCAAGATTTTCCAGATTGCACTGACCGCCTCGCCCATCGACCATGAAGCGAGAGAGCAATTGTTGTTTGAAATAGGTACTGCTGCACCTATCGGCTCATGCAGCACAACATCGCCCGATGGCACTTCACGTGAATACTACACATCGATTTTAGCACAAAACAAGCTCTCGGTTTTCAACAACTGGACTGCACTGTCGCTACTCGACTCGTTCACCATCATTGGCCACGAAGTAAAGCCTTGGCAGGTATCCAACTGGCAAAGCGACTATTTCGAGATGATATACCTGCACGCACTCTTCCGCAAATTCTACATATACCGCACTAACCTGCTTTTCAGGCAAGGCACTTGCCGCACATCACAATTGGTCAACCGCTTCATCGACTTTGAGCACTTCTACTGCTTCAACAAAATTTCCTATAACTTCTTGCCATTGGAAATTCAGAAAGCTATCGACAAAGGTCTTGAAATCAACGATGAAAAAAAGCAAATCTACCATCTTATAGAGCAAGACAACAACCAGCAGGAAAAAATGAGCGACAAGAAAATGAACAATATCCTCATATACCTTACATTCTTGACGCTATTTTCCACACTATGGGACTGTGCGAGCCTGCTCGACAGCGTGCTGCCGTATGAGGCTGTAGTGGGCAATGCCATAAATGGCTACCGCATTGTCACCTACATTTTTATTGCAGTTACAGCCGTCATAATCTTCATCAACCGCAAAAGGGAAAAACAATAAAAAGCCACCGCTTGCAATTACAATAGCAAGCGGCGGCAAAATAGACACGTATTTTTCTCAATGCCGCGATTAATAGTCGGTATTGTTTGGATCAAAATTGGTCCAACCTTCAAGCCAGTTGTCACCAGCGGCAAACGCGCCGATGTAGCTTACTTGTTCCATACCCGAGATGCCATCAAACGAAGCTGCCGACAAGAGCGGGCTGCCAGCCTGTGGCATGAAATTCACACCCAAGTTGATAGGATCGCCAAGTGACCATGCCGATGCATTGTCGGCCACTTCATTACCTGTCTGGCCCAAGAAATATTCATGAGAATAAGAATACTTCGTGTCGTCGATCAATACATTATTCACAGCATCCCAACGTACATCTTGGTAAACTCCATTGAAGTCGCTGCCAAGTATTTCCATATCGGCAAACCACACATTTTGCACTTTGATTATGTTTTCTTCTGCCATTGTTACGGAATTGCCACGCTGACCGTCGATAATGATGCCAATTGGATAGCCGACTGCAACAGAGTTGTAGCAATTCAGGCGGCTGCCACGGCGAATGTGCATTGCTGCCTGGAAGCGACCAAGGGCCGAACCATTGTTGGGATTATATTCGCCACCATTGATATAGCTGGTAGTATTTTCAAAATTGTCACGACCACGAGGGCCAACGAATGTCATATTGCTGAACTTGCAAGTGGTGTAAGGCTCAATATCGGCACCGTCGCTACAGTTGTCCGATTCAAAACTGTTAGAATTAGACGTGTCGGCAAGACGTGGGTTGCGAATAGCAAGACCAAACTGTACATTGCCACTGAAACCGTTGTCGGTATCGAAGTCATCATCCCAACCGTTGTAAGAAACGAGATACTTGCAATCAACCGTACCGCCAAACCACTCATACGAGTCATCGTTGCTAAAAGATACTTGCACGTGGTCGATTTTTGTACCACTACCTACCGAGCCGAGTGTCAAGCCATTGATTTCTTGGTCGGTCTGGAATGGATAGCCCGCAAACTCAATGCGCACATAGCTCAATACACCCGAGTTATCGGCATCGTTTGAACCGCCATGATGGCTACGCGGGCCACCTTCAATCTGCATATCGTCTTGGTTGTTGCGTGCCTGACCGCATATAATCACACCACCCCAGTCGCCAGGTTTACGACTGCCCTTGGCTTGGTTAGAAGTAAATACGATAGGCTCGCTGGCCGTACCTTGGGCAATGAGTTTACCACCTTTTTCAACGATAAGCGAAGCCATTGTGGTCTTGTCGCCCTTTATAACCGTACCAGGCTCGATTGTCAGTTGTGCGCCATTGGCTATATAGACCCAACCTTTAAGCACATAAGTACCCTTGGCAAGTGTTTGTGTCCCAGTGAAAACAAAGTCCTTGTCGCCATTGCCGATATAGGTTCCGTTGACATTTTCGCTACCATCTTCATTAAACAAAAGGTGGTCGCAGCTTGTTGCTCCATTGTCGGTACCCCATTGGTACTCTACATCAGGTTCAGGAGTTGGATTGTCATCATCGCTACAAGAAACTGCCGACATTGCTACTCCTGCAATCAGAGCATAAACATAAAAACTTTTAAACTTCATGTTAATTTAATTTTGAAATTGTTTGGTAATATGTCATTTAAAATGTGTAACTTACGCTAAGCGAGTAATTCCGTCCTGGATTAAATTCGCGTGTTATCTCTTCAATTTCACCATGCTCGGTTTCCTCAAACTGCTTGTATGATACATTCTCCGACAGAATGTTGCGCAACGACAACTTCACCTCAAAGTGTTCACCAAATTTCTTCGATGCACTCAGGTCGAGCGTGTTACGTGGCATTTCATACGAATCGGGAATATTCACAACATTGTCGCCGTTGCCAAGGCTGCGCCCGACTCCCACTATGCGGCGACCTATGCGGTTGTAAAGGAGTGCCACATTAAGCCCCAAGTCGCGTGGCTGGTAAAATATTCCGGCATTCACGAGGTATGGCGATTGCCCTTGCATGGCACGGTCTTTTTCATGCGACCCTTCGGCAAAATTCACCTTGCTCTTTATCAATGCACCATTGAAATTCACACCGAAATCATCCAATCCGATGAAATCAAGATTTTTCTTTATTTCCACCTCTATACCGTATGTGTTGGCACCTTTGGCATTTTCGTAAGAATAGGTAAGACTTGTTCCACCATTCACAGTGTAGGTCCACTCGATGGGATTTTTAAAATGCTTATAGAAAAGCGACACCGACACAAGTTCGCCCGAAGCTGGGTAAAATTCATAACTGATGTCAATATTGTCGATATATGCAGCCTTCAAGTCGGTATTGCCTTGTACGTTGCTGGCCAAGTCAAAATCGTAATATACCGATGGCGACACTTCGCGAAACTCCGGGCGGTTGATGCTGCGCCCATACGACAAACGGGCCTGATGACGGTCTGAAAACTTGTAAGTAGTGTTAACCGATGGGAAGAAGTCGCTCGTTTCATAATAGAGGCTGCGTGGGCTTTTCTCATAATCACGTGTGTTGCTTATAAGTTCCATCTTGTTATACTCATACCTCACGCCAGCATACACGTTGAACTTGCCCACTGGGACATTCACGCCCACATAACCAGCCGCAAGCCAGTTGTTGCCATCATAATTGTTTGTCCAGCGCACCTGTTCAAGCAGGTAAAGTTTATCGACACCGTAATTCCCGTCAACGAGCAACTCGTTGGGAATATCCATGTAACGGAAATCATCAGGCAACGTGTTGTTTGATGCATTGTAGGTATATATGAAATCTCTTGCTCGGTAAGTACGGGTGCGATAATCACTATATGCACCAACTCGCAATTCAGGATTTATCCTACCTATGGTGTAAGTATCGCGGTAATTCACATTGAGCGACGCTGTGTGCTCATCGAGGCGGGTAAATTCACG
Source organism: Candidatus Avimuribaculum pullicola (assembly GCA_018716295.1). GTDB lineage: Bacteria > Bacteroidota > Bacteroidia > Bacteroidales > Muribaculaceae > Avimuribaculum > Avimuribaculum pullicola. The sequence goes on from DVKC01000023.1 coordinate 21,399, forward strand.
CTCTATGTCATTAGCACTTGTCAAGCCCAATTTGCCTTTTTCAAGGGCATCATTTATCACATAACGACGACGGTCGGGCATACAATTGTTGGCATAGGCATAACCGACACTCCAATCAAGACGCCTGTCATCGGTAAGTTGGTAACGGCCCGTAAATTGCCCGTTATAAGTCGTGCGGCTCATATAGTAATATTCGGCACTCTGTTCATCGTTGCTTTGGGCATCAATGCCCACACGCGATGTATAACGGTCACGACCTATCTGGTTGAAAATATTTTTAAACTCATGCCGTTTGTTGCCATCAGAACTCAAGTAAGTAAGGTTAAGCATTGCCCCAACTTTAGCATAATGGTTATACTGGTTGTCGGTGCTGTTGCGCAAATACACCGATCGGTCATTTGCAACATCATACGCGCCGAAAAGAGCATTGGTCATGTTAAGTATTGTGCGGTAACCATTGTTATAATTCAGTGCGCCAAGCAATGCAAAAGTTTGACCCTCTTCGCCAATCCACCGGCGATTCAGTTCGGCATTGAACGACACATCGGCCACAGGCCTCTTGTTGCGCACACGCCAATCATTGTTGAAACCATTGTTCTTCAAGTCAACCCCATTGCCAGCAATGCTGTTCAACGTCCCATTGATACCTCCATCAAGGCTGCGGAAGCCGCTATCGAAACCCAGGAAATCTGTACCGCTGCCAAGTGCATACTTGAAATCGCTAAAATGAGTGTTGTCGTTAATCGAGCCGCCAAGCGACATTTTGAACATATTTTCAGTGGGTATATCCTTGGTATTAATCAGCACAAAACCACCACTAAAATCGGCTGGATACTCGGGCGACGGCGACTTGATGATTATCATGTTGTCGAGCTGCGACGATGGTATCATGTCAAACGAGTAGGCCCGCGAATCGGCCTCGCTGCTTGGCACGGCACTATTGTTGAGCCATACATTGTTATAGCGTTGCGATAAGCCACGCACCATCACAAAACGGTCGTCAATAAGGCTTATGCCTGGCACACGCTTTATCACCTCCGAAGCATCGCTGTCCTGCGTCCGCTTGATTTGTTGAGCCGAAACACCTGTCTGAACGACGAAACTATTCTTCTGCAAGTTCACTATAGTTCCCTCCGAATCGCGGCGAGCCTGTGCCGTCACCACCACCTCACCCAGCGTCTGGCTTTCCGACTGCATCACAAAATCTACCGTTGCGATACCATCGACTGCCACTTCCTTTGATTGCGTCTTGTAAAACACATAAGAGGCTTCTATCACATAAACGCCATTGCGCAAACCTGGAATTTCATAATTTCCATCAACATCGGTTGCTACTGTCACACCGCTTGATGTCAAAGCCACGGTGGCACCGATGAGCGGTTCTCCCGCTTCATCAACCACCTTGCCTTTGATGGCCGCCGCGTCAGCAGCCAGTGCAACAAATCCTGCAAATACCAATAAGATAAGCCTAAAACAATCTTTAATTTTATCCATTATTCTGCCTAATTACTTTGCTTTATTATCTACAATTTTTTCACGGTGCAAAGTTCTATCTCTTGCATAACAATGGTTTTACGCCGCTATTACAATTAAATTACACATGTAACAGCTCCTTTTCATTTCAATTACATTTTTATGACACACCGACGCAACGGCACAAAAAAAGCCCGCCACTTCACAGCGACGGGACTTATAGTTATTGTTATTATTGTTGTTACAGACAGTTTACTTGTGCAGATACCAATCAGCATTGGTTGACGGGTCGGCTACCCAAGCGTTGAAGCGTGAATATTCGCCCTCGCTGCCTATTCTTACACCCTCGGTTACAGGCACCCAATTGCGAGCATTTTCCAATTTGATTGCAAACGGATAATTGCCATCGTCCGAGATATAATAAGCATTATGTCCTTCATCAGCGAGTGTCGAATTTGCCCAACTGGTCATTGCAAAACCTGGCAAATGGATTTCTACACGGTTCTTATCTCCTGCCACATATTGCGACACTACAAATGGGTTGAAATGATCATCGAAGTTGGCATTCTTCAACACCCCTTCACCAAATGTACGTGTAAGCGTGTAGGTATTGCCTATTGCAGCCTGGCCATCTTCAAACATTATAAACTGGTTGCTTTCTTCTTTAACAGCATAGCCCGATACCTCACCGACAGCCGCATAGTCAACAGTGAATCCAAATGCATCAACATAATCGGCACTACCCTTTTCGTTCGTGACCTTGAATGCATCTTCTATCTTGGTAATATATTCGCCGATATATGTGACTGTACGAGTGTGTTCAACAAGTACGTCGTTCAAGTCATAGTCACCGCCATTAGGCCAAATATCCTCGAAACCAAGAGTTGAATATTGCATGTATGTTTCCTCGGTAGGTTCTGGTTCTGGATCTGGAATAACTGGACGGTCGGGATCATAAATAGCCTCCTCGGGATCAGCTTCAACATAGAATAATATGTCGTTATACGACTTGTCGCCACATCCCGATTGGAATGCATTATCCTCAAAGCCTATTACCACACGGCCTGTAATATCATCGGTCAACGTGATGCAACCATTGTTACTATAGTTGTTGCATTCATTGTTGGAATATACCACTTCATTAGCACCATACACCTTTTCGATGCGGCTGTTGATGTTCTCTACATCAAAGTCGTTTTCGCCAAACCAATCTTCATCAGGGCGTAATGAACCATTATAGATATTGCAGAACAAAATCCAGCCTATAGTATAACCAGCAGGGAAATCATCGGTTCCCTCACCCATTCCATCTTCACCGAAGAACTGCAACCTTGTCTTAACAGGCGAGTCGGGCGTACCATTATGCGTCATTGGATATATTACAAACTTTGGCAATGCCTTGATTTCTTCGGCTGTCGGGTTGCTGCCTGTAGGATAATAATAATATCCCATTGCATTTTCATAATCACCTGTTGCGTCAAGATATACAATGTCGATATGTGCAGTAGTTCCACCATCGGCAGTTTCCACTATGCGCAGGTTTGTAACATCCGACGAACTGCAATATTGCGAATTGCCCACTGGATCGTCCTCCTTAGGTTTGGGCAAAGCCCTATTGATACGTTCCACAAGTGCCGACACTTCACTATTGTTAACCACAGTGTATAGGTCATTGACATTGGAATTATATGCCCACCACTTGACACCACTTGCGGCATCATATTGCGCGAAACTGTCATACAAGCCATACAAGTTCTTTGCAGACGACACGACGGTGCGGTTTCCTGCAATATTGATATGCGTCCTGTCGGCAGCAGCACGAGTTTCGGTCATGCCAGGCAGTATCGGCATCTCATATTTATAAGCAGCAACACCATTTACAACGTCCAACTCGATGCAACGGGGTACTCCCACATAGTCGGAACACACATAAATTGCATCAACATAGGCAGGCAACTTAATTGTCCCCGAGAATTGGCTGCTGGCATCGGTGTAAGCACCATAAATTGGTTGCAACTCCTCGTTCATCAAGCCATCTTCATTAAGTGGATTTTCAACATACACATCAAAGTTGATTGAATAGCCACTAAAACCATAGTCCAAACTCAACGTTACTGTTTGTTCGGTCGAAAAATCAAACATTTCATCACCTCCTGGCACAGGCTCATCGCCATTACCACCAGGCTCTTTTTCCACGCACGACACAGTGAGCGTCAGCATGGACGCAATAATCAATAAGATACACGATTTTTGCATAATCTTCTGTATTTTAAATTAGTAGGTTATTATTTTTTATTCATACAAAAACTCACACGCAAATATACAAATTAAATCTCACCAAGCACAAACATACCCCCACTTTTTTCCCACGACATCGACACAAAGCCCCTTTTTAACCATGATGGCTTGCTTAATGGGCTGTATATGTTTATAAAACAATTCGTTGCTTACGCCACCATAAGTGCATTGTGGCGGAGGGGGCAACGTCAATCTGTGGTGGCGGGGAATAGCATGAGGCGGCCTTCGATGTATCTGAATGCTATGGTTTCCATGCGGCACAAGGCTATTACCGATTGTTCCACAGCTTGGCGCGAAGCGTGAGCCTGCAACATGCATTCGTCAACCGTCACGCCACAAGATGAGGCTGCGACCAAATCCACGATAAGACGTTCCCGGTCGCCATAGACTACCTGCGCGCCATCATCCCTTTTACTATATTGCCACAACTTCACGTGAAGTGGGTCGGCCAAGATGTTTTCATCGGCTACACGGTAATAAGCTTTCCATCGCCCATCAGTATCTTGGGCTTTTACCGGGCGTTGTCCCGACCGTTTTATATCGACTTTCAACACAGTCTTACCTTCTATGCGATAGGTAGCAAATTCCATTTTTTGTGGCGGACGACAATACATCAACGCTGCTTGTTCAATCATGTACATTTCTTCGTCACTCTCCACTCCTGCAATACCGCCATTGTCCTTCACTCCCACCAACAGGCGACCTCCATCGTTGTTGGCAAATGCCGATATACTGCGGGCAATCTTGCGTGCATCGGAAATCTGGAACTTAAAATCCTGGTGTTCATGCTCACCTTCTTCGATAAGCCCCTGTATGTAGTGTTTGCTCTTTATCGGTTTTTGTATATATCCCATAACTTATAATTCTACCACAAAATTAGCAATTATGCACCATTGCACAACACATACGGCAAAGCTAATAACAGGCTCAAATACCTCAAGCCAGATTGTCTTAAGCAATACTTGAGCAGTTTATAAAAAATCCCATGCCCGGCCTGTAAGGGTATCGAGCATGGGGACGATCATTCATCTTATATGTTTTTACTTGCTTTCGGGGATTACCTCGTTGATACATGCAATGGCATTGAGCGTGCGTGGATAACCAAGGTAGGGAAGCAACTGCGTGGCAGTGGCAAGCAATACATCTTTCCCGTTACCGAGGTTAACATTGCCAGTAATATGTGCCTTGACCTGAGGCTCACAGCCTCCGAGCGAAATCAATACCGAGAACGTAAGCAATTCTCGCATCTTCTTGTCAAACACAGGGCGTGTCTGATAATCGCCAAAGCAGTTGGCCGACAAGTATTGTTGTATATGTGCTTGGTCGGCTGGAGCATTTTTATAGCTGTCACGCATTCGTTCGCCGAAGATTTCCACTTGCAATTCAAGCCCTTTTTCATAACGGTCGGCTTGCGTCACAATCGAGTGCCGTGGAAGAGGCAACTCAATGCCACGGGCTGCAAAAATATCATTGGCAACAGCCAACAAATCCTCGACACGCGGCATTCCACAATAAGGCACTGCATGATACAGCACTTCTTTTACTTCGTCGGGAGTGATACCATTTGACAATGCCGCATTCACCACCTTGCGAAATTCTGTCACGGTGTTTTGAGCCACAAGCGAAGCCAATGTCACAAGTATGCGTGTACGAATATCGAGTTTCCCATACTGCTGCACATCTCCAAAAGCAAAATTATTAAAAATCTGCCATAGTTCCGGGTCGGTTTTGGCCATCGAATCGCCAGCTCCTGCATACCAATCACCGATGTTGGCAGCAGCAACGTCGGTCAACCCATCTTGCACTGCAGTGGCAGCAACATATTCTTCGTCGGTGACAGGGTCGAGCCATGTGTTCTTGTTTGTATCGCCATTGCACTCTACTGCCAAATGCGAAAACCAACTATCGGGAGCTGCGCCATGCCAATGCACCACATTAGGAGCAATTTCCACCACGTCGCCAGGCAACATCAACTGCGCAGGTTTCCCTTTTTCCTGGTAAAATCCTCGTCCGCCTACGGCTATAAGTATCTGCCCGCCTGTGTGACTGTGCCAATTGTTACGACAAGCCGGCTCAAATGTCACATTTGAAATGTGCGTCTTCAACTCATCATTGTTCACCACTGGAGCAAGGTAAGACTTGCCAACAAAATACTGCGAATAAGCATCATTAGGATTGCCTACGGGGAAAATACTGATTCCCTGCGGTACCGATTCATTCTTTTCCATAACTTGTGCATTTAATACGTTTGCCCACAACATGGTCACAATAGCCACAATGCAAGCTGTAAAAATATTTTTCGTGTTCATATTCCGATATTTTTTAGCTGCTACAAAATTATGCAGCAAAGCCTTGCCACACTGTGCATAAATTACGGGATATGTTACACAAATTACAGAAACCTTGCCGACAACGTGGTTACTTGCGCCTGCGCTTAAGCAATGCCTTGTTGCGGTTGCTGCGCCACAAGTCGGGGCGATCAGTGATGATACCGTCAACTGGCAAGTGTGGCGTATCTTCGGGCCCTGCAAGTGTCCATATTTTCACCTGCTTGCCATGAGAATGCAGAGCATCGACCATGCGTCGCGTCAACGAACGGTAATAGAAATTAAACGACGACACGTGTGTGTACTTGGCATAATCAAATGTCGAGAAACCTCCATCAAAAATCTTAGGCAACCCTTTGACTCCGAAAAATACCAACTTTTCAAGCCTCAACGTGCCATCAAGCCTATGAAGTTCATCCAACGACTCGTCACTGAACGACTGCACTGCCACACTGTCACTTATTCCAGCATCATGGATTATTTCCACCACTTTGCGTTCTATGTCGTAACGTCCATGCTCATGCTTTATCTCAATGAGCAATTTACACTTGCCAGCTACTGCATTGACCACTTCGGCAAGCGTGGGGATATGTTCACTCGTGGGATTGCCAGCATTGTCAACCACCCTGAACGACTGCACTTGTTCAAGCGTGAGGTCGATTATGCGTCCCATTCCGTTTGTCGTTCGGTCTATGCTGTCATCATGGCACACCACCACTTCACCATCACTGGTCATGTGCACGTCCACCTCTACGACATCGGCACCAGCCTCGATGCCACGTTCGATACACGACAATGTATTCTCCTCGCCAAGTCCGGCACCTCCGCGATGGGCGATTATAGAAAGCATATCCATCTCGTGGAACGTATAGCCTCGACGGTAAAACAAGTTTGGAATCACATTATAAGCGACATAGCCGGCTATTATAGAACCGACACCAAACAATATGTTTAATTTCTTATTCATAAGCCAAACTTTCTATTAAGGTTGCAAATATAAACAAACGAAAAATAAATGCGGAAAAATTTCCGCAATAAAATGTTAACAAGGCTATAATTGATCTCATCATATCACCACGCGTCACAACAGCGACCGTAAAATAGGTAACACAAGCCGTAATTCATCTACAACACCGCAATCAATTGGGCATTAATTTTGCAGCATAAACAGACAACGAAACAACAATCAATTATGACAGGAGAATTGAAAAATAGCGAGTTTGGCGGTGAACGTCCGCTTTTCGCATCACACGATTTGCGCATCGACAACGTAACTATACATGCTGGCGAATCGGCTTTAAAAGAATGCAGCAACATCGAAGCGGTCAACTGCCGCTTTGAAGGCAAATACCCATTTTGGCACGTTGATGGCTTCACAGTAAGAAACTGCGTGTTCACCCAAGGCGCACGTGCCGCACTATGGTATTCACGCAACCTGGTGATGACCGACACTCTGGTCGAAGCACCCAAAATGTTCCGTGAGATGGACGGGGTGAAACTTGCCAACGTGCAAATCCCTGATGCACAAGAAACGCTATGGCACTGCCGCAACATCGACATGGAAAATGTGGAAGTCCACAACGCCGATTACCTACTGATGCACAGCGAAAACATCAACATCGCCAACTACCGCCAGCAAGGCAATTACTCATTCCAGTACTGCCGCAACGTGGTAATTCGCAACGCTCACATCGACTCAAAAGATGCCTTTTGGAACACCGAAAACGTCACAGTGTATGATTCGGAAATCACTGGTGAATACCTTGGCTGGCACTCCCATAACTTGCGGCTCGTCAACTGCAAGATTTCAGGTACTCAACCACTATGCTACGCCCACGATTTGGTGCTGGAAAATTGCACATTGGCCGATGATTGCGACCTGGCTTTTGAGTATAGCAGCGTAAAAGCCACAATCAACGGCACAGTGCATAGCGTGAAAAACCCGCTGACAGGCTGCATTACAGCCGATGGATATGGTCAAGTCATCATAGACGAGAACATCAAGGCTCCTGCCGACTGCCAAATTATCACTCGTGAAAAGTAACACCCCATGGCTATTAACAACTTTGACGAAATAATCGAGCGGCACGGGACTAATTCCTACAAATGGGACAGCACTCCCAACGCCGATGTGCTACCACTATGGGTCGCCGACATGGACTTCCGCACCGCACCACCCATCATCGAAGCCTTGGAGCAGCGTGTAGCCCACGGCATTTTCGGTTATACCCGCGTGCCCGACGAATATTACAATGCAGTCACCCACTGGTTTGCCCGCCGTCATGACTGGGAATTTCCACAAGAGTGGATACAATATACATCAGGTGTGGTTCCTGCCATCTCGGTTATAATCAAGGCAATAACCACGCCAGGCGACCGCGTGATGGTGCAGACACCCGTTTATAATTGCTTTTTCTCTTCAATTCGCAACAATGGCTGCGAATTGGTGAGCAACCCGCTGTTAAGAACAGGCAACACCTACCACATAGACTTCGACGACATGGAAAGCAAGATTGCCGACAAGCACGTCAAAGTGCTGCTGTTGTGCAACCCGCACAACCCTGCCGGCCGTGTATGGAGTCGCAACGAACTACTGCAAATCGACAAAATATGCTCCCGCCACGGTGTGACAGTGATCAGCGACGAGATACACTGCGAACTGGTATATGCCCCACACAAATACACGCCTTTCGCATCACTAGGTTGTGCCTCAAGGTGGGTAACTTGTGTGTCACCCAGCAAGGCATTCAACATGGCTGGGCTACAAATAGCAAGCATCATCACCGACGACAAAGATTTGCGCCAACGCATTGACCGAGCCATAAACATAAACGAAGTGTGCGATGTGAACCCATTCGGGGTAATTGCTACCATTGCAGCATACAATCATGGTGAAAGCTGGCTCAACGAACTACTTGAATACTTGCACGCCAACTATGAGTTCATGCACGAATTTTGCAGCAAGCACCTACCACAATTCCCCATAATGGAACTTGAAGGAACCTACTTGGTGTGGATGGATTGCTCGGCAATGCACACCACCTCCGAACAGCTCGAAGAGGCACTCATCGACAAAGCCCACCTGTGGCTCAATGCCGGCAATATGTATGGTGCCGAGGGCGAAGGCTACATGCGCTGGAACATAGCCTGCCCCCGTCAAGTCCTTGCCGAAGCCCTCAACCGCTTCAAATCTTTTGTCACCAATTATTCCAGACTTTGATAGACGATAGAAAACAATTGAGGTCGGATAAGAAGTTCATTAAACGGCTGGTTGTCGCGCGTAGGGTTTACACGGTTGCACAAGAATATAAAAACCATGTCGTTGTCAGGGTCAACCCAATAAACCGTGCCTGTAAAGCCAGTGTGGCCGAATGTTGCAGCAGTGGCCTCGGCACAAGTCGATGAGTTTTCCTGGTCTTCCTTGTCGGGCTTGTCAAATCCAAGTCCACGGTGCGAATTTGGACTTTTATCCTTGCAAAACAAGTCAACAGTCGATGCTTTCAAATAACGACGCCCGCCATATTCGCCCCTGTTAAGCCACATTTGGAAAAGTTTGGCAAGGTCATTAGCGTTGGAAAACAATCCTGCGTTGCCCTGCACACCACCAGAATAGGCCGCAGTTTCATCATGCACATACCCGTGCACCAACTGATGGCGCAGCATGGGGTCATATTCGGTGGGAGCAATGTCATTCTTCCCAAATTGCGACAACGGACGATACAGCGTGTGCCACGCTCCGAGCGGGGCAAAAACGTTCTGCCTAACATATTCATCGTGATGGCGACCAGTAACATTCTCCTCGATATTCATCAACAAACAGAAGTTAAGGCAACTGTATCGATAATCACGATTTTTACACAATGGAATGTTGTAGATACGCCGCATGATAGTGTCATAAGTAATCTTGCCACCATATATACCATCGGCAATCGCCACATCGCATTGTGAGCTTTTCTCGGGTGAAATTATGTCGTTGCGCACACGTGCCGAACTGTTGCCATACAAATGCCTACCGACACGCACCGAGTATTTTCCCGACCGACGGCGGCTGAACAAACGCCCTGTATATGAATTGGTGTCGATCATCACATCATACATGTTTAACGACGGCGGCATACCCGACTCATGGTATAGCAGCTGTCGCAACGTTATATCTTTCTTGTCGCCACCCTTGAGTTGTGGTATGTATTTCGAGGCAACAGCATCAATATCAATCAAACTGTCGTCATAGGCTTTCATTATACCCGAAATTGTGCCAGTAGCCTTTGATACCGAAGCCAAGTCATACAGCGTGTTGACCGTTACAGGTCGCCCCGATTTGAAATCGAGGTCGCCGTAAGCCTTGTTACACACCACCATGCCATGGCGGGCAACGAGCACCTGACAGCCTGGGAATGCTTTCATATCCAGACCTTCGGCCACAAGCGAATCGATGCGTGAAATCATTGTCGAGTTGAATCCCACCTCCTCGGGCGCGCCATAACCAAGCCTGGTCTTAGAAGTCGCCATACCAGTTCCACACTTTGCCACACCGGCTACAGTCACAGGCAATTGCCCCGATGCCGCATTACCGCCAAAAATAGTCTGTGCGGCGTAATCTTGCGCCATGTTGCAATCATCGTAGGCAAGCACCACGGCAGCCGAACGATTCAATGCCGAAGCAAACCGTGCCGTGCGATAAGCCGATGTAAACATCGCGCACACCAATTTTCCTTTTAACCCTTTGGCTATCTGGTCAAGGACTGAGGCATACTTGCGGTCGTCGTCATGTACGGCAGCAAGCACGACATCATATTCATTAAGATCAGAAAGCAATTTGTCAATCGACATGCCATCATAGTAGTCAAACTTGGCTGTATGGGCATACATTCGGCAACGGTTCTGGAACATCGATGTCAAACCACCTTTGCCACCTACTGTCAACACAGCCACACGTCCTTCACTAACGTCGGCTAATGGCAATACATCTCCATCATTTTTTACTACGGTTATTGCAGCTGCCCACATCTTGTGCAGCAATGCCTCGGCACTACCAGCATTAATCTCCTCAACAAGGTTGGTTATATCCACAGGTTCTACATTGGATAACCCAAGTGCAAACTTGAACCGCAATATCTTGCGGCATCGTTCGTCAATCAATTTTTCAGACAACCTACCAGTTGAAACAGCACTTTTCAGCGATGCAATTTCTCCTGCGATATTAGCAGGGCCAAGCAACACGTCGTTGCCGGCAAGCAACGACTTGACACACACTTCCCCTTGTGCCGCAGCTCCCTTCATGGCAAGACCGTCGGTAAAAATCAGTCCTTTAAAACCCATTTCGTCCTGTAGCAAATCGGTGACTACGCGCTTGGAAAACGACGATGGCACTTGCTCATCGAAAAGCGCGGGGACATATAGATGAGCCGTAAGCATTCCCGAAAGACCAGCATCGATATATTGCGTGAACGGAACAAATTCACACACCTTGAGTTCCGAAATGTTCTTACCAATGGTAGGTAGTGTCTTATGCGAGTCTTGCGAAGCATTGCCATGTCCTGGGAAATGCTTTGCCACCGACAACACTCCACCATCTTCAAGTCCGCGAGCGTATGTGATGCCATGGCGGGCAACTACATCGGCATTCTCGCCAAACGAGCGTGTGCCTATCACTGGATTGGCTGGATTATCATTCACATCAAGAACTGGAGCGAAATTGACGCATATTCCAGTCCTGCGGCACTGCCGGGCAACCTCGCGTCCATATTCATAGAGCAGCTTGTCATCGGCAATGGCACCAAGCACCATGTTGCGTGGATATTCAATAGCATCGTTGAAACGCATCGACAATCCCCACTCACCGTCAATAGTAATCATGAGCGGCACTGTGGCAAGCGACTGTGCGTAGTTGGTGAGCTGTGCCTGCTCCATCAACGTGCCTCGATTATATATCAATCCGCCTATGTGATACTTTTCAACAAGCCGTTTTATCCAAGCCTTATTGTTGGCATCGGTCGATGGCGACACTTGTGCCACCACCAACTGCCCTATCTTTTCGTCGAGCGACATCGATTGCGCCACCGAGTCGGCCCATGCATTCATTCGCTCTACGTCCACGCCTTTAAAAATGGCAGGAACCCTCGCTTGCGTCTGCACAAAGGCAAGCACTGCAAGTAAAACAAATATTACTTTTTTCATATTCCCCATAGTATATAGCAAGGCTATTTTTGTTGTCAATTAATACACTGCATTCGTGGACGGCTGCTGGGTTGTATCACGACATCGTTGATACCCAATTTTTTCACATAATCAAATACGCGGTCGCCAAACTTCATATCATCTACATATATGAAATCCTTGCTTTCAAGCGAGTTGAGGTGGTCGCCACCATGTGCCAAGTAGTCAAGAGTGGCTACGCGATACATCTTTGCACGGTTTACCACAATTCCCCGCACGGTTGCAACCTCTATTGAACCATCCTTCTTGTAAAGCACCTTCACACTGTTGCTCACGGCATCGCCGCCACGAGATGCCATCACCTCAAAGGCTTTGAGCAAGTTTTCACCACTCACATCGATTACCACCAACTTGTTGTTAAATGGGAACATCGACCGTATAAGCCCTTCCGATACATTTCCAGTAGGCATCGGCTGGCGTATGCCGCCCTTGTTCATTATTGCAAGGTCAACGTTAAGTCCGCTTTGGCTCGTGACCATTTCATAAGCAATGTCGGCAACCCAGTTCTGCATTTCCGTGCTGCTGCTTTCACAATACTGCGCCGACTGAGCTATGGTGTTGTTGAGCAACCTATGTACAGGCTCTTGGTATGGAGCAAGAAATGCCTCAAGTGCCGGATAATTGGCCTTGGCATCCCAATGCTTATCGACAGGAATAAGGTTATAATCCACAGTAAGGCTGTCAAGGTCAATTTTAATGCAGCCCACATGCTTACCGCCAAAACCAGTCTGCGTTACCGCCACATTCCGACCTGTTGCATTAGGCACGAGCCAAGGCACACTCGACGGGTTGGCCGGGTCAATCAACGTGTGGGAATGCCCACCTATCACCAAGTCTATATCGCGGCTCGACTTGACAATCTGCACATCGCCTGGCGAATCGGGATTGTTACTATCATATCCCACATGCGACACCATTATCACAAAATCGACCTTTTCATTCTGTTTCAAGTACCGTGCCGTTTCATTGGCTACTTGCTGCGAATTATTATATACCAACCCTTTACAATTAGCCATGTCAATCATGCCCACAGGGTCAAGGTTTATGCCCATTATTCCGAAACGTTTCCCGCCATATTCCTTTATGACATACGGCAAATAACAACCTTCAAGCTTGGTCGATGCCAAACCATAATTGGCCGACAAACGAGCCACTTTCAAGCTACGTTGGCGATAGGCAAGCGAATCAATTCCATTGTCAAACTCATGGTTTCCAAGCACCGAGATGTCATAACCAAGACTATCAAGCATAGGATATTCAACGGCTCCGCCATAGAGTGAAAAATACAACGTACCTTGTACCACATCCCCTGCATCGACAAGAAGCACGTTCTCCTCGGCTCCACGTATGCTATCAATTATCGCCTTTCGACGCAACACGCCGCCCTTGCCGTCAAAGTCTGGGTCAATATGGCTGTGAGTATCATTAGTGGTGAGTATCACCAAGTCTTCGGCCTCCACGCTGCCGGCATACGCTGCCAACAACAGCCCGAACGCCACCAAATACTTATTTATTTTTTTCATACTTACCGCTTAAAGCTATTTGCGCCACGAAATTAAGCATTTTTGCTCTATTATAGCCCATCACATCCATTTTATTTTTCGCCCTATCTTGAAAGTCTTGTTACCAATATAACTATAAATGTCGCTCATCTTCAATGGGCATCAATAAATTACGAAACAATAATATCAGGGTGGGGAAACGGGAGGTCGCTTGTTCATGGGGGTGGATGATCGCTTGACTGATTTTTTGCAAGTATTGGCGAGGGAACAACCTGCACATAACGGTTGCCCTGGAGGACACTTCTTGCTTGGCGACAGCATTTTGACAACCGCCAGGCACAATGCCACAGCCAACACTACACCAACCACGATATATTGCCACATCATAATCCGAGTGTCTGTTTCAATCGGGCATATTCTTGTTCAAAATTGGGCGTAAAGATGCCTTGCCCGAGCGATGCTTCAATTTCAGAAATTTTCCAGAAACGCCCTGCATCTATTTCTACGGGATCAAATGTGATATGTACGTCGTCATTTACCTCGACCATAAAAGTATTCACAAGTTCGCGTTCGACACGGCTCTGGAACACATAGCGGAATAGCAATCGCGGCAACCCGATATCATGCAGCCCCAACTCCTCACGAGCCTCGCGCCGCAATGCCACCTCGATCTCTTCGCCGTAATCGACATGGCCACCAACCGAGGTGTCCCAACGACCCGGCTGTATATCCTTGTTCATCGACCGTTTTTGCAAATACAATTCACCCGACTTATTGAACACATGCAAATGTACCACTGGATGCAACAACATCGAACCCGAATGGCATTCACGCCGAGTGGCACGACCTATCACATTAGCTTGCTCATCGACCAATGGGAATAATTCTTCACTGCTCATTTTACACTGAAATTTGATTTGATTAATTTTTGCAATTCTTGCGGTTTTAAATCGGGACTATATTCTTCAAACGGAAGTCGCAACGAACAACCATTCCTATATTCGCTACAACCGTATGCCGTGTTGCCCTTCAACAAATGTCCTTTGCCACAGACGGGGCATACGATGTCGGCCACCGACTTTACAGAGCCTGCCCGCGATTTCGATGTTGCAGCCTTGCGTGGTTTTTTGGTTTTCTTGGATTCTTCCTCTTTTTCTATCACGATATTGCCATGGTCGTTATCCGACAATACATTGATGACAATCTTACCAACCATCTCCTTTAATTCGGCAAGAAACGAAGCTGCATCATATTCCTTACGCTCGATTTTGCGCAACTTGTTTTCCCATATTCCCGTCAACTTAGCCGACTTGAGCAATTCCTCATTTATTGTGTCGATAAGTGCCATACCAGCCGCCGTGGCAACAATGCTTTTTTTCTCACGACGTATATAACGGCGTTTGAACAGTATCTCGATGATGGCAGCACGTGTTGACGGGCGACCTATGCCATTTTCTTTCATGGCATCGCGCAACTCCTCGTCATCTACCGACTTCCCGGCAGTTTCCATTGCCCTTAAAAGCGTACCCTCGGTGTAAAGTTTCGGTGGCTGCGTTGTCTTTTTCAACAACGACGGCTCATGCGGACCAAATTCGTCAACTTCAAATTGCGGCATCAATTGATTGTCGGCATCATTACTTCCGTCGGTCACTGCATTTTTGTCACGATCGTATATTTCACGCCACCCTTTCACCACTACCTGCTTGCCAGTAGCCTTGAACTCAACTTGGTTTACCTCGGCAGATACTGTAGTCTGCAAGAACTCACAATCGGGATAAAAAGCAGCAATAAAACGCCTTGCTACCATATCATACACACGTTTCTCCTCCATTGTCAATGCCACAGTCTGTGGTTGCACGTTAGTGGGAATTATGGCATGGTGATCGGTAACCTTGGAGTTATCAAACACTTTCTTAGACTTGGGAATTTTCTTCGACAGCACTGGTGCAGTAAGTGTGGAATATGGCGTCAACGCTTGCATTATCCCGCTCACCTTGGGGTAAATATCATCACTCAGGTAGGTTGTATCCACACGTGGATAGGTGGTAACTTTTTTCTCGTAAAGCGATTGTATGTAACGCAGCGTTTCCTCGGCCGTATAACCAAGTTTCTTGTTACATTCCACTTGCAACGAGGTGAGGTCAAATAGCCGCGGAGGAGCTTCTTTGCCACGTTTTGTCGTAACCGACTTTATGCGCAACGGCGCGTCCTTAATGGCATCTATCACAGTCTGCGCATCGACTTCACTTTTATAACGTCCCTTTGCCGAATTGAAAGTCACGCCGCGATATAGCGTCTTGATTTCCCAATAATCCTCGGGCACAAAAGCTGCTATCTCCTTTTGGCGGCTTACAATGAGAGCCAGCGTGGGTGTCTGTACACGGCCTATCGACAGCACATTGCCCCCACCCTGCGAATACTTCAGCGTGTAAAGCCGCGTGGCATTCATGCCCAATATCCAATCGCCAATGGCACGAGATAGCCCGGCATAATACAACGAGTCGAAGTCGGCTTGCGGGCGCAAGTTTTTAAACCCTTCACGAATACTCTCGTCGGTGAGCGAAGAAATCCACAATCGCTCCACAGGCTTGTTACACTTGGCCTTTTGCATCACCCAGCGTTGTATCAGTTCACCCTCTTGCCCGGCATCACCGCAATTTATCACCTCATCGGCTTGGGTAATAAGGCTTTCTATGACCTTGAACTGTTTTTCAATGCCAGTATCGGCTATCAACTTTATGCCAAATCGCGCAGGTATCATGGGCAATGCACCAAGGCTCCATTTTTTCCAAGCCTCGGTGTAATCTTGCGGTTCCTTAAGAGTGCACAGATGCCCGAAAGTCCAAGTTACACAGTAACCCGAACCCTCGTAATACCCGTCACGCCTCACGGTCGCGCCCAATATGCTGGCTATATCCTTGGCAACGCTTGGTTTCTCAGTGATGCAAACCTTCATCTACAAATCGGTATTATGCTTCCATCTCTTTTGCTTCATTCCAATATATATCCATCTCGTCGAGCGTCATCTCGTTCAATTTGCGACCGGTTTCATGGGCGCGGTTCTCCACATGGTTGAAACGTGAAATAAATTTGCGGTTGGTCTTCTCAAGTGCCGTATCGGGATTGACGCCATATAACCTGGCGGCATTAACTATACTGAACAGCAGGTCGCCAAATTCCTTTTCCTCATTGGCAGCATCACCCTTGCGCATTTCAGCCTCAACCTCGCCAAGTTCTTCCTTGACCTTTGCCCACACATCTTCACGTTGCTCCCAGTCGAAGCCGACATTGGCGGCTTTCTCCTGTATGCGGAACGCTTTTATCAACGAAGGCAACGATGATGGCACGCCGGCAAGCACGGTCTTATTGCCATTCTTCTCCTTCAGTTTTATCTGTTCCCAATTCTGAGTAACCTCGGCTGCGCCATCAACATGCACATTTCCAAACACATGCGGATGGCGGAATATCAACTTTTCACGCAACGCATCACACACGTCGGCAATATCGAAACGCCCCTGTTCATCGGCAATCTTGGAATAAAATATAATGTGCAACAACACATCGCCAAGCTCTTTCTTTATGGTCAAAGCATCGTCGCCGAGCAGAGCCTCGGATAGCTCCATCACCTCTTCCACCGTATTGGGCCGCAAGCTTTCGTTTGTCTGTTTTGCGTCCCAAGGGCATTTCACCCTAAGCTCATCAAGCACATCAAGCAACTTGCCGAATGCTTCGAGCCGCTGTTCCCTTGAATTTGACATTATTTCTTATAATTATTAAGACCCTCATTTAAAAATTCCACAAACCGATTTACATCTTCATCGTAATATACTGGGCCAGCTGCAAGCGACCCATCGGAATTGAGTATTACGTAATAAGGCTGTGAATTTGCACCAAACTTATAACGCTGCAAGTAGCTCCACTTGTCGCCCACAGTGCGCAACTTCACCTCCTTGCCATTCTCTTCCACGATTAACGGTTCGGGCAAGTCGGTCTTATCATCGACCATTAACTTCACCATCAAGAATCGTTCTTCGAGCAACCGCCGCACTTCGCTATCATCGAGCACAGCAGCCTCCATCTTGCGGCAGTTCACACAACCATACCCCGAGAAATCTACCAATACCGGTTTCCCTTGCTTGGCACTTTCACGCATTCCAGCCTCATAATCATCATACTCGGTAAAACCTCCACCATACAAATTGAAATCTTGAGTATAGAGGGGCGGAACAAATGCACTGACGCTCTTGAGCGGTGCGCCCCATAACCCGGGCAACAAATACACTGCGAATGCCAGTGATATGATACCCAAGAACAAGCGCAAGACACCTATTCCCTTAGGCGCAGCTTCACCAGCAAGGTGTAACCGACCTAACAAATAAATGCCCAACAAGCCGAAAATGACTACCCAAAGCGACACGAACACCTCACGATCAAGTATTCCCCAGCCATAAGCAAGATCGGCTACTGAAAGGAACTTGAGCGACAATGCAAGCTCTATGAAACCAAGCACCACTTTCACTGTATTGAGCCATCCTCCCGACTTAGGCATACCTTTCAGCCACGATGGGAAAAGCGCAAACAACATAAATGGCACGGCAAGTGCTACGGCAAAACCAAGCATACCAATCGCAGGGCCTGTCTTATCGCCCATGCTCGCGGCCTCGACAAGCAATGTGCCAATAATAGGCCCAGTGCATGAAAACGACACAAGCGTCAACGTGAATGCCATAAAGAATATGCTCAACATTCCCGATGTGCTGCCCGCTTTGCTGTCCATCTTGTTTGCCCACGAATCGGGAAGCCTTATTTCAAACGCCCCAAAAAATGAAATGGCAAACACCACAAGCAACAAGAAAAATATAACATTGAAAATGGCATTAGTTGACAATGCATTAAGTGAATTTGCCCCAAATATTCCTGTAATCAACAAGCCGAGTGCCAGATATATGACAATTATCGACAATCCATAAATCATGGCATCACGAACCGACTTGCCACGTGAGCCACTTTTCTTGAGGAAGAAACTCACCGTTAACGGTATCATAGGCCACACACAAGGAGTGAGCAACGCCAACAAGCCACCTATGAACCCTGCAAAAAATATGTACCACAACGAATATGATGCCGAACTATCACCGCCCATATCCCCTTCATTGTGTATCTCTACGGGAGCCCACAGCTCTTCGCCCGAAAAACTGGTGACTTCGGGCTTTTGCGACCTTGTGCCGTCATCGACACGAGTGCCAGGCTGCGGCAACTGCTGCGACTGCGAAAGCTCCTTGACAAACTTAAATTGCTCATTGGCAGGAGCGCGGCAAGTAACATCGTTGCAGAGCATGTATCTCACATAGCCTTCTATATAATATCCACCAGCAAGATTGGGAACTTTGAATTTCTGGCTGACAACAACTTCATCTTCCCACCAACCAAGCTTTAAGTTAAACACCACATCGACTTGCTCGTATGGCTTGCGGTCGGCCTCTGGCTTTCCCACAAGTTCCACTCCGTCGGTTCGTTCCCAATTGAGGCTGGTAGCCACTGGCCCTCCTTCGGGAATATCGAGTGCATATAGATGCCACCCTTTATCGATTTTGGCCTTGAACGTCATCACGCCCATACCATCCTCATCGACTGATATAGATGTTTCCCAATGTATGGGGTTCAACATCTGCCCCCATGCCGATGAGAAAACCGCCAAGAGCAACACAAAACTCAATGTCAACCTATTTTTCATCTTTCTTTATCCTCTTTTATTGAACAATTATAACGATGCCTTGTAATACAAATATACTGCTATGATAGTGTAAAGCACATTGGGTATCCACATCGCCACAAACGGCGAAGTGTAGCCCGACACGGCAAATGTCGATGTAATGGTAGTGAACAATATATACGAGAAGCTCAATACAAGCCCGATGCCAATGTTCACACCCATCCCACCCTTGACTTTACGCGATGACAACGACAGCCCTATTATCGTCAAAATAAATGCTGCGGCAGTCGAAGCGTAACGCCGTTCAAGCTCAATTTCAAAGTTCTTGATATTGGCCACACCTCGGCTCTTTTGACGCTCTATGTAACTGCGCAATTGCGGCAAGGTGAGCATTTCCTGGTCGTTCTTTGCAATCAAGAAATCACGAGGCTCAATCTCGATTATTGTGTCGAGGCGTGTACCGCGCACGATATTCTCGCGCAACCCCTCAAAATTGCGTATGGTGTAATTTTTCAATGTCCACCTGTAGAGCGTGTCATATTCCACACGGTCGGCTGTCATGCGCGATTTCAACACCTTGTCTTCAAAATGGTCAAGCGAGAAGCGCCTACCAGTTTTGGTGCGGTTGTCGTAGCTCGACATATAGGCTATCACACCTGGCGACACTTGCAGTTGAATGTTTTTCCCGTAGCTCACCTCCTTATTTTTCACATACTTGTTGGTATATGCAATGCGCTCGACATTGGCGGGAGGTATCACGTATGCGGCAAGGAAAAACGAGAACGCAGCTATCACGGCAGCCGACACCATGTAAGGCACTACCAAACGGCGGTAACTGATACCGCTCGACAACATGGCTATAATCTCGGAATTGTCGGCAAGCTTCGATGTAAAGAATATAACTGCGATAAACGTAAATAACGGGCTGAACTGGTTGGCAAAATATGGCAAGAAATTGACAAAGTAGTCAAAAATGGTTTCTTCAAGCGGGGCGGTGAGCATCGCATCGAGTTTTTCGTTGATGTCAAACATCACCACAATTGCAAGCAGCAACAATATCGAGAATATGTATGTACCAAGGAACTTGCCGATGATATAACGGTCGATCATCTTAACAAGCGGCTTCTTGGCTTTGCCCGCATCTCCATTGTCGGCAACCTTCTGTTTTCTTATCTTGTCAATTAATTTCATCCCTTGCTTAATTTGCATGAGTTACAAACGCCGTGTCACACACGCCACCATTTCTTCTTTCCACGGTTTGAAATCACCAGCGATAATGTGCTTCCGAGCCTCGCCAACAAGCCACAAGTAAAATGCCAAGTTATGAATGCTGGCAATCTGCATGGCGAGCAATTCACCGCTCACAAACAAGTGGCGCACGTATGCCTTGCTATATGCACGGTCAACATACGACGGCCCATCTTCTTGCAATGGGCTGAAATCGTCGGCCCACTTGAGGTTGCGCATGTTCATTATGCCATGGCGCGTGAAAAGCATCCCGTTGCGCCCGTTGCGCGTAGGCATCACGCAATCCATCATGTCAACCCCGCGGTCGATCGCCTCAAGTATGTTGGATGGTGTTCCCACGCCCATCAGGTAACGAGGGCGGTCGGCAGGAAGTATCTCATTAACGATTTCAATCATTTCATACATCTTTTCGGTGGGTTCGCCCACGGCAAGCCCTCCGATGGCATTACCCTCGGCACCAAGGTCGGCGACAAACTTGGCAGCCTCACGCCGCAAGTCGGGATACACACACCCCTGCACGATAGGGAAAAATGCCTGACTGTAGCCATATCGCCCTTCAGTTTCATTAAAGTGCTTCCACCCACGTGCAAGCCAGCGTTGTGTCAGTTCAAGCGACTTCCGGGCATAAGTGTAGTCTGATGTGCCTGGCGGGCACTCGTCGAGTGCCATCATGATGTCACTGCCAATGCTGCGCTGTATGTCAACAACCCCTTCGGGCGTGAACAAGTGCTTTGAACCATCAATGTGGCTGCGGAAATAAGCCCCTTCCTCCTTCAGCTTGCGGTTTTCCGACAACGAAAACACTTGAAAACCACCGCTGTCGGTGAGTATGGGACGATTCCAACCATTGAACTTGTGCAGTCCTCCGGCTTTCTCTATAATAGGCATACCTGGACGTAAATACAAGTGGTAGGTATTCCCAAGTATGATTTGTGCCTTTATATCTTCGGCCAACTCACGCTGATGCACAGCCTTGACCGTTCCACACGTACCCACTGGCATGAATATGGGCGTCTCAATCTCTCCATGTGCCGTACTTATCACCCCGGCACGGGCGTTGCTCCCTGGTGAAGATGCTGCTATAAGTCGGTATTCCATGTGCGTGTGTTACTTTTTCATTGCACGATCCATAATGCGCTTGTCCTCGCGTTCCTTTATCGATTGTCGCTTGTCATATTCCTTTTTGCCTCGTGCTATTGCTACAGCCATCTTGGCAAGACCTTTTTCGTTGATAAACAACTTCAAAGGAACTATCGTAAAGCCGCTTTGCTGGCTCAGTTTCTGCATCTTGGCAATCTCCTTCTTTGTGAGCAACAATTTGCGGTCGCGGCGTATCTGGTGATTGTTGTACGAGCCAAACGTATATTCGGCCACATACATGTTTTTAACCCACACCTCACCATTGTTGATATAGCAGAATGTGTCGCTAAGCCCTGCTTTCCCGAGCCTTATCGACTTGATTTCAGTTCCCGAAAGTACAATACCGGCAATGAACGTTTCTATTATTTCATAATCAAACGTTGCCCGTTTATTCTTTATATTTACATTTGAATCTTTCATCTCAACCTATTTTATTCATAATCAAGCCCAACAAGTAACTTATTGCCAATGGCAGCAATAACACCAGTGCAGCTATAACTATAAGAATTTTCTTGTCGCCACCTTCCTCAATCCCAAGATAACGGTCGGCCTTCCAAGCCATGAAAAACACATAGAGATATAGTATCTTCAGGTAAGGGAACGACGCGGGCAACAAATTGTCGATTATGTTCAGTGCCACTATTACCGCCATGCAATACAGTGTCGCCACATTGGCACGATTGACCGAACGCTTGTCTTTCACCACCGAGGGGAAATAACCCGTAACCACGTAACTGGCTATGAAAAACGAGAAAAAGTACTTGGCAAAGTCAATAACAGCTGCCACGATGCAGCCCACCAATGTAGCCCGCACGTCATACACGAGAGCCATAAACGCCGACAAAGCCAGCACTGCAAGCATCGGATACAGCACCCGCGACTGCACTTCGCGCCACTGCACCTCATCATGCTTCACCGCAGCCCACCCATTGCGTGGGAAACAAGCCACATACGATATATTTTTAAAATAATTCATCCTTCAAGTTTTTTCAGACTGCAAAAATACGAAATATGCTGGAATAATCGAACAAAGCCAGCAGATTAACGCAATAGAAATTGAGTTTTAAGCAGTTAGCAGGAAACTGCCGAAAATAGCACAACAATATCCTTTTTGTAGAAATCAGTGTAGCAGCTGCATCCAATTTTACTGATGCAGAATTGCGCTTGTTTAATTGATACATGATGCCACAAATCCATGAAAAGCTGGCAACTTTTTCAACCCTGCCGCGCAGCAAAACGACAAAAGCCGTGGTCGTGTCGGCAAATTTTGCTACCTTTACGCCGTTTTTCGGCATAATAGCTTATAACTGATTGGAAATTGGAAAAAACTGCATATTTCATAATAGCAGCATTGGCTGCAATATTGCTGTATTCATGCGCAACGATAGGTTCTCCCACGGGTGGAGCCGTTGACATGGATCCCCCTATTTTTGTAAGTAGCAATCCAGCACCCAACACGCTCAACTTCAAAGGTTCAAAAGTCGAGCTAAATTTTGATGAAGTAGTGACGCTTGTCGATCAAAGCGAAAAAGTAATGTATTCGCCAGTGCCTCGCGAGATGCCGCGGCTCACTGCGCTCGGGCGGAAGGTAACAATTGAGTTTCGCGACACATTGCTTCCTGGCACAACCTACTCTATCGACTTTGCCAACTGCATACAAGACAACAACGAGAACAACCCGCTCGAAGACTTCGCATTTGCATTCTCAACGGGCGACACCATCGACACACTACAAGTGTCGGGCATGGTGTTGCGAGCCCGCGACCTTGAGCCAATGCAACAAGTCCTTGTTGGCATACATAGCAACCTCGACGACTCGGCATTCACAAGCCTCCAGTTTGACCGCGTTGCCCGCACCAACGACCGTGGACAATTCACGATACGCAACCTCAAACCTGGCAAATACCGCATATTCGCCCTCAATGACGTTGACCGCGATTACAAGTTTGTCAGGACCGAAGATATGGCATTCCTGCCCGACACAATCGTTCCCGGTACCTATCAGGAATCTACAATGGACACGCTTTTCACCAAGACAATGCTGGTTGACACAGTTGTGCGTGGACGGCACACGGTATTTACCCCAAACGACATTCTGCTGAGCATGTGCAACGAGGGATATGTGTCGCAATACTTACACGCCTATGAACGCCCCGACTATAACCGCATATACATCAAGTTCAGCGCACACAGCGACACTTTGCCCACTATAAAGGTTCTCGAACCCATAGCAAGGGAAGATAACGGCTGGTACAAATTACAACGGTCGGAATTTAACGACTCTCTTTTCTACTGGATTACCGATACCATGCTGTCGCGAAACGACTCGATAAAAATCTCGCTAAACTATCTACGCACCGACACTCTCGAAAATCTGACTTACACGACCGACACACTATATGTAAACATAAAAAATGCTTACAAGCGTCAACTCGAAAAGTCGAGAAAAGAGGAAGCCGAAAAATATGAAGACCTGAAAAAAGAATATGAAAAGAACATAAAAGACTTGCAAGAACGTGCCGAAAAGCGCAAGAGTGAACGCGACACCGTAAAAGCCGAAATGGAAGCTCGTGCCGACAGCATGGAATGGGCGGCCGTGCGGCGGACTTGGGTCAAAGACTCGCTGAGCCGTATCCCGTTCTTCGACTTCAAGTTCACATCGGGCAACTCTGTTGACGTGGACGCACCACTGACGTTTGAAGTGGTTGAACCCATCGACACATTGATGATGAGCGGATTCAAGTTGCAACGGCAATACGAAGACTCACTGTGGGAAGATATTCCATTGCCACAACTCGTCCCAGCCAAGCCAAATGAAATAATGAAATGGCAACTGCCAGTAAAATGGGAACCTGGAAGCACCTACAAGCTACACATCGACTCGATGTGCGTATATGGCATATATGGCGCACCCAACAAGACCATCGACCAACAATTCACCGTGAAAGGTCTTGAAGAATATGCCAACTTGTACCTCAACATCAGCCCAGCCACAGGGCCGGCTTTTGTGGAACTGCTCAACACAAGCGATGCCGTGCAACGCACCGCAACCGTTGGAAATGATGGCTACGCAGTGTTCAACAACGTGGCTCCAGGCGACTACTATGCTCGCATTGTGCTTGACCGCAACAACAACGGCAAGTGGGACACTGGCAATTACGCACAAGACTTACAACCCGAAGAGGTCTATTATTACCCAAAAAAGATAAGCCTGAAAGAGAATTGGGACATCGAACAGTCGTGGAACATATATGAAGTGCCAGTCGATAGGCAGAAACCCGATGCCATCAAAAAGAACAAACCCGAAAAGAAGAAATGGGAAGAACGAGATGAAAAGGGCAAACGTGACGAAGATGAGGAAGAAAGCATCTACGACGAAGGCCCTGCCATATACACTGGCAACAAATACACCGACTACAAAAATGCCAATTTCCAATGATGGCATGATAATTGCGAAATGAATAATTAACAATCACAAATAACATATTTTTCTATATGGAAACAATCAGCACAGGCAAATACATCGAACTTGCCTACAAAATATATTCGGTGGACAACAATGGTAACAAGGCACTCGAATATGAATTTACCTCGCAAGCACCCGACCACTTCGTGTATGGTGCCGAACCTGGCGTACTCGAAGGTTTCTCTCGCAAGTTGCAAGGACTTGCCAAGGGCGACAATTTCGCTTTCGTGCTCGCGCCCGAAGAGGCATTTGGCTCTCGCCACGAAGAAATGGTAATTCAAATTGACCGCAGCTCGTTCAACGACGAGAAAGGGAACTTCATGTCTGACGTTGTGAAAGAAGGCAATACTCTCACCATGCAAGACTATAACAGCGGGCAAATCATGCAAGGGATAGTAATCAACATAGGTGACGAAAAAGTGACAATGGATTTCAACCACCGTCTTGCCGGCAAAAGTGTAGCATACGAGGGTATAGTGATGCTGGTGCGTGAAGCCACTGCCGATGACCTGCCACAGCACCACGGTTGTGGCGGCGGTTGCAGCTGCGATAGTTGCGGTGGCGGTTGTGGCGACCACCACGACCACGAAGGCTGCGGTGGCTGCTGCCATTAACCCAACGCCTGAAATGTGGTACAACATCGCATAAGGCTCAACAAATATAGCAACGAGGGTGCATCAAAATGGATAAATGCGGCAACTTTACTTACGATTTATAAGTTACAACAATTTCATTTGACGATGTAGAATTGCCCTGAAAGGGCAAAACCATGCTTAACCGACTGGTGGAGTGAGCGATAGCGAACGAAACCTGCGGTATTTGACCTTCGTGAATACGGCTTCGGAGATGCCGTACTTTGTTGCTACTTTAGTGCGGCATCTCCGAAGCCGCTTAGTGGATATATCTGT
>DVKC01000024.1 GCA_018716295.1 Candidatus Avimuribaculum pullicola
TGTCGCTCACTCCACCAGTCGGTTAAGCATGGTGCAGCCCCTCCGGGGCTTATAGCTGTATTAACCAATATAATGGCTGTGTCGCTATGACCATCCATTCTGTCAAAATTTTCAATGGCCAATTTGGGCTAATTTCATAGTGCAATCACTGTAACTTACATTTTGTAAGTAAAGTACCCCAATTTATCCATTTTGACACACCCTCAATACTGCCACGACACTTTGAATATTAGAAATTCTAATGACCGTTATGGGTTTATTGCTATTGTCGGCAAAATTCGTTAATTTTGCCAATAACATTTATATACACATTTATGACACTTATCGACGGGAAAGCAATCGCTGCTCAAATAAAGCAGGAAATAGCAGATGAAGTTAACGAAATCGTGGCTCGTGGAGGGAAACGCCCGCACTTGGCCGCAATACTTGTAGGGCATGACGGTGGGAGCGAAACCTACGTGGCCCACAAAGTAAAAGCTTGCGAACAATGCGGTTTCAAATCGACACTTATACGTTTCGAGGACGATGTTACCGAAGCCAAGCTACTCGAAACCATTGCCGAACTGAACGCCAACGACGACATTGATGGATTTATCGTGCAATTGCCGCTACCGGCACATATACGCGAACAAAAAGTAATCGAAGCCATCGATTACCGTAAAGATGTTGACGGATTCCACCCTATAAATGTTGGACGCATGTCGATAGGGCTACCTTGCTACTTGTCGGCAACACCTGCTGGCATAATCGAATTGCTACGCCGTTATGAAATACCCACACGCGGTGCAAAGTGCGTAGTATTAGGACGCAGCAACATCGTGGGCAAACCAGTGGCCACATTGATGATGCAGAAGGCTTACCCCGGCAACGCCACAGTGACAGTATGCCACAGCGCATCAAAGGATATTGCCAAAACCTGTCGTGAAGCCGACATTATAATCGCTGCACTTGGGCAACCGGGCTTTGTCACTGCCGATATGGTTAAACCCGGGGCAGTAATCATCGATGTAGGTACTACTCGTGTGCCATCGACTGTAACTAAAAGCGGCTGGAAACTCAAGGGTGATGTAGATTTCGACAATGTTGCGCCCAAATGCTCATTCATCACGCCTGTACCAGGCGGTGTAGGCCCGATGACCATCTGCTCGCTCATGCGCAACACGCTGCTTGCAGCCAAGCGTGCAGTTTACACCGTGTAAAAAGAAATCCCCACATATCTCTCAGCGTGGCACAATCACAACACAATACGTGCCACGCTGTTTTTTTGTAATTACAGGATACTATAGGCTTTTCTAATGCTCCCCTTTTATCGTCCTCCCCGAACCGATGGGCAAGCCGGCATGGAGATATTGATTTACATCTATGACAAGAAGCGATTTCCACTTTTACTCCGCGAAGTGGGATTTTTTTTGTAAGTTTGCCGGCAACAAACCTTTTTACCTAAATGAAATTCTTTATATTGATGTTAGCCGCCGTGGTGTACACCACCGCAACGGCTCAAAAGGGAATCGATAATGACATTCTCAAACGTCTTGACCGTGAACTCGAATTAAAAGCGACATACGACCAGCGCAAAATCGACCGCATCGACTCGTTGCGCAATATCGATGCCAACAGCCTTGAAGAACGATACCAAGTGCTGTGTGAGGTTGCGCGTGAATATGAAACATTCGTTTCCGATTCGGCATTGGCCTATTATGAACACGCCCTCGACATAGCCCACGAACTGAACGACAGTTCTGCCGCCATAAAAGCCCTGCTTGGCAAGATAAAAGTCATGAGCATCATGGGATTTTTCCACGAAGCAATGACTGAACTTTCCATCACCGAACAAAAAGGCATACCCAAACAATTGCACAAAGAATGGTTTGACTGCGGACGGCAACTTTACTCATATATCGAAGCCTATACCCTGCAAGGGAACAGCAGCAACATGAACCGATACATCGATGAATACGTGGCTCGACAAGCCTTATACCGCACAGAGTTGCTCAAATTGCTCCAGCCCGGTTCGCCCGAGTTCAAACTATTTTGCGCCGAACAATACTACATAAACGGGCAAGAACACACGGCAAAAAAATTGCTCAACGAAATAATCGAAAACAGCAACCCCGACAACAATATCTATGCACGTGCGGCAGCCAACATGGCCCAAATACGCATTGCCGAGGAAAATCCCGACGACGCAGCACGTTACTTTGCATTGTCGGCTATTGCCGACATACGCAGTTCGGTGAAAGAAACAACCTCGCTGCAAAACCTTGCAGTATATCTCTACGAAAATGGCGACATAGAACATGCCTATACCTATATCACCACATCTCTGGCCGATGCAGTGTTTTGCAATGCACGATTGCGCACCACCCAAATTTCGAGCATCACGCCCCTCATTGACAAGGCCTACAAGGTGCAACTGCGAAAGAAGCACCGCATACTCATGTTTGTTTCACTAATCAGCACCTTGCTTGCCATTGGCTTCGTGGGTGCATGTTATTTCCTGCTCAAACAGATGCGCAAGCTCAACGTCGCACGGCAAGAATTGAAAAGAGCCAACAAAATCAAAGAAGAATACATCGGGCACTTCCTCAACTTGTGTTCAATATACATGGATCGACTCGACAATTTCTGCAAAACCGTCACACGCAAAATAACCGCTGGGCAAGTCGAAGACTTGGTGAAAATGGCAAAATCATCGAAATTTGCCGAAGAGCAACACAAGCAATTTTACGAGAACTTCGACGGGGCATTCCTGCATATTTACCCCACTTTCATCGAAGAATTCAACAACTTGCTACAACCCACCGAACGCATAGAGGTTAAAGATGCAGGACGACTCACCACCGAACTGCGCATTTTCGCTTTCCTACGCATGGGTGTTGACGATGCCAACAAGATTGCATCCTTCCTGCATTATTCAGTTAATACCATATACGCCTACCGCAATCGGACAAAAAACAAAGCCATCGACAAAGAACATTTTGAGGAAAATATAATGAAAATCGGCTCTATTTCATAATATTTCAATCTATATTTGCCAACATACACCAACAAGACAACAAATTGATATTAAATCGATTAGTTTTATATTTTCTCAAAATTAATTTATATTTTATTTATATAGCGAAGCAACCCCGAATAATTGATTATAATTTTGCAACAGCAAGGCAGGAAAAACAAGCCGAACAATCTGGCAACGTTCAATAGCCTGCCAAGCCACCGGATTCCTAACCGTGGAGTTTCATTATTTAGGGTTCAAAAAGTCCATAAAGAGATATGGCAATTTTTCTCTCATGAAGGGAATTTTAGGGTTTATGTAAAAAGGTTATGCCGTGTGCTACATGGCACACGGCATATAAAATTCAACAAGAACCATCATTCATGATTGTTTAGTGTTTAGCTTACACTTAAATTATGGTTTAAGGTAAAAGGTTTGTTATTAAGGTTGTTTAGGAAATGGTAAATTATTCCATACTGCAATTGCAGTATGAAATAGAAATTAAAGGCACCTCGTGAGAAGTGCCTTTTTTCTTTGTCGCCACTCATCACAGTATTCCAAACCTACAATACGGCTATTAAGTAGGGACATTCAGTAAATGTCCCTATGAATTTCAGTATGGGCCTTTATTTTCCGTAAGATTGTTACAACCGCAGGTAATTCGGGTATGTTCTTTCCGATAACCAACCACTATCTTTGCATTAGAATCAGAAACATAAAAAAGGAGAATGGAAACAAATCTTACTTACGACATGTACGTTCCAACCCGCGTGATGTTCGGAGCTGGAATGCTGAACAAACTGAGTGAACAACCGATGCCGGGACACCGTGCCCTTATCGTTATATCCAATGGGAAATCGACCCGTGCCAACGGCTACCTCTCACGCACTGAAGAGCAGTTGCACAAGGCTGGCGTAGAAACTATGGTGTTCGACGGAGTGATGCCGAACCCCACCGTAGGCAATGTCAATGCCGGAGCGAAAGTTGCCCGTGAGAACGGCTGCGACTTCCTTGTGGCACTGGGCGGCGGTAGCGTGATGGACTGCACGAAAGCCATTGCAGTAATGGCAACCAACGAAGGCGAACTGTGGGATTATGTGCCTGTCGGTTCGGGCAAGGGACAACCAATTGCCGTCAAGCCTCTGCCCATCATCGCCATTACCACCACAGCAGGAACAGGCTCAGAAACAGACAATTCGGGTGTTATAACCAAAGAAGACACTTTCGAAAAAGCATTTGTAGGTGCGGCTTCATTGTTTCCAGCACTCGCTATTGTAGATCCTGAACTTATGGCAAGCGTGCCACCCACATTCACGGCCTACCAAGGCTTTGATGCCCTGTTCCACAGCACAGAAGGCTACATCGCCCGTGGCGCAAACCTGATGAGCGACATGTATGCCCTGACAGCCATCGAGAATTTGGCGAAGTACCTGCCACGCGCCGTGAAAGACGGCAAGGACATGGAAGCCCGCACACACGTAGCTTTCGGCAATACACTGTCGGGCGTAGTGATGTGCCTCACGCTCATCACCAGCGAACACGCATTGGAACACGCACTTTCAGCCTACCACCCGGCACTGCCCCATGGCGCAGGACTTATTATGGTCAGCAAGGCATACTACAAATACTTCATCGAACACCACGGCTGCGACGAACGTTTCATACGTATGGCACAAGCAATGGGAATGCCCGAAGCCACGAAGCCCGAAGATTTCCTCACAGCCCTCACCCGTCTGCAAGAGGCTTGCGGCGTGGCCGACTTGAAGATGTCCGACTATGGCATCACACCCGATGAGTTCGAAACACTGATGCGCAACACCCGCGAGGTGATGGGCGTGATGTTCACCAGCGACCGTGTGCAAATGACCGACGAAGACATCGTGAACGTCTATCGTGAATCGTACCGATAACGGCGATTGCGATTGAAAACTACAAGGACAGTACTTACCGACATGGATAAGTGCTGTCCTTTTTATTTTCTGTAAAAGTGTTACAAACACCGATGATTTGTCTATCCTGCCAAACCTCATGCTGCTGTACTTTTGCAACATAGAAAAATTATATGCTGGCCACACCTATGATTGCAACAGCGTGTAATAAAGTAAACATACGATTTAAAAGACAATAACATGACGATAGAAAAATTGAATATGGTACGAAATCTATTAACCACATTACTCCTGTTCGGACTGCTGTCATGCGACGGGACAGAGGGAGATACACATTCACCCCAACAGCTGGGCATGTGCGCCAAGGAAAAGATGGCTACCGACGGCATCGTGCGCCTGTCGAAAATCGAAGTATATCCGCAGTTTCTCGATGAATATATGAAATATGCGACAGAAGTGGGCGAAATCTCCCTGCGTACCGAACCAGGGGTGCTGACCATGTATGCCGTTGGCGAAAAAGAAAATCCCTGCAAAATAACCATTCTTGAAACATACGCGAGTAAGGAGGCCTACGACAAGCACATAGCTTCAGCGCATTTCCAGAAATACAAGCAAGGGACGCTACACATGGTCAAATCATTAGTGTTGTCCGACCAGATACCGCTCAATCCCGCCAACCGTATCTATAACTTTATAGAGTAACATGTATGAACAATCTATTTATAGCTATGTGCCTGATGCTGTCAGCATTTGCACTGACGGTACAGGCACAACAGAAAGTTTCACACAATCAAAATAAACGAAGCATGGAAAACAATACTATTAAGCTAACGGTAAAAGGAGGCAAGACCTTTACCGCTACATTGGAAGACAATTCTTCAGCCTATGCGCTTAAAGAGCAGCTTGCCAAAGGGGACATCACTGTGGAAATGAATGACTACGGCAATATGGAGAAAGTGGGTTCGCTTGGCATCAACCTGCCTCGCAATGACCATCATACAACTACAGAGCCGGGCGACCTTATCCTCTACATGGGAAATAACCTCGTCATTTACTATGACACCAATTCTTGGAACTTCACCCGTATAGGTAAAGTAAATGGTGTCGATACACGCAATGAGATGCTTGAATTACTTGGTGGGGACGGAAAAATCTTAATTACTTTATCTATTGAAACATGAAACGAGGACTGATTACCAGTCTGATGTCGGCTGCCTTGGTGACACGGAGCTTGCCAGATATGCGGATATGTTTCTATGGAAGAATGCCGAAAAGCTTTTTATTAAAGATGCAGCCGCTGGCAGTATTCCAACGGAGTGATACCCCCTGTTTCTTGAACATACAGCAATAGCCGTTTCCCGGCAAGGGGGTTGTCAGAAATGGAGAAACAGGTTGGAGCAGATGCAGCTCTGTTATTCCTACAAATCGGAACGGTCGTTCTTCAACAGATGATTTCGGTATTCAGTGGGATAACGTCCTGTCCGTTTCTGCACATATCGGCTGAAATAGGAAACTGACGAAAAATGCATGTGTTCAGCAATTTCAGTCAATGTCAATTCTTTCTGGCGCAACAAACGGGCTATTTCCTGCATAGTGAAGCGATCTATCCAGTAGGAAGCTGGCTGCCCGCTCGCTTTTTTACATATTTCGGACAAATAGTGAGGCGTAATACAGAGAGCGGAAGCGTAATAAGGCAAATTCCTATGCCAGACGTATTCTTTACGGTAAAGCAATTCAATAAAACGCTTTATCAAGGTAAACACACATTCTGAAGGCTCTTCCGATGTGTGGCAGCGCGCATGGATATCATACAAGTCGAGGATATGCGCCGCAAGCAAGTGGCTGATCATCTCTTCTTTAAAAAGATGCCCGCCTTCGTCTAACCGTTCGCGAAGGCGCAGCAAGTCGGTACAGCACTTCGCGAAATCGTCTGGCGAAAGTTTCATGACGGGGTTCTGCAACAGGGACAGATGCCCCACGATGCCATAATTGCTGCGCAACGCCATTGAAGCCACAAACGACTCTGGAAAACATATCAGAATTCCTTTAAAGTCCTTTGACCTAACAAAGCCAGAAGCCAAACTGAGATTAGTGATGATGACATAGTCACCAACCACGATATGATAATACGTTTCTCGGAAAATGAAACTCATGGAACCTTCAGTGCAAAGAATATGGAGCACGTTGTCAAGAAGTTCAGCAGCCGAATAATTATCCAACGAATCGATGAAAAACACCTTGTCTTTTTCTTTATCCATATCAAGCAGAGTATATGTGGCAAATTTAACAAGAAACCACGAAAAGTGAATAGATTGTCACGAATTTTACAACAAAATTCCAGCTGAACGGGAGTAATTTAGCATCAAAATTCAAAAGATATGAGAACAGTAAGATTGAACAATGGCGTAATGATGCCAGCCATCGGTTTTGGGGTTTACCAAATTCCTGAAAATGAAACGGAACGTGTCGTGAGCGATGCCATCGAAGTGGGCTATCGGATGTTCGACACGGCAGCATCTTATTTCAATGAGGAGCAAGTAGGCAATGCCATTCGGCAGAGCGGCATCAAGCGTGAGGATTTTTTTATCACCACCAAACTGTGGGTGCAGGACTATGAATATGACGACGCACTTCGTGCTTTTGACAAGTCATTGAAGTTACTCGGACTTGATTATATCGATCTCTATCTGTTGCACAAGCCATACGGCAACTATTATGCCGCATGGAGAGCCTGTGAGCGGCTTTACAAAGAAGGACTTATCCGCGCCATCGGCGTAACAAGCTTTTCCAATGAACGTCTGCAAGACCTTTTCCTACACAATGAAGTGAAGCCTGCAGTGAACCAGCTTGAAACACACCCGTTTTTCCAACAGCAATCCGCTAACGTTTTTTTGCAGAAAGAGGCTATCCAGCATGAGGCATGGGCACCTTTTGCCGAGGGAAAGAATGACATTTGGAACAATCCAGTGTTGAAAGCCATCGCAGAAATACACGGGCGGACGGTGGGACAAGTCATTCTCCGATGGCTGAACCAGCGCAATGTGGTGGTCATTCCCAAGACGGTACACAAGGAACGAATGATAGAGAACTTCAATATCCTTGACTTTACGCTTACAGAAAAAGAATTGGATGCCATCGCCACGCTTGAAACTGGTAAAAGTCCGATTTACGATGATATGGATTTGCCTACGGTAAAAAGCATCGGGCTACATAAAATACATGATTGATAAAACATATATGATTAGACATATCTTTATCGGCACATTCAAGGATGGTGTCACGGCGAATGCGTACTTCGACCGCTCCACTTTCGTGTCTGCTCAATTTGAATATGAATAACATGGTTTGGACTATTAATTTATTTCACAATGAAAACTGTAATACTGAACAACGGCATTGAAATGCCATTAATGGGGTACGGTGTTTGGCAAATCGCCCCTAAAAAATGTGAGCACTATGTTTCGGAAGCCCTAAAAGCCGGTTATCGTTTGATTGATACGGCGCAAGCCTATTACAACGAAGAAGGCGTAGGTGCAGCCATTTCCAACTCAGGCATTCCGCGTTCGGAAATATTCATCACCACGAAAGTATGGATTTCCAATGCCGGAGATGAAAAGGCTGCCATCAGTATAGACGAATCGCTCCGCAAACTGCAGACGGACTACATCGACCTGTTGCTCGTCCATCAACCTTTCGGAGATTATTACGGAACCTACCGGGCTATGGAGAAAGCATACGAGGCAGGAAAAGTACGTGCCATAGGATTGAGCAATTTCTATGATGCTCGATTTGTGGACTTAGTTGAAAACATGGATATTAAGCCGGCTGTAGTGCAATTGGAAACGCATGTGTTCTCGCAACAGTTGAAAATGCGTCATCTGGCAGAAAAATACGGAACGCACATCATGGCATGGAGTCCGTTGGCACGTGGCATGAATGGCCTTTTTACAAATGAAACATTGAAAACCATTGGGGAAAAATATGGTAAGGACAATGCACAAGTGTGTCTGAAATTCCTGACCGACGAAGGCATCATTGTGCTTCCGCAATCAACGCGTACAGAACGTATGACCAGCAATCTTGCCATTGATGACTTCAGTTTGAGCGAAACAGACAAGGAACTTATCCGCAAAATGGATACTGGAAAGGCACTTGCGGCAGACTTCAATGACCCGGAGCTGGCCGAGTATCTTCTTACGTACGACAAGAATTTTAATCCTCAAAATTAGTGAACATGAAATACGGTATTTTAGGAACGGGCGATGTAGCCCACACCATTGGGGACAAACTGATTGAACTGGGTCATTCGGTCATGCTCGGTTCGCGCACGGCAGACAATCCACAAGCGGGTGTGTTGCCCCCTGATACTTGGTTATGCCATAGAGGGAAAAGCGGCGCGTAGCATTGAAAAATTACTCCGCAAACTGCTGACAGAATACATTGACTTACTGCTCCTCTGCGCCCAAGTAGCGTCCGAAATCATTGACATTCCCAACTTTCATATTTTGCTCATCTTGCTCCCTGTCAAACCGATACGAAAGCAATGAAAACTCGTTTTTAAATTGCCGAGTGTAGCTTGCCTTATGTAAATACACAGGCTGTAATTTCAGTAAAAATGGTACAGTTTGCCTACTTATGGTTACATTGCTACTCCCTTTTACGGTGTAATTTTGCATCAGATAAGAAACAAGATACCAATGAAGAAGAATATCGGAAATGTATTGGCATTGTACCCCACGCCAGCAGTGGTCGTGGGTACGGAAGTGAACGGAAAAGTGAACTGGCTGCTGGTCGCCCACGTGGGCATCATCGGGCACGACCAAATCATGCTGAGCATGTTCAAAAAGCATTACACCAATGAAGGGGTGAAGCAGACGGGCAAGGTGTCAGTCAACATGGTGAACGAGGCGATGTTGGAGCGTGCCGACTATGTGGGCTGCACAAGCGGAGCAAAGACCGACAAGTCGAATGTATTTGTGTACCACTTGGGCGAAGCCGGGGCACCTGTTATTGATGAAAGTCCGCTGGTGATGGAGTGCGAAGTGGTTGACAATTATGAAACCGAAACTTTCGACAATTTCATCTGCAAGATAACAAACACATACGTGGACGAAGACTGCTTGAATGAAAATGGCAAACCTGATTACGACAAGCTGAAGCCCATACTCTTTGAGATGCCGAACTACACCTATCTGCACACAGGCGAAACCATCGGCAAATGCACCAGTTTCAGCAAAAAATTCTAAAAACGACAAAGATGGAACGGCGCGAATTTTTGAAAAAGTCTGCACTGGCAGCCTTGGGTACGGCTGTAGCCGGTACGGGGCTGGTGCAGGCTTTCGATCATATAAACGACAACAAATCAAAGACAAACAAGATGAAGATAGTAGTATTAACGGGCAGTCCCCGTAAGAACGGCAATTCCGCTTATCTGGCGGAGCAGTTTATCAAAGGTGCAGAAGAAAAGGGGCACGAAGTGTTCCGTTTCGACTGTGCATTCAAGCAGGTCGAACCTTGCCGCGCTTGCAACCGTTGCGGCATGGACGGACCGTGCATATTTAACGATGACTTTCAGGAACTCCGCCCGCACCTGATAGAAGCAGACATGGTGGTATTCGCCACGCCGATGTATTATTTCGGCATCTCGGCGCAGATGAAACGGGTAATAGACCGCTTCTATGCCATCAACGGACAGATAAAGGGCGCACCGAAGAAAGCCGCATTCCTGATGACATACGCCGATACATCTAAAAAAGAAGCCGAACCGATGCTGGTGCATTACCATACACTGATAGATTATCTTGGCTGGACAAGCGTTGGCGAAGTGGTAGCATCAGGCGTATGGACGGCGGGCAGTGTCAAGAATACTGATTATCCACAGCAAGCCTATCAATTAGGTAAAAGTATATAACCGTTTACTGGTTAACAAAATGAAAAAGCAATAGGTGCAATCGCCTTCGTATGAAATTGATTGATGCCACTCCATTAATACCTGGTAAGCGAGCTTGGATCTGGGGAAATAAGGAATTGGGGAAATTTAAACAGCTTCTAAAAACTTAACATAATAATTAACACTATTATCACCATTACTAAGCCATAATTTGCTAACTTAGCAAAATAAAAAACTAAAATAACCATCATAACTATGAATAACCGATATTGCGTAATAATGGGTGGCGGCGTCGGTAGCCGTTTCTGGCCATACAGCCGTAAAAAATTACCCAAACAATTTATCGATTTCTTAGGGACAGGACGCACTTTGCTGCAAATGAGTTTCGACCGCGTGAAAGACATTGTGCCACGCAGCAATATCATCGTAGTCACCAATGAGAATTATCGCGAAATAGTAAAAGAGCAATTACCTGAACTTGATGATGAACAGATATTGCTTGAACCCGCACGCCGCAACACTGCCCCGTGCATTGCATGGGCAGCTTTTCACATACAAGCCATCAATCCCGATGCGACAATCATGGTATCGCCAAGCGACCACCTGATATTCAATGAAGAACTTTTCCGCAAAGAAATTGTAAATGGCTACAAATTTGTAGAAAGCCATGATGCCCTGCTCACTCTCGGAATAAAACCCAACAGGCCTGAAACTGGATATGGATACATCCAAGTGGGTGAAAAATCTGATGTTGATGGCATACTGCAAGTGAAAACATTCACCGAGAAACCCAACATCGATATTGCCCGCATATTTGTCGAAAGCGGCGAGTTTTTCTGGAATTCGGGCATATTCCTTTGGTCGGCCAAAAGCATAATCAAAGCCCTGCATGATTATGCACCAGATGTTTACTGTAAATTTGAAGCAGGAGCTGGAACTTTTGGCACAAGCGAAGAATCTGCATTCATCAACAGCACATTTGCCGAATGCCCCAACATTTCAATCGACTTTGCCGTAATGGAAAAAGCTCCAAACGTATTTGTGTCGTGCGTCAATTTCGGCTGGAACGACCTCGGGACATGGGGTGTCTTGTATGAATACTCACCCAAGAGCAAAGAGGGCAACGTGACGCAGAACTGCAACGCCATGCTATACAACTGCAACAACAACATGATTGCAGTTAAAAAGAATGGCAAACTGATTGTCGCCTCGGGGCTTAAAGATTATATCATCGCCGATGCCGACGACGTGCTGCTAATATGCCCGCAAAACGAAGAGCAGCGCATCAAGCAGTTTGTCAATGACGTGAAATCATCGTTTGGCGACAAATACCAATAATAACATCAGGCACAAAAAAGATGGCTACAGGAGGAGTAAAACCATGCTCACCTGTAGCCATTACTTTATGCAGTCAATATCGCCGCCTATAATGCATTAATTGTGCGTTTACGCACTTGTCGCAATATCCGCTCCAATTCAAATACTTTTTCGGGATATTTTGCTGCCACGTTTTCACGTTCACCATCCACAGTCATATCATACAGTTGCGGCACGGCAGCATTGCCAAGTTCGGTGTTTGTTTCCTTTTGGATAGTTCTCGGGTCGTCATTAGGTTCGATATACTTCCAATCCCGGGTACGCACCGACAGCGTGTTGTTGGCCGAATGTTCTATTACCCATGGGCGATCAGTATCATCTGTTCCCAACAAATTGCCAAGGCGGTCATAACTGTCAGCCGCGCTGCCAGCAGGAATCCTTGCGTCCACAAGCGATGCAAGCGACGCGAGCCAGTCAATTTGAGAAATTATAACATCACTGACCTGTGGTTCTTGTATCATCTTTGGCCAATGCACAATTACTGGCACACGTGTCCCAGCTTCAAATGTGCTATATTTTCCTCCTCGCAGGCCACCTGCAGGGTCATGCCCGTTAAGCAGCTCTACAGCCTTATCCTGATAACCGTCATCTACTACAGGGCCATTGTCGCTCGACAATATTATCAACGTGTTCTCGGTCAATCCCAATTCATCCAACGTTTTCATCAACTGTCCTACACTCCAGTCAAACTGCATTATTGCCTCACCTCGCAGCCCCATCTTGTTTTTTCCCCTAAAACGCTGATGCGGGAAACGAGGAACATGCACATCATTAGTGGCAAAATACATAAAAAAACGTTCATCGCGATGTTGTCGCAAAAATTCTATAGCATGAGCCGTTATCGAATCGGCAATATTTTCATCTTTCCATAAAGCCTTGCCGCCACCTTTCATGTATCCAATTCGCCCTATTCCATTCACAATCGATTGATTATGGCCATGGCTCGACTTCAAATTATACAATAATTCAGGGTTATCTTTGCCCGTAGGTTCTCCTTTGAAATTCTTTTCGTAACTTACATATATTGGAGCCGATGGATCATAATTGGCAACCTTGCCATTTTCTATAAACACGCAAGGCACACGATCGGCAGTAGCCGCCATTATATAAGAGTAATCAAACCCAAGGTCGCCAAGCGCAGCTGGCAACGGTGCATTCCAATCCTGCTTACCCGTTTTCTCACCTAAACCCAAATGCCATTTACCCAAAGCAGCCGTAACGTAACCGGCACTTTTAAACATGTCGGCCATTGTGTATTGCCATGGCTTTATTATCATTCCGGCATCTCCACGAGCTATTCCTGTATCATTGCGTCGCCACGCATATTCTCCTGTCAACAATGAATAGCGTGATGGCGTACTGGTCGATGCTGCCGCATAGCCATTAGTAAACCTTATGCCATGTTCGGCAAGACGATTGACATTAGGCGTTTGCACATTGCTTGCCCCATAACATTCAAGGTCGCCATATCCCAAATCATCGGCATATATAAATATCACATTAGGTAACGCATCTTCATCATTGCTGGGGCTCGCTTGGGCGTATGCCGTTGTGCATACCGATGCTAATGCGAGCGAAAGTGTTCCAATTGGGCTATTTTTCATTTTTTCAATTATTATTTTATTCAGTTACTTTCCAGTCGTTGATTGTGCCAGTTTGCGATGAGAAACTTGCGCCTATCTTGTACAGTTTCCTGCTGTCGGTGGCGTATGGGCGGGCATATCCTTTCTCCTCGATTTGTCGCAATGCTTCATCAGCAGTGCCGTCGAGCTTGAACTCGAAGATATAAACATAGCCTGGTGTTTCGACGATGCAATCTACTCGTCCCTCACTCTGTTGCTTCTCGGTGTAAACAGTGTAAACGCTCACCAAGCGGAATATGAGGTAGAATGTGTAGTGGAAATACCGCTCACGCTCGCGCTCGTTTTCCTTGCGCCGCATGGTGTAGGGTATGTCGGCGAGGAACGAGGTGAACAGCTTGCGCAGCCGCTCGCAATCACCACGACGCATGGCTATCGTTATTTCACGCACCACGCTATCAACCTCCTGACGTGGTTTCAGATAATCGTTTGCTACAAGTGACACGAAACCACTCTTGACCTCGTTGTTTGGGAAGTCAAGCAGGAATGTTCGGAAATCACGGTCATAGTCCTTGATGGTGAGATAACCGCTCTGGTAAATCATCGGCAACGGCTTCTCCACACTTGCCTTGTAGTCGATAAATTCTCGTGGCGAATAATATTTGCCTGTCATCTCATCGAGGTTCTCATCGGTATGTGCCAGTAGCCTTATCAAGTAAGTTGGTGTACCGCTGCTGAACCAGTAGTCGCGGACATCTTGCGATGCAAAAGCGTTCAGCAGGCTGAAAGGATTGTAAATATTGGTCATGCGCTTGCTGAAGTGGTAGCCATCGTATTGTAATTTCAATATAGCCTTCATCTCAGCTTCGGTGTAGTCGTTGGCTTCCGCCATTTCACGGATTGATTCTCCGAAAGTGCTTTCCAATTCTTCCTGTGTGATTCCGCACAAAGCCT
>DVKC01000025.1 GCA_018716295.1 Candidatus Avimuribaculum pullicola
AGGAGAATTGAAAATAAACACATTGTTAAGCACGCCGTAAAGACAGAGAGTACTTAACAATAATTTGTGATGATGCGAGGCGGACCGCTGTGAAGCGACCCGCCTCGTTTCGCATTCTATGAATTAATCCCAATGGGGAAATCTGGTTGTAGAGCCGTCATATCATGGCGGCTCGGTAACCGCCCCCAATGCATTCTGTCGTTTCCCCTATGTCGCAGTCATCGAGCCGCCATGGTATGACGGCTCTACATTGGGGGGCGTTTATATCGTTCGTTTCAACAACGGCATTGTATATATCAGGCATTCCGCAGGTTGCGTTCGCTATCGCTCACTCCACCAGTCGGTTAAGCATAGTTTTGCCCCTCCGGGGCAACTTATCTGTATTAAAGGTATGTCAAAATGCAATTACGGCGCACCCTCTACAAATGCACTCTCTTTGAATAAGATAGGCTGCGGCTCGGCAAAGCAAAAATTGTGCAAGCACATTTTTGCAATTGCGCTCGCCTTGCACTATCTTTGAATAAAATAGGCTGCGGCTAGGAAGAAAAAATCAAATGAATTTGTTTTTTCTTCTCTCGCCTTGCACTATCTTTTGATAAGATAGGCTGCGGCTCGGCAAAGCAAAAATTGTGCAAGCACATTTTTGCAATTGCGCTCGCCTTGCACTATCTTTGCATATATAATCTTAACATAATAAATAACTTACTATGGCAACAACTCCGGAGTTTAAGTATCAGCCCCCATTTCCGTTGGGACCCGACGATACCGAATATTATTTACTTACAAAG
This sequence comes from Candidatus Avimuribaculum pullicola, assembly GCA_018716295.1. Lineage (GTDB taxonomy): Bacteria > Bacteroidota > Bacteroidia > Bacteroidales > Muribaculaceae > Avimuribaculum > Avimuribaculum pullicola. The sequence continues at coordinate 789 of DVKC01000025.1, forward strand.
GATTATGTTTCGGTTGGCGAATTTGAAGGCCACCCAATCTTGAAAATCGAGAAAGAAGGGCTTACGATGATGGCCCAACAGGCTTTCCGTGATGTGTCGTTCTTGCTTCGCCGCAGCCACAATCTGCAAGTGGCCAAGGTGCTCAGCGACCCCGAAGCGAGCGAAAACGACAAATATGTGGCATTGACATTCTTGCGCAACGCCGAGGTTTCGGCCAAGGGCCGTCTGCCATTGTGCCAAGACACTGGCACAGCTATAATCCATGGCGAGAAAGGCCAGCAGGTGTGGACGGGCTATTGCGACGAGGAGGCTCTTGCTCGCGGCGTATATAATACCTACACGCAGGAAAACTTGCGTTATTCGCAGAACGCACCTCTTAACATGTATGACGAGGTGAACACACGTTGCAACTTGCCGGCGCAAATCGACCTTGAATGTGCCGAGGGTATGGAATATCGTTTCTTGTGTGTCACCAAGGGTGGCGGTTCGGCCAACAAGACTTACCTCTTCCAGGAAACAAAGGCATTGCTCAATCCCGATACGCTGGTGCCGTTCCTTGTTGAGAAGATGAAGACATTGGGCACGGCTGCTTGCCCGCCTTACCACATTGCATTTGTCATCGGAGGAACTTCGGCCGAGAAGAACTTGCTCACCGTGAAGTTGGCATCGACTCACTACTACGATGCTCTGCCAACGACTGGCAACGAGTATGGCCGCGCATTCCGCGATGTTGAACTTGAAGCCCGCTTGCTCGAAGAGGCCCACAAGATAGGGCTTGGCGCACAATTTGGCGGTAAATATTTCGCACACGACGTGCGCGTGGTACGCTTGCCGCGCCACGGCGCATCGTGCCCTGTCGGCATGGGCGTAAGCTGCTCGGCCGACCGCAATATCAAGTGCAAAATCAACCGCGATGGTATATGGATTGAAAAGCTCGATGACAATCCAACCGAATTGATACCCGAAGAGTTGCGCAATGCCGGCGAAGGCAATGCCGTGCGCATCGACCTCAACCAGCCGATGAGCGAGATATTGAAAGAACTTGACAAGTATCCGGTTTCGACCCGTCTGTCGCTCAATGGCACAATCATCGTTGGCCGCGACATAGCCCACGCCCGCCTCAAAGAACGCCTTGACCGTGGTGAAGAGCTTCCGCAATATATCAAGGATCACCCGATTTACTATGCCGGTCCAGCCAAGACTCCCGAAGGGATGCCTTGCGGCTCGATGGGCCCGACGACGGCAGGACGCATGGATCCCTACGTTGACTTGTTCCAGAGCCACGGCGGCAGCATGGTGATGCTGGCCAAGGGCAACCGTAGCCAGGCAGTGACCGACGCTTGCCGCAAGCATGGCGGGTTCTACCTCGGCAGCATCGGCGGCCCTGCTGCAATACTTGCACAGAACAATATCAAGAGCATCAAGTGCCTCGAATATCCCGAACTTGGCATGGAAGCTATTTGGCAAATCGAGGTTGAGGATTTCCCGGCATTTATCCTTGTTGACAACAAGGGTAACGACTTCTTCACCCAGATTAAGCAGAAATCTTGCGGCTGCAAGTGATGCAGGCCGTATGACAGTTTGCCATTAGTGCATAAAAAAACGAGGGTGCGCCCAGTGACGCACCCTCGTTTCTGTTTAAAGAGGGAGGCCGTTGCCCTGTAGGGCTTGGTTAATGGATTTCAATCACGCGGCTTGCCTTGGCAGTGTCGGCCTGGAGTTTCGGCAATGTTATTTCAAGCACGCCGTTTTCCATGGCTGCGCTGATGTGTTCGGCATCAACGTTGTCGGGCAGGTCGAAAGCTTGGCGGAAAGCGGTGTAGGCAAATTCGCGGCGCAAGTATTTCTCGCCCTCTTTGCCCTTTTCGTTGTTCTCGCTTTTCTTTTCCATCGAGATTACGAGCTGGTTCTCCTCACCGACGTGAATGTCGAAGTCCTCTTTTGTCATGCCAGGTGCAGCTACGTCCACGCGGTAATCCTTTTCATTTTCGATTACGTTGATGGCAGGTACCGTAGCACCCATTTTCAACATCCAATTGTTGTCAAAGAAATCATTGAAGAAACTTGGCAACCAATTCTGATTGTACTTTTGAATAGCTGACATAGTATTTACCTCCAATTCTTAATAATTGTCCTCTATTTTGTGAGGTTTCATTACGAAACCCACTATTGGCATAGCAAAGTGTATGCCATGAGGCATGGCGTGTGTCGCCGCGTGAAGTTGATGCCAGATTGTCTATGTTTGCCAGCCACGTCTGCCAATATTTCTACATTTGTCACTTTGTGGCATCGCTGTTGCCGAGTAGGGCGGGGTGTGGTTTGCCTGGGAAACTGTTTTGAATTTTTGTAGAAAATACATCTCAAATCATCGAACAAAAAAATCAAAACAGTTTCTAAATTTGTTATATATGCTACTTTTATGGTTAAGAATTTCTAATAAGGTGCAACCTTTTGCCGTATCAATTTATTTTTTATGTAATTTTACGCTGCAAGAGTGTAAAAGCAAGTTCACGGCATGGAACTGGCGAATTACGCCGTACACTAAGGTTAAATTTGAAAAAACTGATATGACCCAAATAGATAAAAACGAACCCGCAAAAGAAACCGACCCACAACCATATCGCAGCGGCAGTGCCAATGTAGGCGCGCCGAAAGGAATGAAGTATGCTTTCGGCATCTTCATGATAATCATTTATTTAGGAATGGGATACTTGATGATGGTGAACTTCTTCGGCTGGGACGAGAGTTATACATGGGCGCGTTACAGTTTAGGCGCATTGTTTATCCTCTATGGATTTTGGCGTTGTTACCGCCAGTTTAAAGGCATTTATTAACATAAATTAGAACGGATATAACCATGAAGAAAATGAAATATATCGTTATGTCGATTGTTGCCACGGTGGTTGCCATGGCGGTGACTTCGTGCCACCAGCCCACCGACTCAAGCACATCGGGGCTTGTGACGGTGATGTGTGACCAGACGTTTGAAAATATCATACAGCAAGAAATCGACGTGTTTGAATACACATATCCCAATGCGAGTGTCATACCTTACTACGTCGATGCCAAATCGGCCATCGACTCGATGATTGACGGACGCACATCGTTGATTGTCACGGCGCAGGAGCTGACGCAGGAGCAGCGCGACTACTTGCACAGCGTCAACCGTTTCCCGCCACGCACACAGCGCATAGCAGTTGATGCCGTGGCTGTGATAGTCAACAAGGACAACGACATTGACGAGTTGTCGGTTTCGGAACTTCGCGACATATTGACAGGTGCGACTCCGCGATGGAAAGATGTGTTCCCCTCGAAGCTCGACACGATACGTGTGATATTTGACCATCCCGGGTCGAGCATAGTGAAGTATGTCAGCGACTCGATTATGCGCGGCGAGAAGTTTGGTCGCGTATATTCGGTCGATAGCCTGCAGCAGGTGTTCACCGAGGTTGAACGGCGGCGCAATGCCATAGGCTTCATAGGTGTGAGTTGGATAACCGCCGACCTTGCCGCCCCCACCACCGACATAGAACAGCGCATGGCCGAACTGAACAGAAATGACACGGCAGCCATCGACTTCACGAGCAAAATAAAGGTGATGAAGATACGCCGCGACAATGACATAGAGGCCTACAAGCCTTACCAAGCCTACATCTATGATGGCAGCTATCCGCTCTACCGTAGCGTATATGTCACGACGACCGAACCCAACGGCTCGCTCTCGCACGGGTTCTACTCGTTCCTGACAGGTTTTGTGGGGCAAAAAATAATACTCAACACAGGTGTTATGCCCGCAAGGGTGCAACCGCGGTTGGTATCGCTATACTGAAGTAACTAATCAAAAAACTCGTAAATATTTACCAAAATGAAATTCAAATTATTGCTATCATTAATCCTTGGTGCGTCGCTCAGTTGTATGGCGCAAGGATACAAAGACGGTATTGAATACTACAAGGTAGAACAGTATGACAATGCCAAAGAACTGTTGCTCCGCAACCTCAACGATGCTGCCACCAACAAAGCAGAAGCCTACTACTACTTGGGCTGTATCGAACTCGTGGCTGGCAATGACGCAGAAGCTGTAAAATATTTCGATCAAGGTGTTGCTGCCGATCCCAAGTATGGCTACAACTACGTCGGTCTGGGCCAGCTTGAGTTGAAGAAAGGCACTAAAGACAGCGAAAAAGAAGCCAACAAGCTCTTTGATAACGCCAAGGATCTTTGCGGCAAGAAAGATGACGCTGTAATGGTGGCTATCGGCCGCGCATACTACGACGTTGACCCTGTTAAGTATGCCAAGAAGATTGAAGATGCCAAGAAAGATGCCAAGAAGCGCGACAAGCAGAGTGCCGACCTCTACGTGTTTGAAGGTGATATCCTTGCCGACCAAGAACAATGGGGTAACGCTGCAAGTTGGTATGAAATGGCAATGCGCGCCAACAAGGACAACATAGAATCGTATGTGAAATATGCCAATACTTATTTCTATGTAAATCCTGCCGTTGCTATCCAGACACTCGAAGACCTTGTTACATCGAAGCCTAATTCGGCTCTTGCACAACGTGAACTTGCCGAGAAATACTACAAGGATGACCAATGGACCAAGGCAGCCGAAAAGTATGGCGTGTATATGCAAAACCCCAACCACTTCAAGCAAGACGAAAACCGTTATGCTGGTCTTCTTTTCTACGGCAAGCGTTACAAAGAATCGTTTGACCTTGCATCGAAGATTATCAGCGAGCACGCAGCTGGCGATGCCGATGTATTCTACATGAGGCGTCTGCAACTCTACAACTTGGTTGCAATGGCACAGGAAGTGGAAGGCGACTCGATTGCTGCAGCACAATTGTGGAATCGTGCCGACACACACGCCAAGGATTTCCTCTCGATGACTGTTCCTGCTACAGCTAAATATGAGCCTAAGGATTATAGCGACTATGCAGTGGTTCTCACAGCCCTTGGCGATATCCCAGGCAGCGTGGAAATGTACAAGAAGGCATACGAAGCCAACCCCGAGAAGACCGACCTGCTCAAGCAAGCAAGTGACGCTTGCGCCGATGCAAAAGACTTCAAGAGCGCAGCAGAGTTCTATCAAATGTTTGTTGACAAAGCCGACTACAAGACCAACGACCTCTTCGTGCTTTCTCGCCGTTACCTCTATTGGGGTTCTACCATAGCCGACACTACTGCTACCGACTCGGTTTTGCGTGAAGAGGTTATGCAAAAGGCACTCAAGTATGCCGAAATGGTTGACTCGGTTGTTCCTAACGACATGCGTATCCTTTCGCAGATTGCCAATATACAGATGGTTCACGAGATGCGCTTCTCGGGTCATGACTATGCCCGCTATGGCGAGGCTATGCCTACCTACGACAAGATTCTTGCCATTCTTGATGCTAATCCAGAGTACAAGAATCCTGAAAATCCCGACAACGAACTTTCAACATATATCGAAATTTTCCGTTACAAGGCAGTTCACTACTACTTGAACAAGGATAATGAGAACATGAAGCTCTATTATCAGAAGTGGCTTGAAGTTGACCCGACTAACGATGCACTGCGCCAGTACATTGAAACACTTAAGTAACGCAGTGAGCATAACAGTATAACAGGCGGTGCCGCACGATGGTGTGGTACCGCTTTTTTTGCTGTTAAAGTGTGCAGTGTGCAGGACTTTTGTTTTCGTGCGTGATTTTCGCTATATTTACCGTGATAAATCAGGCAAGATATGGAAGGGCAAGTTGAAAAACATCGACAGGAAGGCTATAGCGAGTTGTTGGCCAATATCGGGCAAGCGATGGCCAACGGCCGCAGCCGCGCAGCCGTAGCAGTAAATTCTGCAATGGTGCAAACATACTGGGAGATAGGTCGTCACATAGTGGAATATGAGCAGCATGGCAAGGAACGGGCCGAATATGGCTCAAACTTGCTTGACCGCCTTTCGCGCGATTTGACGCTTGCCTACGGCAAAGGCTTCAGCCGCAGCAACGTTGCTAAAATTAGGAAATTTTATATGGCTTTCCCAATTGTACAGACAGTGTCTGTACAATTGAGTTGGAGCCATTATGTCGAAATATTGAAAGAGAGTGACAGCTTGGCTATCAGCTTTTATGCCAAGCAATGTGAGCGTGAACGGTGGAGTGTGCGCGAGCTCAAGCGGCAGATGAAAAGCTGCCTGTTTCAACGAATTGCGTTGAGCCGCGACAAGGACACGGTGCTTGAGTTGAGCCGCAACGGGCAGGAAATCACTACAGCCCAAGACATCGTCCGCGACCCTTTTGTGCTTGAGTTCGTGGGGCTGCCACAACGTCAGGCATACGTCGAAAGCGACCTTGAGGATGGATTAATCCGCAATTTAGAAGACTTCTTGCTCGAATTGGGCAAAGGTTTTGCCTTTATTGGCCGGCAATACAGGATAAATATTGGGTCGAGGCACTTTTATGTCGATTTGGTTTTCTACCACCGCATACTTAAATGCTTTGTACTGATCGACTTGAAACGTGGAGAAATCGAACACAACGATATTGGGCAGATGAACTTATACCTTAATTATTTCAAGAAAGAAGAGAACACCGATGGCGATAATGAACCGATTGGCATCGTATTGGGAGCATATAAAGACCAAGTGCTCGTGGAATACGCCATGGAGGGAATAAGCAACCAGTTGTTCGTTAGCCGTTATCAATTATATCTGCCCGACAAGGAGCAGTTGAGCCGCGAGGTTGCTCGCCTTTTGGCTGGAGGGTAGTCGCTGCTGTGGGTTTAAGGGGTAAGTTTTTGAATGCGCATCGTTGCTAATTAATCTTTAATTTGTTACTTTTGAGGAAATTTTTGTACATCATGGACTTGTCTGACATAATTCCGTGGATAGTAATTATAGGTGCATCTCTTTTGGGTACTTTGGGCAAATCGTCGAAGTCGAAAGGCGGCGGTGTGACCAAACCGAAACCCACTGTGCGCCAAGCGACTACCACGCCTCCGCAAGTGTTGCCGCCTGTGCCTGACGTGTGGGAAAGGCGCGACATGGCCGAGCATGACGATTGGATACCATCCAACGATGTGCCCGATGTGCCAGTGTCGCAATCGTCGGCCGCCACAGGGCAAGCATGGGAGAATGAAGGGCAGCGGGTTGTTGCCGATGAACCGCGTCGGCAAGCACCTGTGGGTGATCCGTATGCCAAATCTGGTGATGGCAACAATGCGATGCCCCAAGACTGGAAAAGGGCAATTATAGCTCATGAAATATTGAAAACCAAGTTTTAACATAATAACACAAAATATTACTCGATATGAGGTATCCAATCATAACAGCAGAAGAAGCTGCCGATTTCGTGTTTAATGGTGCCAATGTGGGCTTCTCGGGGTTCACGGCTTGTGGAACACCTAAGGCTATCCCAGTGGCTTTGGCTCAAAAGGCAAAAAAAGAGCACGAGGCTGGGCGTGAATTTAAAATAAACCTGTTCAGTGGCGCTTCGACCAACGATTTTGTCGATGGCGAGTTGGCCCGTGCCAACGCCGTAAACAAGCGCACTCCTTATCAGGGTTGTCCCGATGCCCGCAAAGCAATCAATGCCGGGGCAATAGAGTATTTCGACTTGCATCTGTCGGAACTCGCCCAGAAGTTGCGCTATAATACATTTGGTCAAATCGATATTGCTATCCTTGAGGTGCAGAGTATCGACGACGAGGGTAATGCGGTCTTGGGTACTGGTATAGGTAATAGTCCCACATTTGCCTTGCTTGCCAAGAAAGTTTTGCTTGAGGTGAATGAGGGCATCAATCCCAAGATACGTGGGTTGCACGACATCTATGTGCCGCTTGACCCACCTTATCGCAAGGAAATACCTATTTTCAAGCCGAGCGACCGTGCTGGCAGCCCGGTGCTGCACATCGATCCAGCCAAAATAGTGGGCGTGGTCAAGACCAATGTGCCCGAAGGTGGGCATCCTTTCGCCCCAAGCGACGAAACCACTATGATGATTGGCGAGAATGTGTGCAGTTTCTTGCTTGGTGAGTTGAAAGCCGGGCGTATTCCAAGTTCGTTCTTGCCGTTGCAGTCGGGCGTGGGCAATATTGCCAATGCTGTGCTGGCTCGTCTTGATGCCAATCCCGACATACCATCGTTCGACATGTTCACCGAGGTGATACAAGACTCGGTGTTGAAGCTCATCGAGTCGGGCAAGTGCCGTTTTGCGAGCACATGTTCAATGACTTTCTCGACCGAGGCCATGAACGAGTTCTTTGAAAATATCGACCGTTTCCACGACAAGGTGCTGATGCGTCCTGCCGAAATTTCCAATAATCCCGAGGTTATTCGTCGCCTCGGTGTGATTACTATGAACACGGCACTTGAAGCCGACATCTTCGGTAACATCAATTCAACCCACGTGACAGGCACCAAGATGATGAATGGCATTGGCGGTTCGGCCGACTTCACACGTAATGCCTACACGTCGATTTTCAGTTGCCCGTCGGTTGCCAAGGGTGGCCTGATAAGTGCCATTGTGCCTATGGTTTCGCACTTGGATCACAGCGAACACTCGGTGGACATTCTCATCACCGAGCAAGGCATTGCCGACTTGCGAGGGAAGTCGCCTATACAAAAGGCCGAAACTATTATCGAGAATTGTGCCAACCCGAAGTACCGCCCATTGCTGCGTGAGTACTTGAAGATGTCGAAGGGCGGCCATACACCACACACGTTGCGTGCCGCATTTGCGTTCCACGAGGCTTTTGTTACCGAGGGCGACATGTCTAAGACCGATTTCTCGAAGTATTGCTAATATAACGTTCAGATTCGTGATAATAATTCAGTGATGTGTGTGCCATAAGAACGACAGCTGTTTTTCTTGTGGTACACACTCATTTTTATAAAAAAACACAGTGTGTTATGCTCACTTTCCCTAATGCAAAAATCAACCTTGGACTTAATATTGTAGCTCGTCGCGCCGATGGCTACCACGACATCGAAACGGTGTTTTACCCCATCGATTTGCTCGATATCTTGGAGATTGTCCCTACTGTGAATGGCGGGCCGGCACAGTTGCACTTGTCGGGCAATCCTGTGAATTGCGACGTTGAGAAAAACCTTGTAATGAAGGCCTACAGGCTTATGCGCAGCCGTTATGAAGGGCGTGTGCCGGAGGTTGACATCTACTTGTATAAGCATATCCCCGACGGGGCAGGGCTTGGTGGCGGTTCGGCCGATGCTTCATTTATGCTCAAGATGCTAAATGAAATAAGCGGCGTTGCACTTGATGATAATGAACTTGCTGCCATGGCATCGACGCTGGGTGCCGATTGCGCGTTTTTCATTTACAACACTCCAATGTATGCCACTGGCATAGGTAATGAGTTCGCGCCTGCCGCGGTCGATTTGTCGGGCTATTGGCTTGTGCTTGTCAAGCCGCCGGTGTCGGTATCTACTGCTGCCGCATATTCGATGGTAGTGCCTAAGCCATCGGCACAGCCTATCCCTGAGTTGTTGACACTGCCTGTCGGCGAGTGGCGAGGTTTATTGAAAAACGACTTTGAGCCAAGTGTTTTTGCTCAATACCCTGTTCTTGCCGAAATCAAGAATGAATTGTATGCTCATGGTGCGTTGTATGCGTCGATGTCGGGGTCGGGTAGCTCATTATTTGGCATTTATGATAGTGCCAATTTGGCAGATTCTGCGAGCCGCAGCATTAAGGGCGGAGTTAATTTTGTCATAAAATTAAAATAAAAGCGTAGTGTTAAACGGTTGTTTAGCAGTGTGTTGCGATGCAGATGTGCATCGCAGCCGTGCTGTAGTGACATTTTGGCAACATTTTTGATAATGCAAGTTTATTGACAGAATTAAAGCAGACTATGGCAACAAAAGATAATAAACAAGAAGAACAATCGACCAAACAACAGGAAAGTGAAGAAAAGGTGCAAGCCGAGGAGGCTCAATGCTCCGAAAACGACGCTGAGGTTGAGGGCGATGCAGATGCTGGCAAGGATGAAAATGACCCGAGCAAGCAGATAGAAAAACTCGAAAAGGAACTTGAAGATTCCAAGAAGGAATATCTGTTCTTGATGGCAGAGTTTGATAATTTCAGAAAAAGAACCTTGAAGGAAAAATCCGAAATAATCAAAAATGGTGCTGAAAACGCCATGCGTGATTTGCTGCCTGTAATCGACGACTTCGAACGGGCCATCAAGGCAATTGGCGAAAACAGTGAAATTGAAAGCCTCAAGGAAGGTGTTGACCTGATTTACAATAAGTTCATGAAGTACCTTGAGCATAATGGAGTAAAGCCTATCGACAGCACGGGCAAGGATTTCGACACCGAGTTGCACGAGGCTGTAACGATGTTCCCTGCTGCCGATGAATCGCAGAAAGGGAAAATCGTGGATACTGTGCAGACGGGGTATATGCTCAACGACAAGGTGCTGCGTCACGCCAAGGTGGTAGTGGGGCAATGATTTTGTACTGCTACCAGTTACGCTGTATTTTATAGAAAAGTTATTAGTTAACACACAGGTTTTGTAGAAGGCGACAATGGAGAAAAGAGATTACTACGAAGTGTTGGGCGTGTCGAAGAATGTGACACCTGATGAGCTGAAGAAGGCCTATCGAAAATTGGCAATGCAGTATCACCCCGACCGTCAGGAGGGAAAGAGTGATGCCGAGAAAAAGGAAGCCGAAGAGAAGTTCAAGGAGGCTGCCGAGGCATATTCGGTGCTTAGCGACCCCGACAAAAGGGCGCGTTACGACCAGTTTGGCCACAGCATGGGTAACATGGGCGGTGGCGGCGGCTTCAGCGGCGGCGGAATGTCGATGGAAGACATCTTCTCGCAGTTTGGCGACATTTTCGGCAGCTTTGGCGGTTTTGGTGGCTTCGGCGGCGGGAGCAGCCGTCCGCGCCAGAACAGGGGCAGCGACCTGCGGGTGCGTGTGAAAGTCACGCTCAAGGATGTGGCCCATGGCGTGGAAAAGAAGATAAAAATCCCCCGCTACGTGCCATGCGCGGCTTGTCACGGCACTGGTGCCAAGAATGGGTCGGCCTTTACAACTTGTTCCACCTGCCACGGTACGGGTACGGTACAGCAAGTCAAGCAGACTATACTCGGCACCATGCGCACGCAGAGCGTGTGTCCCACCTGTGGCGGTGAGGGGCGCATAATACAAGACCGTTGCACGGCTTGCGGCGGCGAGGGTATAGTGCGCCAAGACGACGTGGTGACTGTGAATATCCCTGCTGGTGTGGCCGAGGGCATGACGTTGAGTATGCGTGGCAAGGGCAACGCTGCGCGTCATGGCGGTGTGCCGGGCGACTTGCTCATATTGATTGAGGAGGAAAAAGATGCCGAATTGCTTCGTGACGAAAATGACCTCGTGTATAACCTTATGCTCGACATTCCTACGGCTGTGTTTGGCGGCAAGGTAGAAGTGCCCACTGTCGATGGCAAGGCACGGTTGACCATTGAGCCTGGTACGCAGCCTGGCAAGATACTGCGTCTGCGCGGTAAAGGGTTGCCATCGCCCAACGGCTATGGCAATGGCGACTTGCTTGTCAATGTGATGGTATATATTCCCGAAACGCTTACTGCCAGTGAACGTGAAGCATTTGAGAAATTGAAAGGTCAGCCCAATGTTTCACCCAACGAAAGTGCCAAGAAGCGTATATTCAGTCGTTTGCGCCACCTGTTTGATTGATAAAATATGGAACAATACACCGCAGGGTGGAGGCTATATCATAGATATATCTTCCACCCTGTTCCTATTCAGGATAAAGTGTGTTTTTCATGGCGAGTGCACCGTTATTGTTGTCGGTGCGGGGCAGCCTTTCATGGTAGTTTTGTTATGTGTTGAGAATAAACATTTATGTTAACCCTAAAAAATCCAATATTCCATTGTATCATTGTTTCAATGATGCAAAGTTATGATGGCCATGGGCAATAATATTGCACAGATGTGTTAAATTAAGTTGTAATACGCCACATACTGGGGTACAGTTAAAATATGTCGGAATAGTATTATAATATGTTATATTTTGTACGTTAATATCTGGGAATAAAAACATATCTTTGTGCCGTGTTTAATACTGATAAGCTATGAGATTGTTTTATTCTATTATATGTTGTTTTTTGCTTATTGCGGCAACGAGTTGCAATGACGATGAGGGATTAGATTATCGTTCATGGGATGATGTGTTTGCATTCGATTATTCCGACACTACACTCACAGCCTCGCCACATACATTCAGCTTGGCCATACATGCGGTAAGTACGATTCCTGTACCAGATGATTGGGGCATCATTAGTGTGTTGGAATGGAATAACGAGGGTGACGAGGGTAATTACGATTATCAAGAAGGTGATTGGTGGTATATATATCCGACTGACCGGCCATTATGGGAAGTGGAGCCGAGCAACACATTCGATGGGTATGACTGGATTCACCTTTCGACCGAGGAAACCGATGGACAAACTGTGCTTAATGTGGATGTTGTTCAAAATGATACAGGAAAAGAACGTGCAATTCGCTTATATGTGGGCGTTGATGATTATAAAGGCAAGTTAGTTGCCGAGTTGATTATAATCCAGAAACCAGTTCCCGACCAAACGTCGTTCACCTACACTGCACGGTATAAAAACGTGGTTCGCAGTTCGGCGGCACATCTCGACATTGACGGAAAGGACTATTGACACAGCCCCTCGCCTCGGCAATCCATAATGCAAGTGTATATATTTTGACACCCATTGAAACGGGTGCCCACGTGGCTCGCGGGTACCCGTTTTTTTGCGGCAATGGGGCGTGGCTATTTGCTGTTGACGAAAAGTGTGGCTAATTTTGCAGCATCAAAACAATAGAATAGTGGAAGATTACCTGAACCAACTCAATGAACAGCAACGTGCGGCAGTGCAATACATCGACGGGCCGCAACTTGTGATAGCCGGTGCGGGGTCGGGCAAGACGCGTGTACTCACCTACAAGATTGTTCACCTGCTTGCCAACGGCTACGCTCCCTATCGTATTATGGCATTGACATTTACCAACAAGGCTGCGCGGGAAATGAAGGAGCGCATAGCACAATTGGTCGATAGCAGCACGGCTGGGCAGTTGTGGATGGGGACATTCCACTCGATTTTTTCAAAAATTCTGCGTATCAATGCCGACCGCATAGGTTTCAATCGAGGGTTCACCATATATGACACTGCCGACTCCAGGTCGCTCATCAAGTCAATCATACGCGACATGGGGCTTGACGAGAAAGTGTATGTGGCCGGCGATATACAGTCGCACATATCTAAGGTTAAGAACTGCCTTATTTCGCCAGCCGATTATGCTGCCGACAGCGATTTGCTCAATGCCGACCGCCGTTCGCGCCGTCCGGCCATTTGCGAAATTTATCGTGGATATTGCGACCGGTGCCAAATAGCTGGTGCGATGGATTTCGACGACTTGCTGTTCTACACCAATAAGTTGTTGCGCGACAATGACGACGTGCTACAGCGTTACCGTGAGTTTTTCCAATATGTTCTCGTCGATGAATACCAAGACACCAACTTTGCGCAGCACCTCATAGTGTCGCGGCTAACGAAGGGGCTTGGCAACTTGTGCGTGGTAGGCGACGACGCGCAGAGCATATATTCGTTCCGCGGTGCCAACATATCCAATATCATCAATATGGGGCGACATTATGAAAATCTGCGTATCTTCAAGCTCGAACAGAACTATCGCTCTACACAGAACATACTCGATGCTGCCAACAGCCTCATAGAGAAGAATACCGAGCAGATAAGGAAACATATTTTCTCGGAAAACAGCCGTGGCAGCAAGGTGCGCGTAATCGAAGCTTACTCCGACCTTGAGGAGAGCTATGTCGTTGCCAACCAGATAATAACGTTGCGAGCCGCGCAGGGCGACGGTTTCAACGAGTTTGCGGTGCTTTACCGTACCAATGCGCAGTCGCGCGTGCTTGAGGAAGCATTGCGCAAGCGCAACATTCCATACCGCATTTATGGCGGTCAGTCGTTCTACCAGCGCAAGGAAATCAAGGATGCGATTTCCTACTTCCGCCTTGCCGTCAATCCCGACGATGACGAGGCTTTGAGGCGCATAATCAATTATCCTGCACGTGGAATAGGTGAAACCACAGTGGGGAAACTTGTCAAGGCTTCAATCAAGGGGCATACGAGCATTTGGAGGGTGCTGCAGGACTTACAGGCACACGAGGTTGACGTGAATGCCGGGACACGGCGCAAACTTGAGGCTTTCCGCGACATGGTGAGGCATTTCCTCGATTTTAACGAGGAGGCAAAACCCACGGCCAGTGAGTTGGGACGCGAAATAATACGCGAAACGCGGTTGCTTGCAGTGATAGAGAGCGACAACACTCCCGAAAATATCAGCCGTAAAGAAAACCTGGCTGAGTTGCTAAACAGCCTTGACGACTTTGTACGTACAAAGGAGGAAGAAGAGAACAGCGATGATATATCTATGTCTAATTTCCTTGCCGAAGTGTCGTTGTTGACCGACCAGGATCGTGACAATGATGGTGGTGAGGCTCGTGTGACGCTCATGACTGTACATGCTGCCAAGGGACTTGAGTTTAAGAATGTCATTATAGTAGGGGTTGAGGAGAACCTCTTCCCATCGGCAATGAGTGTCGATTCTATAGCTGGCGTTGAAGAGGAGAGGCGGTTGCTGTATGTGGCTATAACTCGCGCCAAGGCGACTTGCACCATTACATACGCACGTTCACGTTACCGTAATGGGCAGACGCAGTCGTGCACGGCAAGCCGCTTTATCAGGGATATTGATTCGCGGTATTTGTCGGTATCGGCATCGTCGTCTTCGTTTTCTTCACCAAAGGGTGGAAACCGTCCTCAATTCACATGGGATGGCAATCGCTTGTCGGCGGTGTCGCCACAGCAAGGTGCTCCCGAGGAAGTCAAGAGCCGCAATAGTGCCGTTTCTCGCCACGGTGCTGCCACGGTATCGGGTGATGGCGATTTCTCGCTACATGAAGCAGCCGAGTTGCAGCCAGGCATTGAGATAGAGCATTCGCGCTTCGGGCGTGGCACTATAACTGGCATCGAAGCAAGTGGAGTGTCTGATGCCAAGATTACGGTCGATTTTGGTGATGTCGGTCAAAAAACGTTGATATTGAAATTTGCAAAGTTTAGAATATTGTAATGGGTAAATATGTTGATTTAAAGGGCTATCCGACGCCTTACTATATAGTGTATGAAGAACGGCTGCGCCGCAACCTCGATCTCATAACGCAGGTTGCCCGTGATGCTGGAGTGAAGATAATCATGGCATTCAAAGCCAATGCATTGTGGCGCACGTTCGGTGTGATGCGGGAGTATGGCATAGAGTCCACGGCAAGTTCGCTCAACGAAATGCGCCTTGCCAACGATGAACTTGGGACGCTTGCACACACGTATTGTCCTGCCTATACGGCAATTACCATAGGGCAATATCTTGCAGGGAGTTCTCATATCACGTTTAATAGTATTTCGCAGTACCTGCGTTTTAAGGGCGACGTAGAGATGTTTAATTCCCTTGACGGTGGGCATCGTGTCAGTTGCGGGCTGCGTGTCAATCCCATGTGTTCGGTTATTGCTACCGATATTTATAATCCATGTTGCCCTGGGTCGCGCTTTGGGGTCACTGCCGATGAGATTGACGAGCTACCCGATGGCATAGAAGGGTTTCATTTCCATGCTTTGTGCGAATCGTCGTCATACGATTTGCAGCACGTGCTTGAAGCATTTGAAAGCCAATTTGGGAAATTCCTGCCTCGGTTGAAGTGGGTTAATATGGGCGGAGGCCACTTGATGACACGCGCCGGCTATGATACAGCCCATCTTGTGCAGCTGTTGAGGGGCTTTAAGGAGCGTTATCCTGGGATTGAAGTTATTCTTGAGCCGGGTAGCGCGTTCACATGGCGCACTGGCGACCTCATGGCATCGGTAGTTGACGTGGTGGAAAATAGCGGCATAAAGACTGCAATCATCGATGTATCGTTTGCCTGCCACATGCCCGATTGCCTTGAAATGCCCTATAAGCCGGCAATCACCGAAGCTCTTGATGATGAGGGCGTACAGGACAATGGCGTTTATACCTACCGCATGGGTGGCAATTCGTGCCTCAGCGGCGACTTTGTGGGTGACTGGAGTTTTGCTGCACCGCTGAAAGAGGGCGACCGCCTCACATTTGAAGACATGAACCACTATACCACGGTGAAGACCAACATGTTCAATGGCATACAGCATCCGTCGATACTTTATGTGCACTGCGATGGGCGTGTAGAAGTGTTGCGTGAGTTTACTTATGCCGACTATAAGTCGCGAATGTCGTAACCCAGTCCTGAAAAAAAACTTCGGCGCATGGCATACTGAAAGTTACGTTGCGAACGTTATCTATGTGAGAATTTGGTCGCGAATGGATTTTACCCCGAAAAAATATATTTTTGCTTTGCTGTTGCTATGTTTTGTGGCAATGGCTGCCGTGGCTGGCAACGTTAAATTGTCGGGCCGCGTCACCGATGGCGACAATGCCCCAGTGGAATTTGCCACTGTGCGCGTTGGCGGCACGGCCATAGGCACGACCACAGGGTTGGACGGGCGTTATAGCCTGGCAGTGCCTCAGGCCGATACTATCACGGTGATATTCAATTGCATGGGCTACACCGAGGTGACTCGCCGCTTGGTTGAACCCGAGGGAGAAGTGACTCTTGATGTGAAATTGCTCAAAAAGTCGCTTGAACTCGATGGGCTTGAAATCACTGAATATAAGCGGCAGACGGGGCAAATGCAGACCATCGACATTGATGCCGCACGCATTAATCCCGACGCGAGCGGGGGCAGCATCGAAGCTGTGTTGTCAACGATGGCCGGTGTGAGCCAAAAAAACGAGATGAGTTCCCAGTATATGGTTCGCGGCGGTTCGTATGACGAGAATAGCGTGTATATCAATGGTATAGAGATATATCGACCGCAATTGATAAGTTCGGGGCAACAAGAGGGGTTGAGCATAATTAACCCCGACTTGGTGGGGCAGGTGGAATTCTCGACAGGAGGTTTCAGTGCCGAATATGGCGACAAGATGTCATCGACGCTTGATATTACCTATCGTCAGCCTGAGGCGTTTGAAGGTGCTGTGTCGGCAAGCCTTATGGGCGGCAGCATTGCTGTGGGGCAAGGTAGTGGACGCTTCTCGCAATTGCATGGGTTTCGCTATAAACGCAATTCGTCGTTGCTTGGCTCGCTTGAATCGAAAGGGGAGTATGACCCTCAATATTTTGATTACCAGACCAGCCTTAATTTCAAGATCAACAACAAGCTGAAACTGTCGTTTTTGGGCAATATTGCCATCAACGATTACCGTTTTACTCCCGAAACGCGTGAAACCAATTTTGGAACGATGGATAATGCCCGCTCGTTCACTGTTTACTTCGATGGGCAAGAAAAAGACCGTTTTGAAACATATTTCGGTGCGTTGTCGTTAAACTACAGGCTATCGCGCGGCACTGATTTCACGCTGTTGACATCGGGTTACCTGACAAATGAGTTGGTGACATACGATATTCATGGTGAATATTGGCTCGATGAGGCGGGAACTAACGATACTGATGGAACTGGTGATGCAGTGGGTGGTGAGCTTGGCGTGGGTACATATCATGAACATGCCAGAAATCGTTTGAAGACAAGCGTGTTTGCCTTTGCCCTTAAAGGCAATACTTCGATAAGCAACAACAATATAAGCTATGGCATCACTTACCAGCATGAGAATATCCATGACCGCACACGCGAATGGGAGCAACGCGACTCGGCTGGGTACTCATTGCCCCACACTGGCAATGGAGTGAACATGGTTTATAACCTCACGTCGAGGCACGATATTTCGTCCAATCGCTTGTCGTTTTTCGCCCAAGATGCGTTCCGCATGGAAAATAGTGCGGGTTATTTCACTTTTAATGGCGGGGTGCGTTTTACCTACTGGGATTTCAACAAGGAGTTCCTCGTGAGTCCACGGGCAAGTGTAGGGTTTGTGCCTGCCAGCAACGAACGCATAGCATTGCGATTTGCGACAGGACTTTATTACCAAGCCCCGTTTTACAAGGAATACCGCATGGAACAGACCGATGAGCAAGGTAATACCAATATTGTACTGAACCGCGACATTAAGTCGCAGCGTAGCGTCCACTTGATACTTGGCGGCGACTACACGTTCCGGGCCATGAACCGTCCATTCCGCATATCGGCCGAGCTATATTATAAAAACTTGTCGAACTTGATTCCTTACGAACTCGATAACCTGAAAATGGTGTATTCGGGTGTCAATAGTGCCAAGGGATATGTAGCAGGTATCGACATGAAGTTTTTCGGGCAATTTGTGGAGGGAACCGACTCGTGGATAAGCCTGTCGCTGATGAAAACGCAGGAAGATCTTAATGGCGTGAAAGTGCCGCGACCTACCGACCAGCGTTACAGTGTGGCAATTTTCTTCACCGATTACTTTCCCAAGTTTCCTAAAATGAAATTCAGCCTTCGTGGCATATATTCCGATGGATTGCCTACAACATCGCCGCGTTCCACACGCGATGTGGCATATTTCCGCACCCCGGCTTACAAACGTATCGACATAGGCATATCCTACCAGCTCATCGGCGGGCAGTCGCGTCATGCCAATGGCGTGCTTCGATACCTTAAAGATGCGTGGATCGGTGTGGATGTGTTCAACCTGCTCGATATATCCAATGTGAGCAGCTATTACTGGGTTACCGATGTCAACAATATCCAGTATGCCGTGCCCAATTACCTCACACGCCGGCAATTCAATGTGCGTCTTTCGCTATCGTTCTGAGAAACTGTTAGAGTTTTTGTTTGAAAACTGTGCATGCACGGTTGAGCAACGCCATGGGCGCGAAGTAGTCATCGCTTATGAAATTGGGCGTGGGATATATGTCGATGCGGGCATACACGGTGTGTGCTTGTTCGACGTACATGAACTTCGCAAGGAATGCGTTGTCGTTCATGAAGTTGCAAGTCTCCATGATTGTACTTTTGCTATGCTGCGAAACGTCGATGATGATGATGATTTGCACCATTGGCGAGTCGAAATTCCTCACTATGAATTTGTCGCCGTCGATGGTGAACTCGCTGCCGAGCGAGTTGGGCGTGTATTTTATCTTTTTGGATTTTAGCAGTTGAATGAAAGTTTCGTATCCTGTCATGATGTTTAAATGGTTTTAATCGGCATATAACATTTTTGCAAGGTTCTCGGTGGCTTCGAGTAAAATGACCGTGGCGGTTCGATACTCATCGACGGTTGTGCGACTGCTGGGCAGGAAGTCGAGGCGCAGTTGCAAGTGTTCCACGTCGCTGGCTATGCATTTCACCATAAATGTGTTGTCGGTGACTTGGTTGCACAAGTCGAGGGCTAAGCTACGTTCCATGCCTTGCACGGGTAGTGTGGTCATTAATTGTAGCATTTCGCTGTCGCGCTTGATGATAAACAAACTGATGTTGTCGAACTTGCAGACATAGCAGTTCGACAGTTCTTCGTAGTCGGCACCTTCCACTTCGAGGTATTTTAGGTAATGTTGGCATCCTATCATGGCTTTTATGTTTTTGGAATGTTATATGTATATACTCCCCCCTTGCCGTGCGCTATGTGGCTGCACGAGGCTTATATCAGGGGAAAAAATAAAACTACGCTTACCTTAGAACTCAAAATATAGCATTATCGTTGCATGATGTGTTGCTATAGATTCATATAGGTACTCCACAAAGGTAGTGCAAAGCAAGTGAAAAAACAAGTGAAAATGCCTGGTCTGTTGTAAAAAAAGAGGCTTACCTGTGGGCAGCCTCTTTTTTGTATTTTGTCTTGATAGGATTTACTTGTTAAGTTCTTGCATAAATTCTTGCGACGAGTGTTCGAGAATTTGCATCATGGTGTCGAAGTCTTCGGTAGTGGTGTGTACCGATGGTTCTGACTCATAGCTTACCCATACCGAATCGTTGTCCATCATAATGCATTTTACAACGAATTTGTTGCTGTTGACGGTGTTGCAAGCTTCGAGGATTTTCATCTTGTCGTAGTTTTCCACATTCCACATCATCAGTACTTGCAGGAACGATGAGTCGTTCTTTGGTGAGAGGTAAGTGGTGCCCTGGTACTTAAAAGAAATGAAGCTGCCCTCATCTTTGAATCTGTAGCCCTCTTCTTGGAGGTAATTAACGAAATAATCAAAGCCTGTCATAATCGTAAAGTTTTAGGTTGTTAATGTGTTTCATTTTTGGGTTAAAGTGTACTTTTTTGCAGTACACTGCAAGTTTGTTTTGTAGAACTCGAAATATAGCATCATTGTTGCGTATGTTGCTATTCCTCTCGCTCAGCAATGGCAAAGTTAGGAAAATATATGGAAATCCAATGCGTTTGACGTGATAATTTTCCATGACAGTGTGCAAGTGTTGCATTTTAAGTGAAATTGGGGCAAAGCCTTGCCGCATTCGGTGATTATTGTTATTTTTGAAAACAATTAAGGATTGTACCGTGGATAATATTTTAAGGAATATAATATGCATGGCCGTGGTGGCCATGGCGTGGATAACTTCGGCGACGGCCAAGGTGGCATACGTGATTCCAGTTGACCGCGAGATTGGTTCCACGTCGTGGCGCATCATGAAAAGTGGCATGGCCGATGCTGCCGAGCAGGGTGCCGATGTGATAATATTGCATATCAACACATACGGTGGGGCAGTCGATGCTGCCGACTCGATGCGTACGCGCATTCTTAATAGTCCCATTCCCATAGTCGCTTTTATCGACAATACTGCGGCTTCGGCGGGTGCTTTGATTTCAATTGCCTGCGACAGTATTTACATGCGTCCTGGTGGAAGCATAGGGGCTGCAACGGTGGTTGACGGCAGTGGTGAAGTGTTGCCCGACAAATACCAGTCGTTTATGCGGTCGATGATGCGTGCCACGGCAGAGAGCCATGGCAAGTCGGTTGTGGTCGATGCCAGTGGCGATACTATCGAAGTGTGGCGGCGCGACCCGTTGGTGGCCGAGGCCATGGTTGACCCACGCACGGTGGTGGAAAGTGTAGGAGATGACTCGACGCGGGTGCTGTCGTTCACTGTCGATGAAGCCATAGCTGCGAGGTATTGCGAGGGCAAGGCCGAGAGTGTCGAAGAGGTGGTGACAGTCCATTTGGGCCTGGGTGAAGATTGCCAGATAAGTGAATATGCCCCGACGTTGATGGATACGCTTGTCGGGTTCTTGTCCAATCCGGCTTTCCAGGCATTGTTGATAATGTTTATCATCGGGGGCATTTACTTTGAATTGCAAACGCCTGGTTTGGGTTTGCCGTCGGTGGTGGCGCTGTTGGCAGCCGCGCTGTATTTTGCCCCGTTATATATCGAAGGCTTGGCAGCCGGCTGGGAGATTGTGGCTTTTGCCATAGGCGTGATATTGATTTTGCTTGAGATTTTCGTCATACCGGGTTTTGGTGTCGCCGGCATATTGGGCATAGTGCTCACATTGTCGTCCTTGGTGATGGCTATGCTCGGGAATGACGATTTTGATTTTGGAATGATAACCATGGGGAGCGTTATGGACGCAATGTTAATCGTGCTTGTGGGCTTGCTGCTTGGTGTGGCAGTAGTGATATATCTAACCCACAAGATTGGGACTAAGGGAATAATGCGCCACTCGGCATTAGTCAAGGAACAGCGGCTCGAAGAGGGCTACATAGGTGTGCCTCCCGAGCTTGCCCGTTATGTAGGCAGCATGGGCGAAGCTCACACGGTGTTGCGCCCGGGTGGCAAAGTGCGCATCGGCGGCGAGGTGCTTGATGCCGTGTCAACAGGCGGCTTTATCGATGCCGGGGCGCGTGTGAAGATTGTGAAATATGAGAATGCGCAGCTTTATGTAGAGCTCGCTGAATAATCTATATGAATTTTGGAATAAACGATATGAATTTCATAGGAATAATACCTGCCCGGTATGCTTCGACGCGTTTCCCGGGCAAACCGTTGGCTCGTATTGGCCAGATGACGATGATTGAACGTGTGTGGAGGCAGGTGCGGCGCGTACTTGACGATGTGTGGGTGGCTACCGACGACAGCCGCATTTATGATGCCGTCAAGGAATTTGGCGGCAATGTGGTGATGACATCTACCGAGCATCGCAGCGGCACCGACCGTTGCCGCGAAGCCTACGAGTTGATAGGTGGTGGGCAGGACGTGGTGATAAATATCCAGGGTGACGAACCGTTTATCGAGCCTCGCCAATTGGAGGCTATAATGCAATGTTTTGACGACCCTGCTACCGATATTGCCACACTGGTGCGCCCGTTTGCTGCCGATGGCAGTTATGAACAGCTTGCCGACCCTAATACGCCAAAGGTAGTAGTGGACGCGCAGATGAACGCTATATATTTTTCACGGTCGGTGATTCCGTATTTGCGGAATATACCTATGGAGCAATGGCTGTCGCATCATGGATATTATACACATGTGGGAATGTATGCCTACCGTGCACACGTGCTTGGAGAAATAACGCGGTTGCCGCAGTCGAGCCTTGAGCTTGCCGAGTCGCTTGAACAATTGCGGTGGGTGCAGAACGGTTATCGTATCAAAGTGGGTGTGACCGATTGCCACTCAATAGGCATCGACACTCCTCAAGACCTTGAGAATGCCATAAAATTGCTCAATGCCGATGAATAAGCAGCGTCCAGCCATATATCCGTTCAAGGAGTTCAGCATCGATTATCCCGAGCCTATAATTATGCCAAACGGTGTGCGGCTTTATGTCGCAGCTGGAGGCGAGCAAGAGGTGAACCGCCTTGATGTAATCCACCGGGGCGGCTCGTTCGAGGCGGCACCGCACAGGCTTGTGGCGCAGTTTGTCGCTTCACAGCTGTCGCAAGGCACTGGTGGAAGGTCGTCGCAGGATATTGCTGAATGCTTCGATTATAATGGGGCATGGTCAAACGGGCGTGTGGCATATCATCACACTACGGTGTCGCTCAATTCGCTGAACCGCTGTTTCGACAAGACATTGCCCGTCGTGCGCGACATGATTTTCGACCCGGTTTTTCCCCAGCGGGAGTTTGAAGTCTTCCGCAACCGCAGCATTGCATCTTTCCAGGTTTCGCGCCAGCGGGTGAAATACATGGCTGGCATGGAGATGGCTCGCATATTTTTCAACGACGACTATCCATTGGCCAGCCCTGTTACCGATGAGGAGATACTGGCAGTCAATACCGAATTGCTGAAGCAGTTCCATCGCAAATATTTCCATGCGGCCAACCGCATGGTTGTCCTCTCGGGTGGCGTGTCGCAGCGTGAAATCGACATGGTGACCGAGGCTTTCGGACAAGATGCCGCCACAGAACCTGTTTCTCCGTATGCCGAGGTGAACCATAGGCATTCCGATTGCCATTTTTCATTTGTAGAAATGAATAATGCCGTGCAGTCGGCCATACAGATACAATTGCCGGCAGTGAAGCGTACACACCCCGACTACTTCAATCTGCGCATTCTTGTCACTGCGCTTGGCGGATATTTTGGTGCCAGGCTTATGACTAATCTGCGCGAGGAAAAAGGCTATACTTATGGCATATATGCGTCGCTCTTGGGCACACTTGAAACTGGATATGTGAGTATAAGCACAGAATGTGATTGTGCCTACACCGAGGCTATCATTGACGAGGTGAAGAAAGAAATCGAGCTGTTGCGTAACGAGCCGTTGTCGCAGCATGAACTTGAATTGGTGAAGTCTAACATGCTTGGCGACTTGGTGAAAAATAACGACACACCATTCAACATGGCAAATAATGTGGGGGGAATGGAACTGTATGGTATCTATCCGCAATATTTCAACGACCATATTGCCGCTATTCGTGCTGTCACTCCCGAGGCGTTGCTTGATGTGGCTCGCCGGTATTTTATTCCCGAGGAGCTTTACGTCGTTGTCGCCGGACGAATGAAGTGACTGTGCGACGCGTTATTGGATTTTCAACATGCCTGCCGTGGAACGGCTGCGCAATGCCGCGCCGATGACTTCGGTGGTAATGATATACAAGCCTATGGCACGAGTCATGAGTATGTCGTCGTGCCGGCCAGCCATTGCGCCGTATCCTCCTTGAGGTTTGCGTTCGAACCACGACATTTCGTTGACGGCTTCGGCCGAACGTTCCACATATAAACTGTCGCGCACTTGCCGCATAAGTTCGTTAATCACGGCCGACTTGGTCGAAACATTTGTATGGAAGCCTATCCGTCCGCCTTGGCGACGGTATAGGTTGGGATAACAGTGTGAGAGAATGTTGAGTATGTATGTGCCGCCATCGTCGGTGAACTCGGTTTCGAGCGTGTTGCTTTCTACCACTAAAAGTGCGCGGCGATACCACAACCCGATTTGTGCAGCTTTCCAGGCAAGCAGGTCGTGGTAGGTGTGTCCCCGCCATTGAGCCACTACTTCGGGCAGTCCGTTGAGGTTGCAAGTGTCGATTACAGTTATTACCGAGAAATCGGCTTTGTCGCTTAGTCCTCCCACGTCAACCACTGTCACATAGTGCTTCGAGGCTGGAGCTGCGGTCATGTCGGGGTTGCTCCACACTTCAAGCGGCCCGTTGGGCATAATCACCGGGTGCAAGTTGCATAGCGACATGCTCCCTGACACTGCATCGCCGCCAACATCGCCACGCCACAATGGCCGACGGCAGCCGAGGCGTAGGCGGTCGAGGTGCTCGGGGGCGAATATTGAACACGATGTGGTGGCAAACGCTTCGATGTCGTTGCTCGGGTATTCGGCTTTCATCAATGCGTGGGATGAATATTCCTTGCGCTTGCGGTGATACCAGTTGAGCATTTCCAGGGTCAGGCCCTCGTCGATCCATAGGTTGCGTTCGTAATCATCGAGGTCTTGCCACAATGCCCAAGCGTCGCCCACTGGATAACGGTAGATTTCAATCTCGTACCAAGGTACAAAAACTGGAACCTTGTCGCTGGTGCCAGCCTTGGCTCTCAACCATTCGTTGTGGAAATAGTTGCCAGTGCCATTGGCTGTGCTTTCCATCACAATCACGGTGTAGGGAGCGAGTGCCACCGAGCCGCATACCGAACGAACAAGATTGTCGGGGGAATGTTGAGGTGATGTGCGCCAGAATGCCACTTCGGTGAGGTGTGCCATGGCGATGTCGTAACCGCGTATAGCTTCCTGGCTTTCGGCCGACCCTATGGCAACCAGGCAGCCACGGCCTGCAATAATGTTGACGTTGCGGCTTTTTTCGTAAGGTGCGAACCGTGGAGTGCACTCTTCTTGCCACAGCGCGGCAGGGTAATTGTCGAGCAACCTGGAATACATGCCTTTGATGGCGGCAGCCGTGTCTTTGAGGTGTCCGCATATTAGGCTGTTCCAGTTGCGGCGGAGCACTATTTGTATCCATGCCATGTATATCTGCACAAGTGTCGAGCCGCCCCATTGCCGCGCCTTGAGCATGATTAGGCGTATCGGTTGCCCGCTGGTTCGCATATCTTCAAGCGTGCTTGCAACGCGGCGTTGTGGTGCATTCAGTATGAATGGCACAGTGCGTGCCGTGACCTTGTCCTTGATGCTGACGCATGTCGCGCACCAAAATTCAAAGTCGTGCTTGATGCGGCACTTTACATGGCTGTCCCAGTCCATTGTGCAACTGAAGTCCTTGTCGTCCACCATCGACCGTGGCACCAACATATTACCACGGCCAGCGACATTGCATTCCACACGCTCGCCGTAGCACCCTATGCCGGCTACTGGGTCGTATGCTGTATTTAATCGCTTATTACGCAACTCATTTTCGACCAATAACCGTTCGGCAGTCCATTCATCATATTTCGTGTTTTTCATGGTGTTAATTTCGGTGTTTGCAAAGTTACCGTCTTCCAGTAGTTTGCTTAATAACCGAAAGTGACATGGCGCGGCAGGAGGTGGCGTCAGCTTATTATGGTAGCTACGATGTGGCGGGGTGAGGCTTCGTCGCGGAATTCACACAGGTAAATTCCTTGCCATGTGCCGAGGTTGAGGCGATGGGCTGTGATGGGGATAGTGAGCGACACGCCGGTGAGTGTGGATTTGGCATGTGCCGGCATGTCGTCAAGCCCTTCAAGTGTGTGCAGGTAATGAGGTTCACCCTCGGGGGCGAATCGGTCGAGCAGCCAGTCAAGGTCGTGGCGCACGTCGGGGTCGGCATTCTCGTTGATTGTCAATCCGCAACTGGTGTGCTTCACAAATAGGTTGAGCAACCCGCATTCGGGCAGCGCGGGCAAGTGCTTTATCACTTCGCCCGTCACAAGGTGGCAGCCCCGCCGCCCCATGTGCAATGTAAATTCCACTTGTGTCACCATTGTTTTCAGTATGTCTTCAGTTCGGTGTAGAGGCGTTGCAGGGGGAGGCCCATGACGTTGTAGAAGCTACCGTTGATGCTGCGCACGCCTATGTAGCCTATCCATTCCTGTATGCCGTAGGCTCCAGCCTTGTCGAGCGGGCTGAAGTTGTCGATGTAGTACCTGATTTCTTCATCGGAAAGCGGGGCAAATTCAACCTCGGTCACTGCGCTGAATGATGATTGCCGAGTGGCTGTGGTTATCGTCACACCTGTCACCACATGGTGCAACTTGCCCGACAAGCGGCAAAGCATGTTGGCGGCATCGGAAGCGTCTTTGGGCTTTCCCAGTACTTCCCCGTTGGCAATGACCACAGTGTCGGCTGTTATTACCAAGTGGTTGCCATTTATGATTTTCTTGTAAGCCTCGGCTTTTTGGCGCGATATTGTTTCGGCTATTTCCATTACTGGTGTGCCAGCAGGGTAGGTTTCGTCGATGCCATTGATTACGTATGGAGTGAACTGTATGCCAAGGTCGCTGAGTAGCTGGCGGCGGCGTGGCGAGTTGCTTGCAAGCAACACTTCATATTTCTTTAAATTTTCAAGAGGTTTCATAAAGATAGGGTTTTGTGATTAAGCAAACGTATTGTTACCAACCGAATGCGTGGCGGTCGCTCATCCATATACCTTGCGCTTTGAGTACCTGTTCGATAACGTCGCGTCCGCAGCCATATCCGCCCATGCATGGCGAGATGTATCGGGCGGCAGCTTTTGCCTCGGGGGCTGCGTCGGCTGGTGCTACTGGCAGACCGACAACCTGCATTGCTTCGATGTCGGGGATGTCGTCGCCAAGGTATGCCACTTGTTCGGGGCGCAAGTCATGGCGTTGCATCCATTCTTGTAGTATGGGCACTTTCAGTGATGCACCAAGGTAGATATCTTCCACGCCCAATCCTGCAAATCTGGCGCGCACACCCTCGCTGCGTCCGCCGGTGATGATTGAGAACTTGAAACCGCGTTTCACGGCAAGTTGTATGGCATACCCGTCTTTGATGTTGACCATGCGCAACGGTTCGCCGCTGATGTGCATGGGTATCACCGATGGCGACAACACACCATCAACGTCGCAGGCAAATGCCCGTATGAGAGTCAGGTCATAATCTATTTTACTCATGGCGTTTCATTATGTTTTGAGATAAGATGTGGTATATTGTCCGCATATTGTCATCGAGCATTGCTTCGTGCGATTGCATCACGTGATGGTCGTGGCGAATGGCTGGCCCTGTCTGCGACTCGGCTGGGGTTAGTAATTTTAGTTTGTCGGCCGTTGTCGTGATTAGCGGCAGCATCACGTCGAATGGCAGTCCAGCTTTGTTCAGCACGTCGCTGGCAAGAGTCCACATGTGGTTGGCAAAGTTGCAAGCAAACACGGCGGCTATGTGCAATTGCTTTCGTTGCTCGCTCGATGCGCGAAAGACTCGGTGCGACAGTTTGCTTGCCACTGTTTCTATTTCGGCTGCTGTATTCTCGCTATTGCCCTCGATGAAAAATGGGACTTCGTGGAAGTCGGTAAGTGTCTGCTTTGAAAACGACTGCATGGGATAGAACACTCCACAGCGGCAGTGTGACGTTTCGAGAACTGTCATTGGAACGCTTCCCGATGTGTGCACCCACAGTGCACCATTATCGGGCACGGCATTGGCGACATCGGCGATGGCATCGTCCTTGACCGAGATTATGTAGATGTCGGCATCTGCTGTGATGTTGGCGAGGTTGGCAGTAGCGGCGGCTTTTACTTTTACTGCCAACTCTTCGGCATGTGCCATGGTGTGGCTATACACTTGTGCCACATCGATTCCGGCTGCAAGAAGTGCGTGTGCCAGATTGGTAGCTACATTGCCAGCACCTATTATCACTGCTTTCATTCCTGTGGCCTCCATTTGCCTATGTGCACACGTTCCCAGAGCATCTTCTCGGGATTGAACGGTTTGCGTTCCTCGTCTTTATGTCCCAGCGTGACGATGCACAGCACTGGCATGTATGGCGGAATGTCGAGCAACGCCCTAACATAGTCTTCGGCAGGTTCGCCGTCGCCTGAATATCGGTTACGTATCTGGATCCAGCAGCTGCCCAGCCCCAAGTCTTCGGCTTGAAGCTGCATGAATGTTGCCGCGATGGCAGCATCTTCAATCCACACGTCGCTTACGGCTGGGTCGGCACATACCACTATGGCCAGGCTGCATTTCCCTATCGGGGCGGCACCTTGTTCTTTGCAGTAGCTCAGCAGCTCAAGTTTCTTGCGGTCTTCGACAGTTACAAACTGCCATGGTTGCGACCGCTTTGACGATGGAGCCATCAATGCAGCCTCCAGTATGAGTTGAACGTCGTCGGGCGAAATCTCTTCGGGGGTGTATCGCCTTATGCTGTGTCGGTGTACTATAAGTTCGTGAAAATTATCCATGTCACATTTAAATTTTTAAATATGCAAAAGTAGCAATATATCATTTTCGGCTACTGAAAAAAATTATTAATTTTGCAAATGATTAAGGGATTATGCACATAGGAGAAATAATGAGAACTGTAATAAAGATAGTATTAGGTTTATCGGTGCTTATGGCTTTGCAGGGCAGCCTGCTGGCGCAAAAGCGTCTTGTTGACCAGGTGAAGCAAGACGTAAACAACATGTCGCTTACGGTGGACAACTACAAGGATGCAATCAACAAAATCGAACCGGCATTGACCAACGAGGAAACCAAGGATGAGGCCGAGGCATGGTACACTGCTGGTGACTTGAATTTTAAATTGTATGACAAGTGCTTGGATTTGAAGTCGATAGGGCAAAGTGTTGATGAGAATTTGATGTACTCGGCTCTGATCGTCGGGTATGACAAGATGTTACATGCTCTGAAACTTGACTCAGTGCCAGAACTTGATAAAAAGGGCAACCCAAAACTCGACAAGAATGGACGGCCAAAAGTAAAAACCAAGTTTTCAAAGAAAATAGTAGAAACTCTGTATGAGCATTTCGATGATTACAGGTTGGCTGGCAGCGTGTTTTATGTCAACTTGAAGAACTACGACAATGCCTATCGTGCATGGGACATTTACACTGTGATACCGTTTGCTGGATATGCCAAGCGTGGTAAGTTCAAGACCGACGATAACGCATTGGGAAAATATTGCTACATGAAAGGTGTGGCAGCAAAAATGGGCGGTGATAGTGCCAAAGCTCTCAACTCATTCCTCAGGGCCATTGAGCTTGGTTATGATAACAAAGATGTGTTTGACTTCGCAATCAATTGTGCCGAGGATATAGACAACGAGGAGATGGTGGTGACATTGGTGCGCAAGGCATACGAACATTATGGGAAAGAAGACCCTAAATATATCACCTTCCTCATAAACTATGCGATAACCAATAAGAATTATGCCGTGGCTACCCAGGTAATTGACATGGCAATAGCCGAGTTTCCAAATAATGCGGAATACTACGACTTGAAAGGTGTGCTCGTGGAGAGCCAGACGGGTAGCATAGAGAACTCATACGAATATTTCAAGAAATGTCTTGAAATAGACCCGGAACATGTCAACGGCAACTTCGACATGGGGCGATACTATTATAACTTGGCTTTAAAGACCGAGAAAGAGCCAAGTGCAACTTCGGCACAGATTATTGCCCAGTTTGCCAAGGCCAAGCCGTATCTCGAAAAGGCATATAATGCCAATCCTTCAAATTCGGCTGCCAAGGACGCACTGAAAAATATATATTACCACTTGGGTGACGCTGCGAAGTTCGAGCAACTTGAACAGCAATAAGCCAAGTGGGAGGATTCTGCATGAAAGTTTCGGCGTGGCACTGACCATGTAATGGGTGTAGTGTCGCGCCGAAACCCATTTTTAGAACCTTGACGTAGTTATTTCACGCGTTTGTATCCGTAAACAGCCAGTTCGCCGAGTTCTTCCTCGATGCGCAGCAACTGGTTATACTTGGCCATGCGGTCGGAACGGCTCATTGAGCCTGTTTTGATTTGTCCGCTGTTTGTGGCAACAGCTATGTCGGCTATTGTGGCATCTTCGGTTTCGCCCGAGCGGTGCGATGTCACTGTGGTGTAGCCGTGGCGGTGAGCCATTTCAATGGCGTCAAGCGTTTCGCTGAGCGAGCCTATTTGGTTCACCTTGATAAGTATGGAATTGGCGCACCCCATTTCGATACCTTTGCGCAAGAACTCCACATTTGTCACAAACAGGTCGTCGCCCACCAATTGGCAACGGTTTCCGATGCGCTCGGTAAGTTTTTTCCAACCCTCCCAGTCGTTTTCGCTCATGCCGTCCTCAATAGAGTCGATGGGGTATTTGTCGATGAGGCTTTCAAGGTATTCGATTTGCTCGTCGGCTGTGCGTTTCTTCCCTTTTTCGCCTTCAAACACGGTGTAGTCATATATGCCATCTTTGTAAAACTCCGATGAGGCACAGTCCATGCCTATTTTCACGTCTTTGCCAGGTTCATAGCCAGCAGCTTTGATGGCGGCGATTATCGAGTCGAGTGCGTCTTCGGTGCCGTCGAGAGCCGGGGCAAATCCACCTTCGTCGCCAACTGCGGTGCTGAGTCCGCGGTCGTGAAGCACCTTTTTGAGGGCATGGAATACCTCGGCACCCATGCGCAAGCCCTCGCGGAACGATGGCGCGCCCACTGGGCGAATCATGAACTCCTGGAAGGCAATGGGGGCATCGCTGTGTGAGCCGCCATTGATAATGTTCATCATCGGCACGGGCATCACGTAGGTGTTTGTGCCGCCGATATAGCGGTAAAGTGGAATGTCGAGGTATGCAGCGGCAGCCTTGGCTACGGCTAGCGAAACTCCGAGGATGGCATTTGCCCCCAATCGCGACTTGGTAGGTGTACCATCGAGTGCGAGCATTTTCTTGTCGATAGCACGTTGGTCGAGTGCCGACATGCCTTTCAATGCTGGTGCAATAACGTTGTTGACATTCTCGACAGCTTTCAGCACGCCCTTGCCGCCATAGCGGGCTTTGTCGCCGTCGCGCAATTCAAGGGCTTCATGTTCGCCAGTCGATGCGCCCGATGGCACGGCAGCACGTCCTGTAACGCCGCATTCAAGGGTTACGTCCACTTCCACTGTCGGGTTTCCGCGCGAGTCGAGTATTTCTCGCGCGATGATTTTTTCAATTTTCATATTTCATTCATTTTAAATGGTTTTCGCAATTGGGGCTGGTAC
Source organism: Candidatus Avimuribaculum pullicola (assembly GCA_018716295.1). GTDB lineage: Bacteria > Bacteroidota > Bacteroidia > Bacteroidales > Muribaculaceae > Avimuribaculum > Avimuribaculum pullicola. Next base: position 32,383 of record DVKC01000025.1, read on the forward strand.
AATCCGCGCCAATCCCCGTCACAATTTCTCAAAGCAAAAGTATCAAATCACAACAACAAAATCAATCCCCATTAATAGGGATAATCTCCCTGTAAATCTACCAGAAGTTGGCTGTGGATACAGCAATGGCCGGGCGGGGGTGCCTCGGCCATTGTTGTGTTGTTGGGGGTGGGGATTACTTCTGGGTGAGGATGCCGAGTTCGGCGACGGTGATGAAGTCGCGTTGCTCGATCTCGCGGGTTGATTCGAAGCGGAAGTAGCGTGCGCTGCATGGCTTGTCGAATGCCACCTTTTGGAGTACGGTGTTGTGCATGATGTTGCCAAATTCGGCGTTCTTCTTCACTTGTGTCCACTTCTTGCCGTCGGTGCTTACATAGAAGTTGTAGTAATAAACGGTACCGGCCTTGCCGTCGTTTTCAGTAGGCAGGTAGGCAAATCCGGTGATGTTGTCGATTACCGAGCCCATATCAACTTCTATCATCGGTTTCTTGCCCTGTGCGCTGCGCCAAACAGTGGTTATGTCGCCGTCGATTGCGGCTTTTGCGCCTGTGGTGCCGCCAGTGGCTGCTGTTACAGTCCATTTGTCAACTTGCACGTCGCTTACGGCTTGCCCTTCGGGCATTGCCGAGAGTTCTTCAACGCAGTAAGCCGAGATTTTCTTGATGTTGGCGGTGTTGCGTGACTGGTTGACTGTCAATTTCAATGCCGTGGCTTCGACTGCCGGGAAGCGAAGCATACGCTTGTAGCCGATTGTGGAGCCGCTGCCTACTTCTACCCAGTTGCCATCGACCATTGCCGACAGTGTGAATGCTTCCACACGTTGACCCTTTGCGATGTCTTCTTGCAAGGTTATAGAGTTGACTTTGGTAGCTTGCGGCAGTTCGCACACGAGTTCGCCGCCTTGTTCTACTTGTGACGGGGTGAATGTAGTCAGCAAGTCGTTGGCGAAATTGCGGGTGATATATTCGTTGAGTTCCTTGATGCGTTGTACGTCGATGTCGCAAAGCAGACCTTCGGTGGTCGGCGGTATGTTGAGCAACAGCACTGAGTTGCGGCCTACCGATTCGTAGTAAATGTCAACCAACTTGGCGAGCGATTTCACGTCGCTGTCTTGTTCGGGGTGATAGAACCATCCCGGACGAATCGATACGTCAACTTCAGACGGATACCAGAACATTTCGTTAGCACGTGTCACGAGGTCACGGCTGCCGAGGTCGTTACCAGTTTCCTTGAGCCCGAGTGCGTTCTTGATTGAGTCGGCATTGGCATATCCGCCCGGAGGCAATACGGTTGCACTCCACTCGCATTCGCGGCCAAGTCCCTTTTCGTTGCCTACCCAGCGCACGTCGTCGCCCATGATTGCCGTCACGGCATTGGGTTGCAACTTGTGGATTACGTCGTAGTAGCGAGTCCAGTCATACACTTGTTGTTTGCCGTTGGGGCCTTCGGCGCAAGCACCGTCGAACCACACTTCATGCACTTCGCCATAATTGGTGAGAAGTTCGGTGAGTTGTTCAACAAAGAAGTCGTTGTAGGCTGGTGAATCGCCATAGCACTCGGCGTTACGATCCCAAGGCGAGAGGTAAACGCCGAATTTCATTCCATATTTGTCGCAAGCCTCGCGTAATTCTTTCACTACGTCGCCCTTGCCGTCGCGCCATGGCGATGAAGCCACAGAGTGTTTTGTGGTCTTGGTCGGCCACAGGCAGAAGCCGTCGTGGTGCTTTGCAGTGATGATTACGAGCTTGAACCCGCCATCTTTCAATGCTTTCACCCATTGGTCGGCATCAAGCTTTTCGGGGTTGAAGATTGCAGGGTCTTCGCTGCCATCGCCCCATTCACGGCCAGTGAATGTGTTGATGCCGAAGTGCAGGAATGCCGTCATTTCAAGTTCTTGCCATGCAAGTTGGCGTTGTGATGGTACGAGGCGCGAAGCCATGTCGATTTTCTGTTCGGCAGTGGCGTCGGCCGGGAATGTCACATGTTTCTCATAATAGGTTTCGCTCCCGCCGCACGATGCCAGCAGCAGTGTGCCGCCAGTGAGCAATGAAGCCAGTGCATTTTTGAGTGTCATCATAAGTGTTATTGTTTTATAGGTAAAATGGTAAATTCAAATTGGTAGGGTTCGATAGGAAGCAGGTACTTGTCGAGAACGCCAGGGCCGCATGTGGCTGTGCCTACGCCTGTTTGGGCTTCATCGATGTGTACGGTTACTGTGCCTTCATCGGTCAAGTCGTTGAGGTGCTTGGCTGCATCGAGCATTTTGTCGGTGTAGGGCAGGGCAGCGAACTGGAATGTGCCGCGAGTGGACTTGGTCACTTTGATGCCGTCGCCATCGGTGCCGCAGAATGTTGCCCAGCGGGTGTCGGTGCGGTTGCCGCAAGCTTCGGGAACCATGTAGGTTTCAAACATTTCGGCTGGCGAGGTCTGGTATATGCCTACCATGCCTGTCGGGCGGTCTATATAGTTTTCATGCTCGCCGCGTCCCAGGTAATTTACTGTGTGGGCGGCTTCGCTTGGCATGTCGAATGTCAATCCCACGCGAGGCAACGACTTGATGATTGCTGTGTCGGGCGTGAAGCGGGTATCGATGTCGAGTTGCCCTTTCTTGCTGAGCTTATAGGCAAAGTGTGCCGTGCCGATTGTTTGTCCCTTGCTGTTGACTATTTCCACGTCGGCTTCAAAACGGTCTTTTTTGAGATTGTGCTTGGTGACGCGCTGTGTGTAGTTGTCGAGTCCGGCAGCTTTCCACAGTTTCAAGCCGTTAGCGTCCTTGATGTCGTTTTCGGTAGCCGGGCGGTAAAGCGACAGCAGCATTGGCGATGCGAGCATCTCTTTGCCATGGTATTTGAGCGATGTCAGTGCGCCAGTTTCGGTCGAGAATGAAGCCGATACAATATCGTTGGCAATGGTTTTGCCGTCGAGTTTCAGTGACGAGCCATTTGGCAGAGAGTTTTTCTCCTTGTAATTCTTGTTTGCTGTGAGTGTAAATTGGTTATAAGCCATCACGTCGTCGGTCGAAACGAAACGAGTAGCTGTGTTTGGAGTCCATTCAAGGTTCAGGAATGCTTCGCGCATATCTTTTGGTAGTTTTACACTGCCCAATGTCACATCTACTGTGGCGTGTGGCTCGCATGAAACTTGCTTTGTGCCTCCTGCGATTGTTTCGCCATTGTCGCCTATGATGCTCCAGTGCAGCGTGTAGGCATCGAGGTTAGTAAAGTCGTGCCAGTTCTTGACGGTAACGGTAAGGTCTTTGGGGTTCTTCATCGTTGCCTTGATGTACTGGTAAACGCGCTTTGCTTCATAGTAATGTGGGCGGGGGCAGCGGTAGGCGTCGACGAGTCCGTTGCCGCTGAAGCTGCCAAACGATGGAACACCTTCGGGGCCGAAGTCACCTCCGTATGCCCAATACCATTTGCCATTTTCGTCGATGAGGCGGAACGACTGGTCAACCCAGTCCCAAATGCTACCACCTTGGGCCATCGGCTCGGATTCAAACACTTCCCAATAGTCTTGCAAGCCACCACAGCTATTGCCCATGGCGTGGCAGTATTCACACAATATGAATGGGCGGTAAATGTCGGGCTTGGCAAGGTAGGCCTTTATCTCGTCGATGCTACGGTACATGCGGCAGTATATGTCGGTATTGAAATTCTCTTCGGCGCGTTCGTATTGTACAGGACGGTTGGTTTCTTGCGATTTCAGCCAGCGGTAAGAGGCCTCGAAGTTAGGCCCGTTGCCAGCTTCATTCCCAAGCGACAATATGGTGACCGATGGGTGGTTCTTGGTGCGTTGGTACATGCGTTTGGTGCGATCCATGTGTGCCGTCATCCAAGTAGTATCTTTGGCGAGTGTAGCCGGGCCGTAACCCATACCGTGCGATTCGATGTTGGCTTCGTCTATTACATAAAGGCCGTATTTGTCGCACAGATAATACCAATAAATGTTGTTGGGATAATGCGCACAGCGTACTGTGTTGATGTTGGCTTGTTTCATCAACTCTATGTCCTTGAGCATAAGCTCCTTGGTCACGGTACGACCTTGTTGCGAAAATTCATGGCGGTTAACGCCTTTTACCAATATTGGAACGCCGTTTACGTGGAGTCGTCCGTCTTTAATTTCCGAAGTTTTGAAGCCTACGTGGCAACCTGTGGTGTGCGTAACGCGTCCGTTGCCGTCATAAAGGTTGAGGACAAGTGTGTAAAGATAGGGATGTTCGGCACTCCAAGCATTCACGTCGGGCAAAGTCTTGCTGAAGTTAACTTTGCCGTTGTTGGTAGCCTGTTTGCCTTGCGCAACTACTTTCCCTGCATCGTCGAGCAGTTCGTAGCCCACTTGGGCATTGCCCCCGTCAACAGCAACGTCGATTGATAGTTCGCCATCTTTGTATTCTTTTTTGTCGAGCGGTGATACCACCTTGTAGTCTTGTATATAAGTCTTCGGTGTGCTGTAGATATATACGTCTTTTTCGATACCGCTCAATCGCCACATATCCTGGCATTCAAGATATGCACCGGCACTCCAGCGATACACTTCGACGGCAAGCACATTGTCGCCCTCGATAACCTTGTCGGTTATATCCCATTCGGCAGCGGTTTTTGAGCCTTGGTTGTAGCCAAGCAGCTCGCCGTTGAGCCAAACATAGAAGAAAGACACTGTGCCTTCCATGCAAAGCACGATGCGGCGGCCATCCCAATTCTCGGGTACGCGGAAAGTGCGGCGGTAAGAACCCACTTCATTCGTTTCGGTAGGGACGAGCGGCGGGTTTTTCTTGAAGTTGAAGAATGGTTCATCAAATTCATAGCTTTCGTTGACGTAAATAGGTATTCCATAACCTTGCAGCTCCCAGTTGCCAGGCACTTTTATGTCGTTCCAGTTGCCCACGTAGTAGTCGGGCTGGTAGAAATCGACAGGCCGATTGTCAACACCTCGCACCCAGTTGAATTTCCATGTGCCATTGAGGCTCATGTAGTAGGGCGAGTTTTCGTAGTCAAATTCGCTAATGCCCTTGGCATCGCCTTCATTGTAAGGCCAGATGTAGGCGTGAGGTTCGATTTTCCCCATGCCTATAGCATACTGGCTTTGCCACTCGGGCAGGTCTTGGGCGGCAATAGCAGGTAATGCCGTTAATAGAAGACCAGAAATTAGAAGTGTTTTAGGGTTCATCTTGTTTGTCGTTTATGTGTAGGTTTGTTTATTTAAAAGTTAAGGCAATGGTTGCTTTTCCTTATTTGCATGGCTGAAAGTCAACCATTGCCGTTTAATACTTTTACGTGTGGTTATTCCACTATTATTTCATCGAAATATACCCACGTGTCTTGCCCTTCCTTGAAGTCGCCTTTGGGGCATTTGCCAGGGTTGGTAAATTCCACTTTCACGTAGCGGCCAGATGTTGCAAGATTGTCGAATTCAGTATCTTCGATTGCAGTGCGTGTGCGGAACACCTCGTCGTGGGTGTACGACTTGGCTGCAACTTGCTTGAACGATTTGTTGTCGTTCGACACCGAGATGGCAATTTCGGCAGGAATGTGCACGCCCATGCTTGAATTGTTGATGCATCCCAGCACGATGCGCTTTATTGAAGTGCGTTTGCCCAGGTCGATGACGAAAGAGCCATCCTTGGCATACCAGCCAGCCCATTCGAAGTCGGAGTGGCGGTCGCTTCCGCGCAAGCCATTGGTGAGTACGTAGTCGTTGGCTACGTCGCTTGTGGCTTTTCGGCCAGTTGCTTTGTTGAAGTTCACGTTGAGCGTCAACACTTCGCCCACTTGTTCACCACCTTGGAATGTAGTGGCTTTTACGACTGTAGTCTTTTTCACATCAAAAGGTTTGTTGTATAGTTTTGATGTGCTTGAGGGTTGTGTGCCATCGGTGGTATAGCGTATTTCCACATCGGGGCGAATGCACGACATTTCAACCGTCGTTTTGCCTTTGACGTTTGGTGTGAGTTTATGGTCGATGTTGTACATCGAGCGGGCATAATTAATGCCCATTGTCTGCAAACGTGGCAATTGTGCATCGGTGCGAATCAAGAAGTCTTGCCAGTCTTTATTGCCCTGTTGGCACCATGCTACCTCGGCAGCCGCGAGCAAGCGTGGGAACAGCTGGTGGTGTACATCGGCAGCCGAGCGGCAAAATTCAGTCCACATCGAGGCTTGGATACCCATGAGCAGGTTGGCATATTCGGGCTTCCATTTGGGTTGAATAGGTTCATATTCATACACGTCTTTCAACGTTATGTTGCCGAAGTAGGTGTAAGGTTCAAACCATTGCGGCCCTTGGTAGCGAATGAAATAAAGCACTCTTGCCGGGGTCATTATGAACTTGTGACCCTGGTCGGCAGCCTTGGTGGCTGCTTCGCCAAATCCGCGCCAGCCGTAAATGATTATGTCGTCGGGCAATTTGTGATTTGTCAGTTCGTCCCAACCCATCGGTATTTTTCCCTTGCTGCGCACGTAGTCGCTCATGCGTTGCATGAAATATCCTTGCAAGTCTTCAAGGTTGTCGAGGTTCTCGGTTTCCATTCGAGCTTTGCATAGCGGGCAACGCCCCCAGTAGGTTTTTACTGCTTCGTCGCCACCGAGGTGGATATATTGTGACGGGAAGAGCTGCATCACTTCGTCAAGCACGTTTTCAAGGAATGTGAACACGCTGTCATTGCCGGCACAGTAGATGTATTGTGTGTTTATGCCTCCGCCGCCAGGCAGCACGGTGATGGGTGCATCGACCGACGGGCAAGCCAGTTCGGGGTAAGCGGCAAGCGATGACGATGTGTGTGCAGGCATTTCTATCTCGGGGATAACTTCAATTTGGCGTTCGGCAGCGAAAGCCACTATGTCGCGTATGTCGTCTTGCGTGTAGTAGCCGCCTTCATTTGGGACTTCTCCAGGACGTTGGTTGGGTCTGGCTGGGAACACTTCGTCGCGGTGCATTCTCCATGCTCCCACTTGCATCAGTTTGGGGTAACGCTTTATTTCGATGCGCCACCCGGTGTCGTCAACTAAGTGCAGGTGCAACTTGTTGATTTTAAGCATTGCTGCAATGTCGATTAATTTCAGCAATTCACTTTTGGGCAAGAAGTTGCGTGCCACGTCAACCATCAAACTGCGGTAGCCAAATCGTGGACTGTCTTCGATTTGCATTACAGGGACTTGCCACTTGGCATCTTGTTGCAGTTCGCAGCCGTCGAATGCGGCAGGCAACAATTGGCGCAGAGTCTGCAAGGCATAGAAGAAACCTGGCGTGTCGGCTGCTTTGATGTTTATGGCACTCGGGGTTACATCAAGCTTGTAACCCTCGGCTGGCAATGAGGCATCGGTTGTGAACATTATGTTGCCATTGTTGCCGATGCTTGTGGCTGGTATGAAACCAGCGGCTTTGCCAAAGTGGCTTGCAAACAATTGAGCCACTTCAAGCTGTTGGACATTCTCGACAGCTATCTTGGTGTCGCTGTCGAATGTGAAATAGCCCTCACCCTCGGTCACTGATACAGGTGCCGGAATAACAGGCAATGTTGCAGCCCATGTGAATAGGCTGCAACATATTGCGACAAACGTCGTTGCGAATAGGCGTTTCATCTCTGTTTATTTAGATTTCTTCGTTGATTGGATATTTTTCGAGTATTGGGTCGGCATACTGTATTTGCAGACGTTTGAGTTCTTTCATCAGTTCCTTGGTAGTTTCTTCAGTACCGGGCTTGCCATAGATGTTGTTCATCTCGTGCGGGTCGGCTTGCAGGTCATAGAGTTCCCATTGGTCGATGTCGTTGTAGAAGTGTATGAGTTTGTAGCGGTCGGTGCGTACACCATAGTGGCGTTTTACGCTATGCTCGGCTGGGTATTCATAGAAATGGTAGTAGAGCGATGTGCGCCAATCGGCAGGTTGCTCGCCGCGAAGAAGCGGTACAAGCGATACGCCCTGTATGTCGTCGGGTATCGGTGCGCCAGCCAGTTCGAGGAATGTCGGTGCGTAGTCGATGTTCTGTACCATTTGTGGTATGTCGCCGCGCTTGTCATATCCTTTGGGCAAGTGCATGATGAGAGGTGTGTGCATTGATTCTTCATACATGAATCGCTTGTCAAACCATCCATGCTCGCCCATGTAAAATCCTTGGTCGGAGGTATATACTACCAGTGTATTGTCGAGCAATCCTTTTTCTTCAAGGTAGTCGAGCACACGTCCCACATTGTCGTCGAGTGATTTCACCACCTTGCTGTAGTCGCGCATGTAACGCTGGTATTTCCATTCGGCGAGTTCCTTGCCTGTCAGTTTCTGGGCATAGAAATCGGCAGCAATCGAGTCGTAGAAGGCATCGAATGCCTTGCGGTCGGCTTCGTCCATGCGGCCAACGTATTTTTCGTAGGTTTCTTTCAGTCGCGATGTTTTGTCCTTGCCATCCATCTTCAGGTCGTAGATAAGATCCATGTCCTTGTAGATGCTCATTTCTTGCGCTGCTGCGGCTTGGCGGCCAGCATAGTCGTCATAGAAGTTTTCGGGCAGGGCATACGTGCTGTCTTCGTATTCGTGCAGGTATTTTATTTCGGGCAGCCAGTTGCGGTGTATGGCTTTGTGGTGAATGAACAAGCAGAATGGTTTGTTTTTATCGCGTTGGTTTTCCATCCAATCAATGCTCATGTCCGATATTATGTTGGTCAAGTAGCCTTGGCGTTGTATGGTGTCATTGGTCATTGTGATGAAGTCGGGATTGTAGTAGTCGCCTTGTCCAGGTACTATTTCCCAATAGTCAAATCCAGTCGGAAGGCTTTCCAAGTGCCACTTTCCGATGATTGCGGTTTGGTAACCAGCTTGTTGAAGCAATTTAGGCATGGTCTGTTGCGAGCCGTCGAATACGCAAGTAGTATTGTCGGTAAATCCGTTGGCATGGCTGTGCTTGCCGGTAATCATGCAGGCGCGGCTGGGACCGCTCAGCGAGTTGGCGACGAAGCTGTTGGTAAATCGCACGCCATCGCGAGCAATGCGGTCGAGGTTTGGGGTTTGGATAAAATGGCTTCCATAGCAACTCATCATCTGTGCCGTGTGGTCATCGGTCATGATGTAAACTATGTTAAGCGGTTTGGTTTCCTCTTTGGCTTGTTGGCAAGATGTCAAGCCGCCAGCCAAAGCACCTGCGCCTATCATTGTGAATAGGGCTTTGGAATTAAGATTGTGCATATTAAAGTTTTTAGGCATTAATGGGTTTTATATAAAATCTACATACACGCATTGTACAAATGTAGGCATTTTTTCGGTCAACGCATAGCCATGATTGATTTATTAATGTTGTCGCTTATGGGTTTTGCATTATTTAACCCAAATCGGTGTTTTTTGGCTTTTCACTGATATACATAAATCGTATGTGGAAATCACACAGTGATTTGCTTGTCGAGCAGGCGATGCTTGACAATGAGGCGCAGACGGTCGGGGAGGAGCGAAACGGCAACGATGGCGATGCGGTTGAGCAAGCCGTTGACATATTGCCGCCGCCGCTTGAACAGGCGTTTCAATGCGCCACTGACAAACCGTTGTGGAGTGGCGAGTGCGCCCACTTTCACGCCTATGCGTTGCAACTGGTGTGGCAACTTGAACAGGTCGGTGGCAATCCCGCCCGGGCATGCCGCCATGACGGTGATGCCGTCGTCGGCAAGTTCCACGTTGAGCGAGCGCGACATTACCCTGATGTAGGCTTTGGTGGCACTGTACATGGCTATGCCAGGCATTGGCATCCAGCACGACATCGACGACATGTTGAGTATGTAGCCGTGGCAATGCCGTTGTTTCATGTCGAGTGCGAATGTGCGGCACAAGTGTGTCACCGCCCTAATATGTAGATCGATGAATAGGTCGATGCGCTCGGGTGGTGTGTCGGTGATGGTGCGGAATGAGAATATGCCGGCATTGTTAATGAGTATATCCACTTCATAGCCATTGGCGTGGCAGTATTCAAGCAACTGCATGTCGGCTCCTGGCTGTGACAGGTCGGCAAAATATGTGGGGAATTTACCGCTGGGGTTCAATGTTGCCAATTCTGCGGCAGTAAGTATTAATTCTTCCTGCTGGTTGCTGATTGCCAGTATGTTATGCCCTTTCTTGGCAAGTTGTCTTGCAAATTCGCGGCCTATGCCTGATGAAGCTCCAGTGACAAGTGCCACTGTCGTAGTGTCACTGTGCATTGCGGTGCTCGATTTGTTCGATTTCACGTATCAGACACGGAGGCAGGTCGGTGCGGTGCTTGTGGCACGACATTTCGAGCGTGTACATTCGTGCTATGCAATAGTTGGTGTGGGTGCAGCCACATCGTTCCTCGCCGGCGGCCATGCGGTTGACGAAATCGGGCTCGTTGAGCAATGCCCGGGCCATTTGCACAGCTTCAAAGCCGCAATTTAGCACATGTTCTATTCCCGAGCGCGACACGCAGCCGCCGACGTAGATTAGTGGCAATTTCACTTCGCGGCGCACTGTCAGCGCATCATCGAGGAAGTACAAGTCGCGGTATGGTTCGTTTTTTATCATCATTTTGCCAAACATTCGCACCCCGTATTTCAGCCACCAGCAGTTCATGTAATGCGTCATGGTGCGTATGGGCATCTCGCCGCGCATCACATACATCGGGGCTTTGCTGACGAAGCCGCCGCTCAATACTAATGCATCGGCACCTGATTGTTCGAGTTCTTGTGCTATTTTTATTCCTTCGTCTATGCCATTGCCTCCCTTGAAGCCGTCGCGCATGTTGGTTTTCACCACTACGGCTACTTGTCCATTGGCGGCACGCATCACCTGTTCCATGCACAGGCGCATGAAGTTCATTCGGTTGTCGAGCGTCCCACCCCAGTGGTCGTGGCGGTGGTTGGTGTAGGGCGATAGGAACTGGCTTATCAGGTAACCATGTCCGGCGTGGATTTCTACGCAGTCAAATCCTGCATCGATGGCGAGCTTTACCGCCGAGCCGAAGTCGGCAGCCACTTGCCGTATCTCGTTTTCGTCCATGCCGTGGACAAATGTCGGTGAGTATAGATTGAAGCCGCTTGATGCCGATATCGGTGTGCGTCCGGCGGTTGACCGGTGCGACATGTTTCCGCAATGTCCCAATTGTATTGCGACTTTTGCACCAGTGAGGTGGATTGCATCGGTTAATTGGCGCAGCTCTCCGACGATTTCGGGGCGTATCCACAATTGGTTGTCAAACGATAGCCCACTACGGTTGACCGATGCATAGGCTATAGTGGTCATTCCCACGCCACCGTTTGCCACTGATAGGTGGTAATCGGCCAGCATTTTTGAGGGGCGATGTCCAGGACACATGTTCTCGAATGCAGCCGAGCGAATGGTGCGGTTGCGCAGCGTCAGTGGCCTTATATGTGCTGGGGTGAATATATTGCTGTTTATCTGTGTCATTGTCAGTATATGTAAGGTATGATTCGGCGTAATTTCAGTTTGGTAAATTCTTCTCCGAATTCTTGGGAGTAGCGTTTGTATATTTGTTCGGCTCGTGGAGCAAGGTTGGCAAAAGTCCACAAGGCGAATACTGCACCCGCCCAAGACCACGTAAGGATAGCAAACCCAGTCCATTCAAGTAGCTCGCCAAAGTAGTTGGCACTCGACACATAGTTGAACATTCCTCCACGTGGCAGGTAGTGCTTGCTGTCGCCGGGGCGGCGCAGGTTGCGTATTATGCTGTCGCTGTTTATGTTTATTGCCATTCCCATGAAAAATACCGTTACTCCAGCAACGAATTGCGGAGTGAACAGCCAGTCGATGCTGTAATGGTCGGCGGGTACGAGGTAGAACAGCCAGCCGCCTTGCATCACTGCGTTGAGCACGTTGAATATCACACCCATGGCGATTATCGACAGGGGCATTTGGTTGCTCCCCTTGATGAAAAAGGGGAAGATGAACGCCCTTTGGAAGTAGTGCAACTGGAACAGCGTGAAAATTATTAGTGGTACGATTTGAAACTGCCGGTCGCTGCAATACCATAGTATGCCCATAGCGATGAACACTGGGGCTTCCATCAGCACCCACCCGACGCGGTTGCCAATCGACGGGCCCCATCGGCGAGTGTACATCATTCCATATCCGGCGTTTATGAAGTGCAATGCCACATATACCACCACGGCAGTGATGGCCATTGCGGCAAGGAAAATGTTGAAGATGTCGATATCGTGCAGCATCGGTAGTAAAAAGTTTGTAATGCTGCAAAAATACGAAATTAATTAAAAAGATAGTATCCCATAAAGCCGAAAACTCGGCATGTCTGTTTTATGGACTTTGTTATACCAGTCATGATTAAGGTGAAATCATGATTGGTCGCTTGTGAGTGTGAGTTTTTTATATTATATTTGTAATATAATTATGAAAATTATAAATCCATTTCAAGACATTGAGCATAAGGTCTATAATCGGACTTTTATGCGCGAGGCTTCCGCAGACATTGAGTATGTGGAAACATCTTTGTCTGCAAAAGCAGATGTTCTTGTAAAGTATCTTAAGGATAATTTCAACGTTGATTTTAATCCGCAAGGTGGGTCGGAAGTTGGCACTATTGAGGTTTCTGCTAAGCAGCAGCATTTGTTATTTACCTTTTCTAAAACGCTTGCTTCTGTTAGGATAGGTGCACGTGATTATCGATCATTTGCATCAACAATGCAGCCTGGCATTGGTCGATTGGTGTCGTTTTTAAATGCTATAGGCGTAACAGAGGTCGTCAGGGTGACTTTAAAAAAACAAAATGTGTGGGATTTGGATTCGGAGGATGTGTTTAATGCATTTAAAACTGCTATACCATATACATTTTTGGACGAAGGTATTCGGGAAGTTGCACGTCTTAATATTTCGAATAGTCCCAAACCAGTAAAAATAAGCCGCGAAGCCAATGCCGAGATTGGAGATGGCAGATTGGTCGTAAAATTTGATGCCGAAATATTGGATGAACGGCACATTCGGTTTGTTTTGGGACTGGAAGCATTTGCCAACGATGTGAAAGTTGCAGAAATCCTTGAATCGTCATCATTGTTGAATGATATTATTTATGCGGCATTCCATGATTTGGTTACGCCTGATATAATTAAATTAATGGAAAAAGCTCAATGAGTATGATGGAATTTAATATGTCGGCTCCGATCGAAATTCCCCACAATAGAACAAAGGCATCTTATGTGCTTACTGTTGTGTCGGTTTTGTCTATGTCCTTGGGGGCATATAACATATATGCTGTAAATAATAATCCGACAAATGGCAGTGTGATTTGTGAGCAGCGTAACGGTGATACCAATGAGGTCATTCATGATGAAATTGATGCTAATTTCAATTCGGAATTTGCATCCAAGGCAGGCATGATTGCAAGATTGGAAAATCTTTATGGTGATTTGCAACATGAAGGGTGGGATGGATATGGATCTGCACCTTTGGAAGAAAGTTCATACAACAACACAAAAAAGTTGCTGGAGCTTCTATCAGGCTCTCAATTGAGTTTTTGGAATCTTTTCCCAAGCCCTAATGGGACATTCCTTTTGTCTGCTAAATCGGGCATAGCTTCGATAAATATTGGTAATAAAGAATTTTCGTATGCGGCGATGAAAGGAGAAATAAGGCTCATGGGGAAAGAAACTTTTGATGCCGACCAAGCAGCTAAAGTAGTGGAACATATTCATTCTATTTTCAGGTATGGATGAATTTTCTAATTTACAAACTATTGATGGTGAAGAAGAAATCGCCAGAATTGTTTTTTCGCCATCTATGGTTGTCGGTGGCAATGTTGCGCCATCGGCATTCTTCCTGGTAAAGTTGAGGGGCGACAAACCCGAAGGATATCTTTCGGTTTGGCGGTTGGCATTGAAAGTCCCTAATCGCGAAAATGTGAAATTTCCCCCTCGTATTCAAGGAGATACTTTATATGGGTATGCCGAGTTGAATGTCTGTGATTGCCACAATGCAGCTGTTGGTGAATGCCGATGTGCAGTTAAAGTAAATTTGAAATCGCCCAATCAATATCATGCTGGGATTTATTACACAAAAGGTAATGAACGTATTGTGGGAGAGTGCTATGACCCTGCATTTGTTTTGTTTGCTTCGGTTTTGGCAGGGCAGTCGGTCTTGGTGAAAATATAAATGGCGGCATATATTGCCGCCAAGGGTTGCGGAGTGAGGGGGATTCGAACCCCCGATGCGCTTTTGACGCATACACGCTTTCCAGGCGTGCCTCTTCAGCCACTCGAGCATCACTCCAAGCTGTAGCAGCCGCTCATTGCGAAACGGCGCACAAAGATAGCAACTTGCCGTGAAAAGGCAAAATTTAATTGCTAAAAATCGCGCGGAGCACAAGCATGGCTGTATAGAGCTAAACAATGACGCCTTGCAGGTAGTGCATGAGCGTGCTGCTGACAGCGGTGTAGATTACCATGCCGATGATGTCGTTGGTGATGCTAATGAACGGGCCTGTGGCAAGTGCGGGGTCGATTTTTAAACGTTCGAGCGTCAACGGTACGAGAGTGCCGAAGATTGATGCAAATATGACAACTGAGAACAGCGACACCGACACGGCTATGGTGGTGATGCGTCCCGGGTCGTCGAGGAAGAAACAGTTGTAGCAGAATACCAGCAGCGATATGATTGAAGCGTTGATAAGTCCCACGCCGATTTCCTTGCCTATCTGCTTGGCTGCGTGCTTGATGTCGAGGCTGCCGTTGGCAAGGCCTTGCACGACGATTGCCGACGACTGGATGCCCACATTCCCGCCAGTGCCGCCGATGAGCGGGATGAACAGTGCCATGGCAGGATTGGTGGCGAAACCGTCTTCAAAGTTGTTGAGGATTACCGAGTTGACAAGTCCGCCAATCATTCCGATTAGCAGCCACGGCAGTCGGGCTTTGGTCTGGGTGAGGAGGTTGTCGTTGGTTTCCACGTCGGTAGAGATACCCGATGCCAATTGGTACTCACGTTCGCTCTGTTCGCGCACTTGATCCATGATGTCGTCAACTGTTATGCGCCCCACGAGTCGGCCGATTGAATCGACTACCGGCATTGCCACGAGGTTGTATTTCTCGAAGTCGAGAGCAACCTCCTCGATGGGGGTGTCGGCTTTGACGGCAATTGGGTCGGTAATCATCACATGCTTTATTTTCGACACCGATGGGTGCGTAATCATCTTTTTCAGCGGGAACACGCCTTTGAGCCGGTTGTCGTTGTCAACGACATATACATAATATATCTCGTCCATGTCCTCGGCTTGCATGCGCATTTGCTTCATGCATTCGGGCATACTCCAGTTCTCGTTCACCACAATCATTTCGGTGCCCATCAATCCGCCGGCAGTGTCGTCGTCATACTTCAGCAGGTCGATGATGTCGCCGGCCTGTTCCACGTCGTCGATGTGCGATATTACCTCGTCGCGGTCTTCCTCGTCGAGTTCTTGTATAAGGTCAACGGCATCGTCCGAGTCAAGGTGTTCCAGCTGTTTTGCGATGTCCTCGTTGGGCATCTGTGCAAGCAGTTCTTTTCGGTCGTCTTCGTCAAGTTCCATCAGCACTTCGGCTGCGGTTTCCTCGTCGAGCAACTTGTTGAGGAATTCGGCTTCGTCGGTGTCGAGGTCGTGGAACAACTCGGCTATGTCGGCAGGGTGGAGGTCGGCGAGCAATTCGCGGGCTTTATCCACGTCGCCAGCGGCGATTATGTCTTTTACTTGCTGTAAATATTCTTCGGTGTATTCTTTCATAGTTGTTCTCAATCTTTTGTCGGCCCGCTACGCCAGTGCGGGTCATGGGTGATACAAAAAAATGGTGGTTCTCATTTCCTTGTGTTACAGCAGGGTGCATGTTTCCCCATCACGGGGGCAAGAGTCCCGGCATGTGTCAAGGCAGGGCGCGACTGGCGGCAACAATGCCTGTCAGTTCCACAAATTGCTCCACTCCCAATTGCTCGGGTCGCAAGGCGAGCAATGAGGCAGCCTCGGGTGGTGGCGACGGCAGCAGCGGTTTCAGCGAGTTGCGCAGGGTCTTCCGTCGCTGTCCGAATGCGGTTTTCACGACAGTCTTAAACAATGCTTCGTCGCAGCCGAGCGATGTGGTGGAGTTGCGTGTAAGCCTGATTACGCCCGACTTTACTTTAGGCGGCGGGTCAAACACGTTTTCATCAACGGTGAATAAATATTCAATGTCGTACCATGCTTGTAATAGCACCGACAATATGCCATAGGTTTTGGACCCTGGAGGTGCGGCGATGCGTTGTGCCACCTCGCGTTGCAGCATTCCGCTACAGCATTCTACTTGGTCTTTGTAGTCGAGTACCTTGAAGAAAATTTGCGATGAAATATTGTAGGGGTAGTTGCCTATGATGCAAAACTTGTTTTTGCCGTATATGGCGTTCAGGTCAAGGCGCAGGAAGTCGTCGGCGATAATTCGGCCATCGAGCATGGGGAAATATTTGTGCAGGTAGGCAACCGATTCCCCGTCGAGTTCTACCACTTTCAGGTCGTGGCCTCCGGCAATTAAGAATTTTGTGAGTACACCCATCCCTGGACCCACCTCAAGCAGTGGCAGGGCTTTGTGCTGCGACATAGTGCCAGCAATGCGCTGGGCTACAGCCAAGTCGGTCAGGAAATGCTGCCCGAGCGATTTTTTTGCTTTAACTTGTTGTTGCATTGCCACAGTGGTTTTTATCGTTTGAAATTGTAGAAGCTGTTTATTTCCCCTGTTGGAAAAGCATAATCCAATAATTTGACGTATCTTTGCACCGCCGTACAAAGGTAATGCTCCGAAGAGAGAAAAACAAGCGATGCGGGGCATAAATCGTGCACAAATGTCGCAAAACGACCATTTTTAGAACTATTAATCATGCAGCAAGAGGTAAAGAAGATTATTTCTAATATATTTAAGTATGCCATATCGATAGCCATAGGTGGCGGGTTGTTCTATTTTTTGTACACTAACGTTGACATGGAACAGATGCGCAGTGTGTTGAAAGAGAACGTGAACTACCTGTGGTTTGTCCCGGTTGTGGTGGTGAGCATCTTCAGCCATATTTTCAGGGCTTGCCGATGGCGGTTGCAGTTGAGGGCAATAGGGGTTGATGCTCCGTTGAGTGCGCTTGTAAATTCCATTTTTGGCACATACGCTGTCAATCTCATATTCCCGAGGCTTGGCGAGGTGTGGCGTACTGGCTATATAGCCAACCGTCAAAAAGCATCGTTCACAGCTGTGCTTGGGTCGATGGTCGCCGACAGGCTTAGCGACACTGTTACCGTGCTTCTTCTGACGGTATTTACATTTTTTATTGCACGTGGGGCGTTCATGTCGTTTCTCGACACTTACCCGCAAGTCAAGGATGGGTTGTGGAACCTCATGGTGTCGCCATGGTTGTGGTGTGGTGTTGCCTTGTGTGTAGCGGCCATTGTGTGGCTGTTCACAAGCAAGACGCAGAACACGATTATTGTGAAGGTCAAGTTGATGGTTGCCAACTTGTGGGAGGGCTTTTCGGCCATTGGGCGCATGGATGGCAAGTGGCGTTTTCTGGGTTATACGGTATTGATATGGGGGTGCTACTTTTTGCAGCTCTATATTGCCACGTTTGCTTTCTCGTTTACCGACGACATAGGGCTTAAAGCCACTCTTGTGCTGTTTGTGCTTAGTAGCATCGGCATGGGTATTCCCACTAATGGGGGGCTTGGCTCGTGGCACATAGCCATCATCTTTGGTCTGTCGATATATGGCGTGGGGCGTTTCGACCCTGCCAATTTCGACCCTCAAGCATCGGCATTTGCCATGCTCGTGTGGGGTGTGCAGACGGCATTGCTCATCGTGCTGGGCATATATTCATTTGTCTATATGGCAATTGACCGCCGCCGCATAAAGAGTGGCAGAGTGGTGGTGCGCACGAGTGGTAGTGGTATGAAATTATAAACATAAAAAATGTAAACTATGCCGAGGGATAATGAATACAACGATTATTTCGATGGCGACTCGACCGAAGAAGAGGAAAGCCAGCCATCGACCGAGCATCAACAAGATACCGACACTCCCGAGTCGCGTGACGAGCAAGAAATTGAAAGCCAGACGATAGGCAAGCGTGGCGGCAAGTTGCGCAAGGCCGTGGCCGTGTTTCTGTCGGTGGTAGTTGTGGTGGTAGTTGTGTGGGCTTATGTGGTGTACTGTGTACCATACGTGAGCGAGGCACAACAGCGAGGTACAATAGTCGAATTGCGGCGTGAAGGATATATCTTCGATACATACGAAGGGCAGATGGTCAGTGAGGAGCGTCTTGTCGATACTGTGCACATATATGAGCGAGATTTCATATTTTCGGTTGTAGATGATTCTTTGGCACATGACATTATGCAATTGAAGATGACTGGCAAGCGTGTGACGCTCACTTACAAGGAGTACCGTGGTGCATTGCCGTGGCGTGGTAATTCCACAATTATTGTCACCGATTGCAAGGTGCAGTAAAAAATAGGTTGCTCGGGTGCAATATTAATGCAGCGATATACGTTATATATGCAAATTTGCATATATTCTGCCAGCGTTGCAGGTGTAAAATTTAATACAGCCATGTTATTAAAATGAAAAACTTATGAAAAGGAGATTGAAAGCAATTGGGATTATTTTTGGTGTCACGGTATTGATTGCCGTGTTGTATTTAGGTATATCAAAATTGATTGAAATCCACGTCGCTTCGGAGATGGTGGGTGGCTCGTCGCCTAACACAAATGGGACCGAATCGGCGTTCCCTGTGATTTCCGATGGTCTGTTGCCCATGCTTGGCAGCGTGTGGCTTGTTTAGGCTTATCTGTGCCATGCCCGTTTGTAAGCGTTTGAGTGCGGTATGTGGCTTTTTTTTGCGATATCGGGCAACACTGTTGAAAAATGAAGCCAATAAGACAAATTTCGTGTAAAAGATTTGCATCATTGGATATTCCTGCATAACTTTGCGGCATTAACAACGATATAGATGAGCTTATGAACGCGTTATCTTCCATTACTGTCATTCTATCTGCAGCATTGCACGTCGTCCTATCAATTAGCGTCGTGGCAATTGTCGTGGATATTTTGAAATAAGCAGTGGAGGTTACGGCACGCGTACATAGGCCTGAGTACCATAATAAATTTATAGAGAACCTTTCCTCCACGAGATAGTAAGACTGGCGGAAAGGTTCTTTTATTCATAGTAAGATAGAATTAGATATGAGTTTTCCATTGAAAAGTGCCATATCGACACAAGGTCGCCGCATGGCAGGGGCGCGGGCATTGTGGCTCGCCAACGGCATGAAACCTGGGCAGATGGGCAAGCCTATCATTGCCATTGTCAACTCGTTTACTCAATTTGTGCCAGGGCATACGCATCTGCATGAGGTGGGGCAGATAGTGAAGCGCGAAATCGAGCAATTGGGCTGTTTCGCTGCCGAGTTCAACACTATTGCCATTGACGACGGCATCGCCATGGGCCACCAAGGGATGCTTTATTCGTTGCCTTCGCGCGACTTGATTGCCGACAGTGTGGAATACATGGTTAACGCCCATTGTGCCGATGCGATGGTGTGCATAAGCAACTGCGACAAGATTACTCCAGGTATGCTCATGGCCGCAATGCGGTTGAATATACCTGCGATATTTGTTTCGGGAGGCCCTATGGAGGCTGGGCATACGGGTGAACGTGCACTCGACCTTATCGATGTGATGGTCGATGCCGCCGATGACAGCATTGATGACAAGACTATTGCCGATGTGGAATGTTGCGCTTGTCCGACGTGTGGTTCTTGCTCGGGAATGTTCACTGCCAATTCCATGAATTGCCTTGTCGAGGCCATTGGATTGGGTCTGCCAGGCAACGGGACTATTGTTGCAACGCATTCCAACCGTCTTGCTCTCTTCAAACGGGCTGCCGCAATAATAGTGGAAAATTGCAAAAAATATTACGAAGATGGCGACACGAGCGTATTGCCGCGCAGCATTGCCAGTCGCCAAGCTATGCTCAATGCCATGACGCTTGACATTGCAATGGGTGGAAGCACCAACACTGTGTTGCACTTGCTTGCAGTGGCCAATGAGGCCGAAGCCGATTTCACCATGGCCGACATTGATGCGCTATCGAGGCATACTCCTGTTTTGTGCAAGGTCGCTCCAAATTCAAAATACCATATTGAAGATGTCAATCGTGCTGGAGGTATAATGTCGATAATGGGTATTCTTGCCCGTAATGGACTTATCGACACTTCATTGCGCCGTGTAGATGGCTTGACGTTGGGCGAAGCTATCGACCGATATGCTATCGAGGGCGCGAAGTTCGACATGACTGCCGCTTGGCTGTGGCGCAGTGCTCCAGCTGGTGTAAGGTCGGTCACTCTCGGCGGACAGGAAAATTATTACAAAGAGCTTGATACTGACCGTGCTACTGGATGCATACGCGATTTTGACCATGCCTATGTGAAAGACGGCGGGCTTGCTGTGTTGCGGGGTAACATTGCCAAAGATGGTTGCGTGGTGAAGACGGCTGGTGTCGATGAAAGTATATTCCATTTCCGTGGTCGCGCCAAAGTGTTTGAGTCGCAGGAAGATGCTGTTGATGGCATTCTCGGTGGCAAAGTCGTGGCGGGCGACGTGGTGGTAATCATCTACGAGGGTCCAAAGGGTGGCCCTGGAATGCAGGAGATGCTTTACCCGACATCATATATAAAGTCGCGGCACTTGGGCAAGGAGTGTGCGCTCATCACCGATGGCCGCTTCTCGGGAGGTACGTCGGGACTGTCGATTGGGCATATTTCGCCAGAAGCGGCCAGAGGCGGCAATGTAGGGTTGCTACGTGATGGCGACATTATCGATATTGACATACCGCAACGCAGCATAAATGTGATACTGAGCGACGAGGAACTCGCCGCGCGTCGTGCCGAGGAGGAAGCTAAAGGGAAAGATGCTTTCAAACCGACAAAGCGCAACCGTGTGGTATCTAAAGCCTTGCAAGCCTATGCATCGATGGTCACTTCGGCCGACCGTGGCGGTGTGCGCGAATAGTTGAGAAAAAGAAAATAAACGATAGATATATAGATATGAACGAGATTATTTCAGGTGCCGAGGCGTTGGTGCGCTCGTTGATAGCCGAAGGGGTTGACACCATTTTTGGCTATCCCGGTGGTGCCATTATACCAGTGTTCGACTGCTTGTATGACTATAAGGAGCAGTTGCATCACATATTGGTTCGCCATGAGCAGGGTGCCGTGCATGCCGCACAAGGCTATGCCCGCATTTCAGGACGCACGGGTGTGGTAATCGTCACATCGGGGCCTGCTGCTACCAATGTCATTACGGGGTTGGGCGATGCCATGATGGATAGTACCCCGTTGGTGGTAATTACAGGGCAAGTAGGCAGCGAATTGCTTGGCTCGGATGCTTTTCAGGAAACCGACGTGATAGGTATCACGCAACCAATAACGAAGTGGAGCTACCAGATACGCAACGTCGAGGACTTGCGGTGGGCTGTGGCACGGGCTTTTTATATAGCTTCGACTGGCCGTCCCGGTCCAGTAGTGCTTGACTTTGCCAAGAATGCGCAGTGCGACACCATGGAATGGCGCGGATACAAGAAATGCCACTTTGTGCGTACTTATGATCCATCGCCCATTATTTGCGAGCAAGATGTTGATGCCGTGGCACGCATGATTGACGAAGCTAAACGTCCGCTGATAATTTCGGGGCATGGTGTGGAGATTGCGCATGGCGAGGCTGAGCTGGAGCGGCTTGCCGAGAAGGCTCAAATACCTGTGACGACTACGTTGCTGGGATTGTCAACAATAGCTACCGATTCACCATTGTTCAAGGGATTTGTGGGAATGCATGGCAATGTTGCTGCCAATGTCGCAATAAGCAGTTGCGACTTGCTTGTGGCTGTCGGTATGCGTTTTGACGACCGTGTGACGGGTGATCCAAAGTGTTTTGCACCTCAAGCAAAGATTGTGCATATTGATATCGATTCATCGGAATTTGGCAAAATAATCAAGCCGACTGCCACTATACATGGCGATGCCCGTGCAGTGCTGGCAATGCTTGCCGACAAGGTTGCTGTGTCGCGCCATGATGAATGGTTGGCCAGCTTTGACAAGGCTTGGGAGGTGGAACTGGATAAAGTGATTAACCCCGAGTTGAACGACACTACCCGCATCACCATGGGACGAGTGGCTCGCAAAGTGGCCGAGGCCGCAGGGCAAGGTGCGGTGTTGGTGACCGATGTCGGACAGAACCAGATGCTGTCGGCGCGTTATTTCAAGTACACGGCTCCGCGCAGCATAATCACTTCAGGCGGATTGGGCACGATGGGCTTTGGTCTGCCAGCTGCCATTGGTGCCAAGATTGGCGACCCGAGCCGCACGGTGTGCTTCTTCACTGGTGATGGAGGGTTGCAGATGACTGTCGAAGAATTGGGTGTGATTTTGCAGTATGGCGTAGGCGTGAAAATCATCTTGCTTAACAATAATTTCCTTGGAATGGTGCGCCAGTGGCAAGCTTTGTTCTACAACCGTCGTTTTTCAGAAACGCAACTTGTGAACCCCAATTTTGTGATGCTTGCCAATTCTTATGGCATTCCAGGCGAAGATGTTGAAACACTCGACCAGCTTGATGCCGCCGTGGAGCGTATGTTGGCGCATGATGGGGCTTATCTGCTTAATGTCAATATCGATCCCGAGGAGCTTGTTTACCCAATGACTCCGGCTGGTGCTCCTATTACTACCATTTTGCTCAACAAGAATGAGAAATATGAATGTTAATGCCCCTGATATGGAAGAAAAAAACAATAAAGAGCTGTTCACGGTGACGGTTTTCTCGGAAAACCGTGTGGGCTTGCTCAACCAGATATCAATCATTTTCACACGCCGCAAGCTGAACATCGAGTCGCTGTCGGTGTCGCCATCGTCGATACAAGGGGTGCATAAGTTCACCATTACAACATGGGCCGACGAGCCGACCATAGCAAAACTCGTGATGCAAATCGAGAAGCGCATCGATGTGCTTAAATCGTTTTATTACCGCGACGACGAGATTGTGTACCAGGAAATCGCCCTGTACAAAGTGCCGACTGTGGAGCTGCTCGAAGAGAAAAACCTCGAAGATATTATTCGCAGGCACAATGCCCGAATACTCGAAATCACCCGTGAATACACTGTGATTGAAAAGACTGGACATGACGATGAAACCACGGCACTGTTTGAGGAACTCAAGCGGTATGACATCAGGCAATTCGTGCGCAGCGGGCGCGTGGCAATCACCAAGTCGCCAAATGAGTATGTGACGATGTATATCGAGGAACGGGCACGCCGCAAGGAGGAGGTGGAACGATGCTTGAAAGACGGATAACCGAGGAGAATGGTGTTTATACGCATGAGTTTTTCTTGGCTGCCGGGGAGTGTAACGCCGAGAGTTTGATGCCGTTGCCGCTGCTTGTGAACCGCCTCATAAGGGTCGCCACCGAACATGCCAACGCTATGAACGTGGGGTATGCACGTTTTGCCCCCGAGGGACGTGGCTGGGTACTTGCAAAGCTCGCAATCGAGATGAAGCGTTATCCACAGGTAAATGACAATTACACTGTGCAGTCGTGGATTGAACAGGCAAGCAGGTTGCTGTCGTATCGTAATTTTGCGATATATCGCAACGGCGAGGTAGTAGGTTATGTACGTTCGGAATGGGCGATGATTGACATGAATACTCGCAAAATGTGTGAATTGTCGTCGGTGGCCGAGCTTGAAGCCAGTGCGCGTCCCGATGTGCCTTGTCCTATAGCACCGCCTATGCGGTTGAAGCCTGTGAAACAGGGCAGGAGCAAGGTTTATACATTCGGTTACTGCGATGTGGATTTCAACCGCCATGTTAATACTGTGCGGTATATCGAACGGCTGATGGATCAGTGGCCTATAGAGCATTATGATCGTTACATGGTGTCGCGCTTCGACATTGTGTTCATCAAGGAATGCGTGTATGGGGCAACGGTGAACGTGATGGTAGATGACACCGATGTGCATGGCTGTCAAGCCGAAATTACCGAAGGCAATATCACGCATTGCCGTGCACGGTTCGGATTTAGTGAATTAAAACAGTAATATTATCATAATTAACAACTTATGGCAATTTTGAATTTTGGCGGTGTTGACGAGAAAGTAGTCACCCGTGATGAATTTACATTAGAAAAGGCAAGAGAAGTATTGAAAGATGAAACTATAGCTGTCATCGGCTATGGTGTGCAAGGCCCTGGCCAGTCGCTTAATTTGCGCGACAACGGTTTCAAGGTAATTGTCGGTCAACGCAAGGAAAGCAAGACGTGGGACAAGGCAGTTGCCGATGGTTGGGTTCCTGGCGAAACTCTTTTTGAAATCGAGGAAGCTGCCAAGCGTGCCACGATTATCGAGTATCTGCTCAGCGACGCAGCACAGATAGCTTTGTGGCCTACAATTAAGAAGCACCTGACTGCTGGCAAGGCTTTGTATTTCTCTCACGGTTTCGGTATAACCTACAGTGAACGCACAGGTATCGTTCCACCAAAGGATGTTGACGTGATAATGGTTGCACCCAAGGGTTCGGGTACATCGTTGCGCACTATGTTCCTGCAAGGTCGTGGTATTAACTCAAGCTATGCGGTTTATCAAGATGCTACTGGCCGTGCTCTTGATCGTTGCCTGGCTTTGGGTATAGGTGTAGGTTCGGGCTATTTGTTTGAAACTACTTTCAAGCGCGAGGTATATAGCGACCTCACTGGCGAGCGTGGCTCGTTGATGGGTGCTATACAAGGATTGTTGCTTGCACAGTATGAAGTGTTGCGTGAAAATGGGCACACTCCATCGGAGGCTTTCAATGAAACAGTCGAAGAACTCACACAGTCGCTTATGCCACTCTTTGCTGCAAAGGGCATGGACTGGATGTATGCCAACTGTTCGACCACTGCACAACGTGGCGCACTCGACTGGATGGGCCCGTTCCACGATGCAATCAAGCCCGTTATGGAAAAGCTTTATGAAAGTGTGAAGACAGGCAATGAGGCTCAAATATCGATTGACACCAATAGCCAACCCGACTATCGCGAGAAACTTAATGCCGAGTTAAAAGCCCTGCATGACAGTGAAATGTGGCGTACTGGTGAAACTGTGCGTCAGCTCCGCCCCGAGAATAATTAGGGACATTCAGTAAATGGTATAAAATTAGCCAACTAATTTACACACAAAATGTTGCGAATTAGTTGGCTAATTTTATACCATTTACTGAATGTCCCTAATGAATTGAGCTACGCCACGGCTACATAATAGAATAATCATTAGATGTTGTTCTATCAGTTGATTACGATTTCATCGGTGAATAGCCATGAGCCGGCTTTGGGGTATTTGGTGGCACGTAGCCGCACGTATCGGGCGACGGTGTGACACAGGGTTGAATACACTTTATAGCGTATTTCGGCCGAGGTGTCGGGTACGTCGCACCAAGCTGTTCCTGCTGGTGTGAAGTTTTCACCGTCGTCGGAGATATAAAAGTCAACGCGGCGAGGCATATATACCCATGCACCTACCGATTGCAGGAATGTCGCACCAATGTAGTTTATGGGGCGTTGGCTGCCAAGGTCGATGGTCACGTCCATGTCGCGCATCGTGCCTTGCCAGCGGTTGTCGCCGTAAGTCCAGCCGCCACGAATGCCGTCGGTAAGTGCACTATCGCCCGCAGCGGGATATTGGCGGCTGTATGGCAGGTTGTAAATGACGTGGCAGCCGCGCCCGGCATGGTCGAGCGGTTGCTGGCTTTCCTTGCGGTCGCCATATTCGTTGGCGAGGTCGAATGTGTTGTAGCCCATTGTGCGCAGTTGGTCGAGCAGCACGAGCGAGCGTCGGCGGAAGTCGGTGTAATTTTTCTTCTCGGGCTGTGTCCAGCCTGTTTCGGCAATAGCGAAAGCCCTAGGATAATACATGTATTCGGCATGGCTGTCGTCGGTGATATATTCGGCCCATAAATTTCCTTGCACCCCCAACATGTATTGGGCAGTTTCTGCTGGTATGCTGTCGGGCAATGGTTCAAATGAATAGGTCTTTTCGAGTGGGGTATATCCGCCTATCGATACTGGCTCTTTGAATGGGGCATCTTGTGTGTAATCGAGGTAGTAGCAAGCATTGGGGTTCATGATGGCATAGTTGCCTTGCCGCATGGCATCAAGTCCAGGCTCAATGCCGCGCCACGACATTACCACAGCACCAGGGGCAAGGCCGCCTTGCATGATTTCGTCAAATCCTATGATTGTGCGTCCTTTTGATTCTACAAATTGCTCGATGCGGTGTATAAGGTAGCTTTGTAATTCGTCAACGTTTACCAGCCCTTCATCGGCCATTCGTTTTTGGCACAGCTGACATGTTTTCCAGCTATCTTTGGTGGCTTCGTCGCCGCCAATGTGGATATATTGTGAAGGGAATAGTTCGATGACCTCGGTAAGGACATTCTCAAGAAAAGTGAAAGTCGCCTCGTTGCCGATGCACAAGTCGCCGCTTCCGTATGGTTTCCCGTTACACGAAAGTTGCGGGTATGCAGCAAGCACTTCTTCGCTATGTCCAGGCATCTCAATTTCTGGGACAACATTTATATGCCGTG
Source organism: Candidatus Avimuribaculum pullicola (assembly GCA_018716295.1). GTDB lineage: Bacteria > Bacteroidota > Bacteroidia > Bacteroidales > Muribaculaceae > Avimuribaculum > Avimuribaculum pullicola. The sequence continues at coordinate 58,974 of DVKC01000025.1, forward strand.
CCGTAGCGTATGCTATTATTTCGCGTATATCTTCTTTGCTATAGAATCCACCGTATGCACGAGGATCATTTTGTTCGCAATATGTGCGGTCGCTGTCCCACCAGTCGGTCCACTTCTGCCATGGTCGCCATGCGGCAAATTCAGTCAGTCGCGGGTAGCTATCTATTTGCAATCTCCAACCAGCGGCATCGGTCAGATGCAGGTGCATGGTGTTGAGCTTGAGCAGTGCCATGGCATCGATTTGTTTCATTAGAAACTCTTTGGAGCGGAAGTGGCGCGATACATCGAAATGCAGTCCACGATAGGCAAATCGTGGGCAGTCGGTTATGGTGCAGCACTTGATTTGATTTGTTGCACCGCCGCGTGTCATTTGCAGCAGCGATTGAATGGCATAGAACGCCCCTGTTTCACTGTTTGCGGTGATGTATATGCCGCTTGGCGTTATGCTAAGTGTGTAACTTTCGTCATCATCGGCATTGCCATTGATTGAGATGTTAATGTCTGCTTCTGTGTCGGTTGCGGTAAGTGCTATCGGCAATGATGCAATGTAGCTGCCCAGCTGTCCATCATTGCTGCCTGCTATATGAAATGTGTTGTTGTTTTCGGATAGTGTGAAGTTTCCCGCACTAAATTCTATTAGCGCGGGCGTGGGTATAATATCCTCGGGCAGCCCAATGTTCTCCCCCCGTGTTATTATTGCGGTTGTGATAAAGAGTGCTATTATAAACTGTTTCATGATTTTGTGGTTTTTCTTGTCAATATTGCAAATCTATGATTACTATGATGTTATAGATGGAATAGGGCATCAAGAGTGATTTCTGCTTGGACTATGCCGCTGTGTGCATTCGGTTTTATGCCATGAGTTGTGATTAGCGTCAATATTAAGGCTTTTTTTGTGGCAGTTTCGTTGATGAAATCATTGATTTTGCTTTCCAATCGGGCTTCATAATCTTTGTTTATTTCAAATTCATTTTTTGCATATTTCATTTCGCAGATGTTGATAGTATCATCTTTGCGGTCAATTATCAAGTCGATTTGCGACCCTTTCCCGCGCCAGGAGCAAGCATAGGCTTGGACTCCAGTAATTCCAAGAGCGTGTTTTATTTGTGGCAAATGGTCGAGGCATAGCATCTCGAATGCCAGTCCGCTCCAAGTGCTGTGTGTGGGACTGTTGAGTGAATTTGTCCAAAAATGGTCGTCGTGGAATCGGTTGTTTTGAATAAAGTTAAAGTAAAATAGTGTGTAAAAGTCGGTCAATTGGAATATTGTTTCTCTTTTTTGCCTTTCTTTGCGGAGGTTGCTATTGTGCTTGCTGAAAGGTTCGTAGGCGCGAATAAGACCGCATAGCATCAATTCTTCTATTTGGGTGCTGAATGCGCCATTGTCGGTAAGGCCAGTGGCGGCAATAAGTTCTTTTCGTGTCAGTCCAATGCCTTTTGATGCCAATGCTGTGACGATGGCGATGTGGGGTATGGCATTTTTGAAGAGAGCTTTGTATAGGTCGTTAAATTCATTTCTCAATGGTGCATTTTGTGCGAAAAATAGTGTGTCGATGTTTTGTGCCACGCTTTTTGAGCGATCCATTAGCGACAGGTAATAGGGTATTCCGCCCATTGCCATGTAACATTCGGCAATCTGTTTGCGTGAGTATTGGAATTTGTAGGTTCTGAAGTATTCTTCACATTCACCAAGTGTAAAAGGCTTTACTACTATATGGTGGGTCAACCTGTTGTGCAGTCCCCCCTTGCTGCTTATGAGATTGCTTATCATCCAAGATGTGGCTGAACCGCATACTATTAATTTGATGTCGTTGCGTATTGATGCCCAGCTATTCCAAAAATTTTCGAGGGCAGCTATAAATCCTGATTTTGCCGTGTCCATCCATGGCATTTCGTCGATGAATATGATTTTGTTGCCATCGGGTAGCGTTTCGATATATTTGGATAGCTCGAAAAATGCCAGCAACCAATTTCGAGGTATAATTAATCGTTCTTGCCTTGTATGCCGTTGCATGGCTATTGCAAAGTTGGTTAGCTGTTCTTGTTTTGGTGCATTATAAACTCCTGTAACAGAAAAAACGAAGTTGTCGTTAAACGCTTTGCGGATAAGAAATGTTTTGCCCACTCGGCGACGACCATAAACTGCAATAAATTCAGATTTGTCTGAATTTATATATTGAAGCAGTGCTTTTACTTCGGTTGCCCTTCCAATCAATTGCTGCATACTAAATTGTTTTATATGCAAATATACTCAATTTGCAATAATTGCGCAATATATTTCACAATAATCTGCGCTAATGTGTGTTTTGATGTGTGTTTGCGCAGGGTATTTTGAGATAATCTGCGCTAATGTGTGTTTTGATGTGTGTTTGCGCAGAGTATTTTAAGATAATCTGCGCTAATGTGGTTTTGGTGTATGTTTGTGCATGGTATTATAAAATAATCTGCGCAAATAATGTTTGTGTTATATTTGCGCAGATTGTATAAGCGGTTAATAATTAATTGTTTGATGTTTGAGATACTATTTCGTAGATAGGTGAATTGCCTTCTATTTTAAGTGCTGTTGCACCCTTGGGTACATCTATGGTATAAAATGGCTCGGTTGCGGAATATTGCTGTATAGTGTTGCCATCTTTATCCAAGAAAGTTAATGACAGCGGTTTAGCGTGAAGCCCTGTAAGCAATATGTATTTAGTGACACCTGGAGTGATGCCCATTTTCAAATATCCGTCGAGGTCGAATGCTGTTGTTGCGTTGTTGTCGAATGCCATAAGGGCCGTTTCAGTGTTTCCGTCTGTTTGCAAATCAAATCCGAGCGTTGAAATTGATGGCGAATTGACCTCGAATGAGCGAACAGCTACATAATTGGTGCGTCGTGAGTCAAGACGTTTCAGCCTGACGTATCGAGCTTTTACTGCCGTCCCGTTCCATTCAATTACATACTGGTTACGCAAGTCGCCGATGAGGGTAGTCCATGTAGTGCCATCGGTCGAGCATTCGAGTGCGGCATGGTCGAAGAAGTCAACATCATTCACCGAGTTGCGGCCTTGCAATATTTTTACCGAAGTGATTTCCCTCACGCTTTTAAGGTCGATTCCTACCCAGCTGCCAGCACGTTGTGGCAACGCCGATGTGTAAAATGTGGTAGAATCGCCATCAAGCATGAGCATGGGTTGAGTGGTGCGTGAATTGGGAAACGAGCTTATTCCGCGGTAATTGCAAGGTACTTCTCCCGACAGTTTCCCGAGGAAGCGAAATGCAATATCTTCCATGGCATTGTCGTAGAATGGTTGCAATTTCATTGTACCCGATTTGTGGGCTTCGTAGTTGCGGCGGTCGTCGCTACTCATGATGTTTTCGGCATATTTGTTCCACAATGCAGCATCGTCGTTTCCCGAACGGAACATTTCTATGAGTTCTACAGCACGTTTGCCGCGAGTGCCGAGTTTGCCAAATTCGATGAGCCATGGGCGCAGTTCTGCCAGCAATTGAGCATTGTTGCAGTTTTCCATTTGTGCCGGTACTTGCTCGATGCGCTCAAATTCGGCTTTCAATGCTTCGGCATCGGATTTGTTCCAGTTGTCGATGTTGAAAGTCGTTGTTTCCCACGATTCGGCACGTCGGTAACCTGTTTCGGTATCGCATGAGTGTATTGCAAAAGTGCGGTAAGCCTCGGTTGCGCCGTATGCCATTTCGTGCAAGCCTCGTTCCCAGTTGTCGATTGGGTTGTAACTGGCAACGTTCCAGGCATAGTCGGCAACGCCATATAATGCAAGTTTTGATGCTTCGCCATGTTCCATGGGATTGCTAAGCACGCCGCTAAGGTCATCGGTTGTGAGCGATGTGTCAAGCCCGTATGCAGGGCCTTGCAACACGATGTTGCGTACATAATCGGTTACAGGATAGTTCCACCAAAACAGGGCTGGCCGCTTGATGCGTGAGTTCACCCATTCGAGTGTACTTGCTGTGATGTCGCTGCACACCACGTCGCCAGTCCAGAATACCTTTATGCCAGTGTCTAAGTTTGTACCAAAGTATGGCAAGCTGCCGCGAGGCGTGGGATTGGCCCACGACTTGTTATAGTCGGTAGGACATAAAATAAGTTGTTCGATGTCGTCGCGGACGTTTACAAATTCTTTTGTCAGGCGGTTGAGCAATGCCGTTTGTTTCGAGGGGCTTGTGCCATCACCCGAGATATCGTCAAAGAAGATTGCAAATTGTCTTACTCCCAGGTCATACATCATCTCAAATTTATGAAGCAAGTTGGAATAATCCTCGTCGTTCCACTTGATATCTTGCCCGGGGTGTATTGCCCACACGAAGTTGACATGGTTGCGGCGGCAAGCTTGTACAAGTTCCTTGATTTGGTCGGCTTCTTGTTTGGGATATGGAAGCCTCCAATTGGGGCTGCTGTGGTATGGGTCATCTTTAGGCCCATATACGTAGGTATTCATTTTGAATCGGCCGAAGAAGTCAATAAGTGATAACCTGACTTGGTGTGACCAGGGTGTACCATAAAATCCTTCCACTACACCACGAATGGGCAAGGTCGGGTAGTCGTTTATTGTCATGCAGGGGAGTTGTTTGCCGCCTTGGCTTGCTGGCGAGTCAAGGAGTTGGCGCAGCGTTTGTAATCCATAGAAAGCCCCATTTTCGTCATATCCGACAATTGTAATATCATCTGGCGTTATGTTCAGCGTATATGCTCCGGCTATGTGTTTCACCGAGGCTTTTGATGCGGCTTTCTCGCCGAAGTCGATGTTCAGCTCAATTCCTTTATCGTTGGTCGTGAGGAATTTCATGTCTTCGGCAAATCGTTTTTTGCGGTCATTTACCTTTACTCCCGATGTTATATCGAGAGTTTTGCTGCTGTCAATATCGACCGATTGCGGCGTGGGATTTATGATTATGCCGTGATGATCGATTTTGAAACCATCGACAGGCTTGTATTCTTGTATTTCTTGACGCTGTGCCGACAGGTCGAAATCTTGAGCCACAGTAGTCGAGCCGCATAGCAGGGCGGCGCATGCTGTTATTACAGGTATTAATTTCATATTGTGGTAGTTATCTATTATAGTTTCACAGTTGTTTGGTAACGTTTTCGGTCGGCATCAGTGATTTTTCGTATCACCCGACATGGGTTGCCGGCTGCGAGTACGCCAGCGGGGATGTCTTTGTTGACAACACTCCCAGCACCAATCGCCGAGCCGCTTCCTATGGTCACTCCAGGCAATATGCACACTTGTCCGCCAATCCACACATTGTCGCCAACAGTGATGGGCAAGGCATATTCGAGTCCTTCGTTGCGTCGCTCATGGTCGAGAGGATGGCCGGCTGTGTAAAAGCCGCATTGCGGGGCAACAAACACATTGTTGCCGAGTATCACTTTCGCACCATCGAGAATGACACACTCATGGTTGATGAATACGTTGTCGCCAAATTCTATATTATATCCATAGTCGCAGTAAAACGGCGGTTCGATTTGGCAATTCATGCCAGCTTTGCCCAACAAGCGTCGCATGATTTCTTCACGCTTCATTGTCAGTGACGGGCGCAAGTTGTTGAGTTCAAAGCATAGTTCCTTGGCTGCGATGCGTTCGGCCACCAATTCGGGGTCGTAGTTGGCATCATATAACACGCCTGGCTTGACGTTCATTTTCTTTGTATTCATATTTAATTGGTATTTTGTTTAATGTTGTTTTCTGTTGAGAAAGAATATGGACGGTCGGTTGCCGCAATGCCGCGCTGTTTGTTGGGTGCGGCTTGCATGTTGAGTTGCAGCGTGCCGCCTTTTTGAAGGTCGGTGTGGCTGTAGTAGGTTTTTGAGTACTCCTTCCCGTTGAGCGTTGCCGAGTGTATGTATATGTTTTGGCTGTTATTGCTTGGAGCGTTGATTGTGAATGTGTTGCCATTCTCGAAATGTAGTGTTGCCCGTTTGAAAAGAGGGCTTCCTGCCACATATTGGTCTGTCCCGGGGCATACGGGGTAGAATCCGAGTGCCGAGAATACATACCATGCCGATGTCTGTCCGTTGTCCTCGTCACCGCAGTAGCCATCGGGTGTCGGGGCATATAGCTTCTCCATCACCTCTCGTAGTCGTTGTTGTGCCGTCCATGGTCGGCCGGCATAATTGTAAAGGTATATTATATGTTGTATGGGCTGGTTTCCGTGGGCATAGTTTCCCATGTTCATCACAGCCATTTCGCGTATTTCGTGAATTGGGAATCCATAATAGCTGTCATCGTATGCAGGTGGAATGGTGAAAACCGAGTCTAATTTTGCAACGAAAGCATCGTCACCTCCCATTAAGTCAACGAGGCCTTGCACATCGTGAAATACCGACCATGTGTAGTGCCAACTGTTCCCTTCGGTGAAAGCGTCGCCCCACTTCAGGGGTGAGAATGGCGTTTGGAATTTCCCGTTTTCCAGTCGTCCACGCATCAGATGTGTAGAGTGGTCAAAAAGATTGCGGTAATTCATGGCTCGTTTCTCAAGTTCGGCTATTTCAGCACTTGGACGATTGATGGCGCGAGCCACTTGCAGAATGCACCAGTCGTTGTAGGCATATTCGAGTGTACGTGCGGCACTTTCGGCTATGCCCACATTGCATGGCACATATCCGAGTTTGTTGTAATATTCATGTCCGAGTCGCCCAGTTGAGCCGACTGTTGGGTGAACATTGCGCGTGCCATGCTGCAACCCGTTGTATAATGTTACGATGTCATCTACTTTTATCCCTTTTATGTAAGCGTCGGCAAGCACCGAGGCCGAGTTGTTGCCAACCATGCACCCTCGGTGTCCCGGACTTGCCCATTCGGGGAAGAAACCGCTTTCGCGATAGGCATTAAGCAATCCTTCTTGTATCTCTTTGTTGACCGATGGGTACATTAGGTTAAGCAATGGGAACAGGCTGCGGAAAGTGTCCCAGAAACCTGTGTCGGTGTACATAAATCCAGGTAATACCTGCCCGTTGTAGGGGCTGTAATGGACAGGACTGCCGTCAGGCTGAATTTCATAGAACTTGCGAGGAAACAGCAGCGAACGGTATAGGCATGAGTAGAACGTGCGCAGTTGGTCGGTTGTTCCGCCGTCCACATCAATTCGGCCAAGCACCTCGTTCCATCTTGCTTTGCCATTGAGGGCGATATCGTCAAGTTGCATGTTGCCCAATTCGTCCATGTTTAATTGCGCCTGTTCATGGCTTATGAATGATGAAGCCACACGCACATTCACTTGTTCTCCTCGATGTGTGGAAAATCCCACTATGGCGCAAGCATGGTCGGCTATCTGGTGTCGAGTGCCTGAGTGCAGCGTATCGTTGGCTACTGTAGCTGTGTATGAAAATGGTTTGTCAAATTCGATTATGAAATAATTCCTGAAGTTTTCAGGGACACCTCCGTTGTTGAACGAGCTGTAGCCGATTATTTTGTTCTCATCGGGGATTATGGTCACTTGTGAGCCTCCGTTGAAAGCATCTATGAGAATATAAGAGCTATCGCATTCGGGAAATGTGAAACGCAGCATGGCTGCACGTTCGGTGGGCGCGATTTCGGCAAATATGTCGTATGATGCGAGGTAAACGCTGTAATAGTAGGGCGTTGCAGTTTCTCCTTTGTGGGAATACCAACTTGCTCGCATGTCTTCGTCATATTCGGGTTTCCCTGTCATGGGCATTATCGAGAAGCAGCCATAGTCGTTGATCCATGGGCTGGGTTGGTGAGTTTGTTTGAAACCGTTGATTTCGAGGTCGCTATATACATATTGCCATCCATCGCCATTGTGGCGCGTCTGTGGAGTCCAGCAATTCATTCCCCATGGCATGGCTATGGCGGGATAGGTGTTGCCGCTTGACAATTCAAATGATGATAGTGTACCCATCAACGGGTTTACATATTGTGTGTAGTCGGCTTGCGCTACAATGTGGCACAAGCTGCATATTGTGATGGGGAGTAATAGTTTGTTCATTGTTTCAATACCATTTTGCTGGTTGTTTGCCCATTTCAATCTCAAGGATGCCGCCAGCGGCTATGTCGGTGAAGTCGAGCCAAGCCTTGTGGTATGGTTGCCCGTTGAGCTTGATGTGTTGGATATATTTGTTTTGTTGCGAATTGTTTTTGGCTATTATTGTGAATGTGCCTCCGCTTACATTTATTTCGGTTTTGTCGAATATGGGTGAGCCTATGTAGTATCGGCTTGTGGCAGGGTTGACTTGATAGAACCCCATTGCCGAGAGTATATACCAGGCCGACATTGCTCCCACATCTTCGTTGCCGCATAGACCGTCGGGCGAGGTCGTGTAAAGCGAGTCAAGTATTTGCCGTACACGGTCGGCGGTTTTCCAAGGCTCTCCAAGCATAGTGTAGAAGTAGGCTATGTGGTGGCTTGGTTCATTGCCGTGGGCGTATTGGCCAATCATGCCCGAGATGTCGGGAGATATGTCGTTCCCTTCAAGTGCCGAGCTGATTGTGAACAGTGAGTCGAGTTTGGCAATAAAATCTTCTTTCGATGGAAAGCAGCTTGCAAGTCGGGGCAAATCGTGAGGGACAAGGAATGTGTATTGCCAAGCATTGCCCTCGCAATAGTCGTCGTTTCGGTGGTCGGACGACAATGGATTGAAAGGCTCGTTGAAATTGCCGCTGCTGTCGATGCCTCGCATGAAGCGTGTGGCAGGGTCAAAGTGGTGCAGGTAGCTGTGGCTACGTTTTAGAAAATAGCTGTAGCCTGCGGTGTCGCCCACCATTTGTGCCACTTGTGCCACGCAACGGTCGGCAATGTCATATTCCAGGTCGTAAGCTACCGATTCTTTCATCTTGTCGCAAGGAATATAGCCATATTGTTTGCGCCATTTCATTCCGCGCGAGTCGAGCATGGCCGAGTTTTTCATGGCACGGTATGCTCGGTCGTTATCGCTGGCATATCCTTTTATTGTCGCATCGGCAAGTATGCATACGCCTGGATTGCCAACCATGGTGTTTGTTTCACACCCCATGAGATGCCACACAGGCAGCTTGCCTTGTTGGTCGTGTATTGCAAGGAATGTGTTTACTACATCTCGGGTAAGTTGCGGGTGTATTATCGTCATCAATGGGTGTGCGGCTCGGTAGGTGTCCCAGCATGAAAATGTGGTGTAGTATATGAAATCGGTCGAATGATGTATCTTGCCATCGGCACCGCGGTAATCACCGTTTATATCACTGAATATTGATGGTGCTACCATCGTGTGGTATAGTGCGGTGTAGAATATTTCACGATGTGAAGTGTTGGCGGTGGTGATTTTGATTTTCGACAATTCACTGTTCCAGGCACTATCGGCTTGTGCCGTGCAGCGGTCAAAGTCCCAGTGGGGCAGTTCGGCTTGCAAGTTGAGCAGTGCGTTGATGGTCGATGTCGGCGACAAAGCTACTTTTACATATACGGGTTTGCCCGGCTGCGCGTCGATGTTGGCGCGGGCATAAACAGTAGTGCCGCTGCAACTGTTGGTAGCAGTGATATTTTCCCAGTCGGTATAGAAGTCAAGTGATGTTATCGGTGTGGAAAATTCGGCGACGAAATATATGCGCTGGTCGTTGGCCCAGCCGCGTGAACACCTGTATCCAGCCACCATGTTGTCGGTCCAGCGCGTCACGGCGGCCTCGGTGGGCTGGTCCCACCCTCCGCCATTCTGCAAATCGATGACGATTGCTGCGCTATCGGGATTGGAGAATGTGTATTTGTGAAATCCTACGCGGCTTGTTGCTGTGAGTTCCACATCGATGTCGTATCGGGTGAGCCGTGTCGCATAGTAGCCTGGTCGCGCGGTTTCGCACTTTCGGTCGGAGTATGACCATAATCCCGATTGCTGGCTGCCAGTATTGCCACGGGCATATTTTACAGTACCGTTCACAGGCATCAGTGTGACATCGTGCAAGTCGCCTATGCCTGTCCCACTGAGGTGGGTGTGAGGAAACCCGATGATAGTTGAGTCGCTTATGTGGTAGCCCGAACACCAGTCCCATTCTTGCGGAATGCTCGTTGGGCCTAATTGTACTAATCCGAACGGTACATTTGCTCCATAGAATACGTGTCCGTGTCCGCCTGTGCCTATCAACGGATTGACATATTGTGTCAAATTTTCACTTGGTGCGGTATCGTCAGTCGTTGTGCAGGCTGTAGTGGCGATAAGTAGTGCTGTTGCAATTATGGCGGCGGTTTTCATCGTGTCATTGTTGTGTTTGGTTCGTTCCCCATTGTCAATTTCAGCGTGCCTCCGTTTACGATTTGCTTGTAAGGCAACGAGTATTCATTCAATACCTTGTTATTGAATTGAATGTGTTGAATGTATATGTTGTCGGGGCTGTTGTTTTCAACCTCGATTGTAAATGGGCATGGGCGGTCGGGGTGCGTGATGGTGATGCGGTCAAACACGGGACTGCCGATTTGGAATGACGGGTGTTTGTCGCTAAGCCCTTTTACATCGAAAAGTCCAATCGACGACATCACATACCATGCACCCAATTGTCCCTGGTCTTCATCTTGCCCATATCCATAGCCGTGTATCTCTTCAGTGCCGTAAAACTCGTTGCAGATGGTGCGTACCCACTTCTGTGTGAGCCATGGACGACCTGAGAAGTTGAAAAGCCATGAAATGTGGAGATTTGGCTGGTTGCCATGGTTATATACGCCTGAAATTCCGGCAAAGGCATCCACGGTAGTGCCACCGCCAAATATATTGCCCTGTGAAACAATGAATATGCTGTCTAATCGTGAATTGAATCGCTCGGCACCAACCATTTCGACAAGTTCTTGTGGCTTGTGCGGAACGTAGAAAGTATATTGCCATGCGTTCCCTTCTTGGAAACCCACCCAGGGGCGTGAAGGGTTGAATGGCGTGATAAACTGTCCTGCTTTGTCGCGAGGGCGCATGAAGTGGATTGATGGGTCGTAAATCATCCGCCACCCATCGGCAAGCCGGGCAAGTGTGTCGCTGTCGGTCGTTTTGCCGAGTGATGCTGCGAATTGCCCCACGGCGTATGCACTGAAGCTGTATTCAAGCGTGTGTGAAGCCCCGAAAGGAGAACCATCGCGGTGGTATTCATCGTTGATGCCAGTGCTTGGCACGTATGGCGAGTAGCCATGCCGCACAAAAGCTCCCACATCGGCTTTGCCAGAGCCTATCGGACGGTTTTTCCAGCCAAGTTCGTTTTTCAATGCAGCCTCGTAGGCGGTTTCTACCGTTTCTGGTGGCAATAATCCGCAATTATACGCCCCGGCAATGATAAGCCCCATGAAGTTGGTGCCAACTCCCGACACATAACGGCTGCAAGCTATGCCATCGGCGAGCCAACCTGTTTCTTTGTATATAAGTAGTTGGCTTTGCACGAAATCGGTATAATATTCGGGATAAGCCAATGCCCACAGTAGCGACAAGTTCCAGTAGCCGCCCCACATTGCATCGGTGTTGTAATGGTGGTGAATGGGCTTCCCTGTGGCAGGGTCGAGGGGTATTTGCCCTATTGTTCCGTCGTTGCGAGGATATGCCCCGTTCACGTCGCTGGCCAATCCGCGTCCGAGCAAGGCGTGGAACAGGCCGGTGTAGAACTTGGTGCGGTCGGCCTCGCTGCCCCCTTCCACATTTATGCGCCCCAATGCGTCTTCCCATGCTTTGGTCGCTTCAACTTTGGCCGAGTCGAAACACATGTTTGCTGCCTCGGCATTGAGGTTGTTTCTGGCATTTTCAATTGAAGTATATGACACGCCCACTTTCACCTCGATTGTCCTGTCGGCTTCTGCGCGGGTGTCGAAGTTCATGTATAGCCCTGCACCGATGCCGCTTGTTTCTTGGGCGTTTGAATTGACCGTGTCGCCATTGAATGTACCGCATGATACAGGTAAATGGTCAACAGTGGCGTAAAAATAGATCTTTATGTCGGCTCCCGGCTGGTATTTTTGCACGTATGCTGGTTCGGTGACAACATAGCCTTCTACAATTCCCGCGCCGTAGTATTTTACGTATGCGTCTTTGACTGGGCCGCTTTCGCCCCAGCGGTGGCCAATGTCAAATATCAGGTGTGCATCTTCGGTGGCTGGGAAGGTGTATCGATGAAATCCCACGCGCCGTGTGGCGGTCAGTTCGGCTAAAATGCCATAGTCTTTCAATATCACCGAATAATAACCAGCTGTGGCATGTTCATCGCATTTGTCGAAAATGGAGCGATATCCGTCAACTTCCCCGTCGAGCGAGCCGGGTGTGGTTTTCAATGTCCCGGTTGTGGGCATCAGTGATATGCCTCCTATTTGGAACTCATGCAGGTTGACAAATCCCTCGATGCTATTGTGTCGGGCATCGTATCCCACAGCTTGCCAGCCATCTTTGTTGCCGAGGCTGCCATTGGTGGATGGTGCTACTTTGGCCATGCCAAATGGCATGGCGGCGGGAGTGTAGAAGAACCAGCGGCTGTGTGCTGTGCCTATGCCAGGGTTCACGTAGTCGGTAACCGACTTGGCATTGGCAGTAAATGTGCTTGCCACAAGGCACACGATGATTATGGCGGTTGTTAATGGTATTTGTTTCATGTCTGTCAATGGCGGTATTGATGCACAAAGATAGTGCAAGGCGAGCGCAATGGCAAAAAACGGCTTGCCGATTTTTTGCATTGCCGAGCCGCCGCCTGTCATATCTAAAGATAGTGCAAGGTGAGCGCAATATCCATGTTGTTGTGGAAATTGCAGTGTGTAGCTGATATTGGGATTGGTGAGCAAGAATAAAAATATTATTTGTACATTTGTGGATATAAATAATTGCGAATGCAATGGATAGAGATTATAATCCCCAAAGTGCCCAGTCGATTTTTCATTTCAGCTATGGCTTATTGCATAAATCCTTAGCTGAAGCTGTCATGGCTATAGATCCAAATATAAATTTGGAAAATATTGCAAATAAGGGCAAAGGCGGCTTGGGACAGCTCGTTGAAAAATATTTTTATGGTTACGACCTAAATAGCAATCCGGAAGCTGATTTTCCGGAAGCTGGCGTAGAATTGAAAACAACTCCGTTGAAAAAAAATGTCAAGGGCGAATTCTTGATTAAGGAAAGATTGGTTTGTGATATGATTGATTTTTGTGAAATAGTCAATGTGTCTTTTGAAGAATCAGCTTTTTACAAGAAATGCGTCTTAATGTTAATCCTTTTTTATCTCCATGCACAAGGGAAGAGTTTGCATGAATTGGAATTCCTTTTCAGCGTATTATGGAAATTAAAGGACAAGGATCTCTTAATCATAAAGCATGATTATGAAATAATAGTGGGTAAAATTAAAGCAGGAAAGGCTCACGAACTTTCTGAAGGAGATACAATGTATTTGGGTGCTTGCCGAAAAGGCCAAAAAGGTGATGCACTTCGTAGACAGCCATTTAGCGATATTTGTGCACCTAAACGAGCTTTCGCACTAAAGCCTGCTTATATGCGTACCATTCTTGAGTTTATTCTTGCCAGTGGGAAAGATATGGCAACCAATACAGATATTCCGACATTGGAAGAAATGGAATTGGTTTCAAAAGAGGAATTGGAAACCTCTTCTTTTGAAGATATTCTTATAAGTAGGATTATGAAGTTCAAAGGACTTGATTATAAGCAAATAGCAAAAAGTCTTGATTTGGAAATATCGTCGGGCGACAAGAGTCGCTATGCGAGGACTGTCAAAGAGGTGTTATTGAAAGGACTTAAAGATTTTGAAGATGCTGAAGAGTTCCGTAAAGCTGGTATTATTGTAAAAACGGTGCGTGTTGAAACGAATGGAAACATAAAAGAAAGTATGTCTTTTGAAAACATTGACTATGACGAGGTTTTGGAGGTGGAAGAATGGACTGAGTCAAGATGGTATGAAATTGTGACTTCGCGCTTTATGTTTGTTGTTTTTCGGGCAATAAGTTCAAATTTGCATGAGTGGCGTAATGAAACTCGATACGTCTTGGATAAAGTTATTTTTTGGACAATGCCTGTGGAAGATTTAAGCAATGCAGAGATGTATTGGGAAAACATTCGCATGAATGTTTTGTCAGATACATTGCAAGATGCTGATAATTCTTTTTGGAAGTTAGCTGATAATCGAGACTTCCATGTACGTCCTAAAGCGCAGACGAGCAAAGACAAGTATCTCAGCCCAATAAGCAACAAAGAAATTCCAAAGAAAGCTTATTGGTTCAATCGTGGATATGTTAAAAAGATACTCCAACGTGCATACGGGACTGAATGGGGAAAAATATTTGAAAATCATTGATATGAATAAATACGCAGATATTAAGGAAGATACTGCTCATTTGCAAGTTTGTGAGCCCATCGCTGATTACTGTAGGGCTACTCACGTCCAGACTCAGCAGCATCTACCATTCTTCGAGAGTGTGGATGCTAAAGGAACGAATGGGAATGAAATAAAGGTAGTAGAACTTTTTGCTGGTGTCGGAGGTTTCAGGTTAGGACTTGAAAGGGCTTCGGAGCGATATAAGACTATTTGGAGCAATCAATGGGAGCCTTCTACTAAAAAGCAGGATGCGTCTATTATATATTGTAAGCGATTTGGCTCTGAGGGACATAGCAACGTTGACATAGCGACGGTACCCACCGATGCTATCCCCCAGCATGATTTAATGGTAGGTGGATTTCCGTGCCAAGACTATTCGGTGGCAACGACATTGAAACACTCAGGGGGAATTGAAGGGAAAAAAGGGGTTCTTTGGTGGCAGATATATCGTATCATTGCAGAAAGTCACGAAAAGCCCAAATACTTGTTTTTTGAAAATGTAGATAGATTATTGAAGTCGCCAGCTTCGCAACGTGGACGTGATTTTGCACTTATTTTAGCCTCTCTTAGCGATTTGGGGTATGTTGTGGAGTGGCGTGTTATTAATGCTGCCGAATATGGTATGCCGCAGCGCAGACGTAGGACTTACATTTTGGCATATAGAACAAACACAGCAGTTGCCCATAGCATCAAAGATGCAGAAGAATGGTTATTTTTAAAGGGTACTATTGCAACAGCGTTCCCTGTATCTCATAAAGAAAAAGCAGAGGTTTCCACTTTCAAAATTTGTGGCACATTGGATGAAATCTCTGCCAATTTCAATACTGATAAAATGAAAGTCGTATTTGAGAACGCAGGAATTATGATAAATCGCCAAGTTACTACTGCGGCAACGGTTGCTCGCTATGAAGGCGAGCATTTATTGTTAGGACAACTTATTTTGCCTGAAAATAAAGTGCCTGATACTTTTTTTATTCCTAAGGAAGACTTGCCCAAATGGAAATACTTGAAAGGGGGTAAACACGAAATAAGGGTAAGTGCCGACGGTTACGAATACAAATATTCGGAAGGTAGCATGGCTTTCCCAGATGCATTAGACAAACCTTCTCGGACTATAATAACTGGTGAAGGTGGAAGTGGCCCGTCAAGATTTAAGCATGTGATACAGACTGCGAGCGGGCGTTACCGACGGCTTACTCCTGTTGAATTGGAACGTTTGAATATGTTTCCCGACCGGCATACCGAGGGGGCTTCGGATTCAAGGCGAGCTTTCTTGATGGGCAATGCGCTCGTTACCGGGATAGTGGAAAAAATAGGTATGGCTCTATTACACAATATTGATGCTACAGAGTGATTGAATGGGAAATAAATGCCTTTGAACCACAGCAATTTCAGTTTGGGAGTACGGTGAGGTGGGCGAGGAAGCGGCTGTCGGGGTAGGTGGGGACTAATGGCAGGAAGCCCGAGGCGATTTTCCCATTGGCTGTGCGCAAGGGATTTGACGCAGATGCACTGGCGATTGCGGCTTTGAGCTGTTGAGGTGATTTATAGTAGCTCACGCCTATTGTTGCTGTTGAACCTTTGGCAAGGTGTCGGTCGGCGATGATAACGGCTACAGCCCCCATTGTCATGCGCAGGTTGAGTTCTACGCACGGGTTTAGGCGCACCGAGCCGTCGTGACCGTTGTAAAGCATCATGTCGATGCCCAGATAGCCGTTGTAGTGCGGGGCGATTAATTCAGTGATAATTGTGCATAAGTTTTTTTGTAAAGCATCCAATAATCCAGGTTGGCGGAGTCGTGTGTCGATGGCTTGCATCAAGGTGCATTGTGGGGCAATGATGCCACAGTCGTAGGAACAATGGCTGTCGTTGGTGAAGATGGAGTAACCGAGAAAACTGGCGATGCCGCCACTGCATGTAAATTCCATGGCGAAGTCCATTATCTTGTCTAATGGTGCTTCGCACATTATAGAACCTTGGCGGTTGATGATGCCTTGCGCCCAAGTGGCAAAATTGCGGCTGTTGTCGTCAAGTACGCGGTAAATTCCTTTGCCGCTGCCCGACCATGGGGCTTTGATGTAGCACGTTGGGTATAGCGAGTTGAAATGTCTGATTTCTTCGACGCTGCTTGCTTCGATTGAGCGTGGTGGAAATTCCATGTCGATGACCTCGCCGAGCCGGTCAAGCAGTGTGATGCTCATGCGGCGGTGTGCCAGTTTGTGCAGCGTGGCTATTTGTTGGCGTTGTGGCAGGTCGTCATGGGCGACACACGCATTAAGAAGCCGTCCACGCAAGTCAAAGTCCCAGCCCCAAGGGTGGTAGCTGCTGTGGCGGCATTGTAGCCGGTTGATGGCGATAGGCGAGGCTTGTAGCCCGATTGATGTGCTCATTTGTTGTAGCCACAGTGTGTCGTCGGCCACGTTCTGCGACAATATGTTGGTCACTCCATCGGTCGTGCAATACCATGCAGGAAGCATCTGCAAGTCGCGGCGCAGCAGTTGTGCCCGTGGTGGAGCAGTGTAGCCTTCGGTGCCGTATGCCATGGCAAGGTCGTGTTCGGGATTGAATATGTAGGTACGAGTCACTTGTCTTGGGGAATGGTTAACGGTCGAAGCGAATGGAGTCGAGTGCCGTTTTCAACTTGATTAATTGGTCACGTATTTTGCGCAATTTGTCAATAACTTCGATGCGTTTCGACACATTGTCGCGGTTGCGATTGATTTCGGCACAAGCGGCCTCGATTTTCATGCCCTTTTCTTTGACCAGATATTGGACCAATCTCACATTTTCTATGTCGTGTGGCGTGTAATAGCGTGTATTGCCATCGCTGCGCTTGGGACGTATCGTGCTGAACCTGCGTTCCCAGTAGCGCAACGTGGTGAGTGGAATGCCAAGCATCTGTGCCACTTCGCTTATCTTGTAATATTTCTTGCTGTATTCGTCGGCCGACATGTAACAGGGCGTGGTGATGATATGTGTGCATTCTTTTTGCAAAAATAACAATATTGGAGTATTTTTGTGAAGTTTTTTCGGGAAAAATGGTGCTGCGGACGCATAAATAGCAGTTAATGAGAGCGTTGCCGCAGTATTGATGTGTCAGAATAATATAGTAACAAAATATAACAACAAAACATGCTTACAGCAAAAGAAATCAGGGAATCGTTCAAGGATTTCTTCCGTAGCAAAGGACATACCATAGTGCCTTCTGCTCCAATGGTGATTAAAGACGACCCGACATTGATGTTTACCAATGCCGGTATGAACCAGTTCAAGGATATTATTTTGGGTAATGTTACCCCGAAGTTCCGTCGGGCGGCCGACTCGCAGAAGTGTCTGCGCGTGAGTGGCAAGCACAACGACTTGGAGGAGGTAGGGCTTGATACATACCACCACACGATGTTTGAAATGCTGGGTAACTGGTCGTTTGGCGATTATTTCAAGAAAGAAGCCATTGACTGGGCTTGGGAGTATCTTGTGGACGTGTTGAAACTCGACCCGTCGAGGTTGTATGCGACAGTGTTTGAGGGATATGCCCCCGAAGGGCTTGAGCGTGACGATGAGGCTGCCTCTTACTGGGAAGCGCATTTGCCTGCCGACCATATTATCAACGGTAACCGCCACGACAACTTCTGGGAAATGGGCGAAACTGGCCCTTGCGGCCCTTGCTCGGAGATTCACATCGACTTGCGCAGTGATGAAGAGCGCAAGCAGCTTGACGGACGGGAACTCGTCAACAAGAGCAACCCGTTGGTGATAGAAATATGGAACCTTGTGTTCATGCAATATAACCGCAAGGCCGATGGGTCGCTTGAGCCGCTGCCAGCAAAGGTTATTGACACGGGCATGGGTTTCGAGCGTCTGTGCATGGCTCTGCAAGGTAAAAAATCGAATTATGATACCGATGTATTCACGCCGCTTATCAAGAAGATAGGTAAGATTGCCGGTATGGAATATGGCAAGGATGCCAAGGTGGATGTGGCAATGCGTGTCATTGCCGACCATGTGCGTACAATAGCTTTCTCAATCGCCGACTCCCAATTGCCGTCGAATGCCAAGGCTGGATATGTGATACGCCGTATTTTGCGCCGCGCAGTTCGCTATGGTTATACTTTTTTGGGGTTGAAGAGTGCATTCATGTATAAACTTATCGACACGCTCGATGAGTCGATGGGTGAAGCATATCCTGAGTTGCCACGTCAGGCCGAACTTATAAAACGTGTAATAAAAGAGGAGGAAGAAGCTTTCTTGCGCACCCTCGAAACAGGCATGAGGCTAATTGGCAAGGTAATGGCCGACACAAAAGATGCCGGGAAAACCGTGGTTAGTGGTAAAGATGCCTTCGTGCTGTATGATACTTACGGCTTCCCTCTTGACCTTACCGAACTGATATTGAAAGAAAACGGGTTGACTGTTGATACCGATGGGTTTGCTGCCGAAATGGAGAAGCAGAAACAACGCGCCCGCAATGCTGCCGCAGTGGAAACCACCGACTGGGTAACGTTGCGCGAAGGCGAATGTGAGTTTGTCGGTTATGATTTGGATGAAACCGAAACAGAGATTTTGCGCTACCGCAAGGTGAAGCAGAAAAACTATGAGTTTTACCAGATAGTGTTGGCTCGCACACCGTTCTATGCCGAAATGGGTGGACAAGTGGGCGACATAGGTACGTTGAAATGTGGCGATGAGGTAGTTGAAATCATCGACACTAAGCGTGAGAACAATCTGCCAGTGCATATTGTCAAGAAATTGCCAGCCGATGTGACTGCGACTTTCACGGCATCGATAAACAAGGAGAACAGGATGGCAATCAGCTGCAACCACACAGCCACACACTTGTTGCACGAGGCATTGCGCGAGGTGCTGGGTACGCATGTCGAGCAGAAAGGCTCATACGTGTGTGCCAACTTCTTGCGCTTTGACTTCTCGCATTTCCAAAAGATGACAGTTGAGGAAATACGCCGCGTTGAACAGTTGGTAAACCGCAAGGTGAGAATGGCAATTGAGCTTTGTGAATACCGTCACATGCCTATTGCCGAAGCTCGTGCTATGGGTGCCATGGCATTGTTTGGCGAGAAATATGGTGATGATGTGCGCGTTGTCAAGTATGGAGATTCGGTGGAACTCTGTGGTGGTACGCATGTCAAGAATACGGGCAACATAGGCATGGTGAAAATTATTTCGGAGAGCAGCATCGCAGCTGGCATACGGCGTATTGAAGCCATTTCGGCTGCTGGTGTCGAAAAAGCTACTTATGAAGCACAAGATGTGATGGAACAGATAAGGCAAATGCTGAATAATGCGCCGAACGTGATTTCGGCTTTGCAGCGTTCGCTCTCTGAGAATGCAGGATTGCGCAAGCAAGCCGAAGAATTCATGCAAGAGCGTATCGGTATTGTCAAGAAGGCAGTCATGGAACATGCCCGAGTGGTGAATGGCATCACATTGGCCACATGCTTCGGGCCGCGTATGGCCGATGTCGTGAAAGGCGTTGCATTCGCATTGAAAGCTGAGCATCCAGCCGACTTTGTGTTTGTAGCAGCCACACATGAAAATGATAAGCCGATGTTGACAGTGGCTATTAGCGACAACCTTGTGAAAGACGGGTTTAACGCTTCGGCTGTGGTGCGTGAAGCCGCTAAATTGATACATGGCGGTGGTGGCGGTCAGCCGCACTTTGCGCAGGCTGGAGGCAAGAGCGTCGATGGCTTGTCGGCAGCACTCGACAAGATGGTAGAATTGTTGGGGCTCAAAGGATAAAAATATAAGAAGATTCTTAGAAGTCATACAATTTGTTAATGTTTTCCGATGGCGTATGCTTGCATATTGCCATCGGAAATATTATATTTGCACCATAAAAAATAATGAAACAAGCACTATGATTAGCGAAGAAGAAAAGAAATTTGTAGCAACAATGTCGGCCGAAGCTGCTGAGCTTGAGAGCCGTTGTGCCACCGAGAAGCCAGCTCGTTTGCCACAGCATGAACTCGCCTATTATATAATGGACAACCACTTTAAAGCCAGCTCGGTGTTGTGGGGCTTAGGTTGGGTTGTGGCTTTTGCTATACTTGAGTTTTTGCTTGTGTGATGTTGCGCTGATAGATAAGAAACGGCATACGTAAAGCGGGTGTTATATTTGTTAGCACCCGCTTTTCGTGTATCCACATCAGGACTTATAGCCCGAGTTCTTCGATAATTTCTTTGATTACATTCATTTTGACATTTGGAGTGTCGGCTTTGTCATATATAAGCAACAAATATATTTTACCGTCTTGCTCCGATACAAGGGCGTTGAATGTAATTACTCTTGCACCACCCGATTTTCCACGACCTTTTGATGTGATGGCCATGCGTATCTTGCGCACGTGTGGTGCTATTTCATCGCCCTGTAGCGGGTTGAGCCGAAGATTGTCCAGAAATGCTTCATAATCATCGATGAGGCTTCTGTAACGTTTTGCCAATCTCTTAAACTCCTTTGTGAAGTAATCAGAGCGAATTATCTCTAAGTTCATCGATTAAAGAATCTGCTGTTTTTAATGTGATTTTACCGTCCATGTGGTCTTTTACTTGGCGCAGGGCGGCAACAAGTTCGTCGGTTATGTCGTGACGTTCATTTTTACCTTCTTCTACAGGTGTCAGACGGAAACTGCCCGAGTTTCGCGACTTCAGTATTACATCTTCACCTTTACGTGCCAAGTTTAAAAAGTGCGTTTGGTTGGCACGAAATTCTCTTGTACT
>DVKC01000026.1 GCA_018716295.1 Candidatus Avimuribaculum pullicola
GATTAATTCATAGAATGCGAAACGAGGCGGGTCGCTTCACAGCGGTCCGCCTCGCATCATCACAAATTATTGTTAAGTACTCTCTGTCTTTACGGCGTGCTTAACAATGTGTTTATTTTCAATTCTCCTTGATAGAGATTACTTTACAACCTTAACCGAGCTACCGTCGTTGAAGCGAACGATGTAAACACCCTTGGCGAGCGACGAGCCATCGATGGTGGTAGTGCCAGCGATTTCGCTTGCAGCTACTGCTTGGCCAGCAATATTGTAAACAGTTGCAGCGTTGATAGCTTCAGGAGCAGTTACAACGAAGTTACCACCCTCAACCGATACCTTTGCAGCCGATTCAGCAGCAACGGCTGTGATGCCAGTAGTTCCTTGGTTAACCGTCAATTGCAAAGGCGTGATACCTGGAGCATTGAGTGTGCAAGTACAACTGCGACCTTCAACATCAGCGGGAAGCGCATCGGCAGTAATTGTCAATACCGTCTGGCTTTCTGTATCAGCAAGTGCATAAGATGCCCAGTCAGAGAGCGTACCATCATAGTTGGTATCTTCGTCAACTGTATAAGCAGCTGCAACCCATAATGATTCCAATGGAATTGTCACGCTACCACCATTGGCAGGAACTGCAACAGCATTGTTAGTTACAGGAGCATTCTCAGCTGGGAAGCACCAAGCAAAGGTTGCATCTGTGTAAACACACAAGCTTGTAACAGCTTCGGCACCTGTGCCAGAAGTAATACCATAAACAGGGAATTCCAAACCTTGGTCACCTATTTCTGCATAATATGCCTCAACATTATCTGGGTCCTCAGGTATAGATGTTATACCCATTGGGTCAAACGTATTAACATCGGCATTACCATCAAATAAAATTACCAGCGGAGAATCTACAGTCACATATCCGTCTTGGTAAAGGATTCCGTCAAACACTTGCACGTTGAACGGCAGCAATGCAGTAGTTACGTAACCCTCACCAGCAGTGTTTGTATAGTCTTGCGTTGCCGTAAATACAGCAGTTGCCAATGGCTCATCCGACATCGAAAGATTCTCATCTAACGTATATAATTCGGCTGTCAGTTCAGTTCCCATTGGGAAGTCAACCGCAGCTACTACATAAATTTGCGACAAACAATAAGGAGCATATGGCTGGGGGAAAACAATGCCAAATTTATCTATACCAGCTACACCGTTACGAATACCAAAATTCAATGAAAAATAATCAGAGGCTTCAGCCACATTTAATGGGTTGTCGTAAAAAGGAATTTCGCCATCCAACATCAAGGCTGACTGACCTCCAAACATAAGCAGACTTGCTGCAGAGTACTCATCCGATGCAGTACCATTCGAAGCAGTTAGTGTAGGTGCATTCACTTGCACGTATCCATAGTTCAGCTCCAAATCCTCGTTGTTGGATGTCGCATTTTCATATGTAGTAGGGTCTTGATACGACCATGTGTACTGAGTTGCACCAGTAGAGGTATTGACGAATGGCAAGTTGATGAAAGCTGGGCCATGAGCAACAGCGATGTCAGCACCTGCAGCAACAAAATTATACCAAGATTCACCGTCGACACCAACACCCATATAGAACATATTTGGCAGGTCATAAGAAGCTTTAAGTGAAGCATCATCGGCCAAGGTCCTTACTTGCTGTACAGTGCGTTGAACTTTATTTGCAGCAACTGCTGTACCGCTAAATTTCATTGCTTTTGCAGGGACCTTCACATCGAGGAAGTTGCTGCACTGACGAGTTTGCACTGCATTGTTGGCCGAAACAGCCATCGAAGCAGAGGCAGCAATAGCTAAAAGTAGCATTTTTTTCATAATCTTACTTTTTTGAGATTAAACATATTTTATTTTGTTCTATGTTGAACTCCGTTACTGGAGTTCAACATAGAAATAATCATTAGAATTTGACGAATTTTCAAAACGGATGCGATGCGGATTAACCTCATTACCACCGACTGCCAACATGGTAAAGTCCATCGAAGACAAGTAGTCGCAGAACTCGGTAAGTTCAGGCACCAGTTGCACAAACGTGCGACCATTTTGGGAAGCCGAGCCAGTGAATATCACGCCGTCCAACGAAGAGTCGTTGAAATCAAATTTCATACCTGCATCTCCATCGGCAACCCTCACATAATGTATGTACCCTTGCGACCTAGAGCCTTTTAACGAAATGCCCAAAGCTGCATATTTATTAGCTGCGTCATAGAGAAGCGACATACCACTCACAACCCAGTTCAATGGGCGACCAGCATTGGTTGCTGCAGCAAAGCCATCAACAAGGTTTTGATATTGGACGGCAATATTGCCCCCAAGACTGTTGACATCGATGCTCCACACAGGCTCACTTTCCATGAAGAGGTCGGCAAGAGCTGGGGCTTTGATGGTGGCACCGGCGGTGCAATCTTCGCCACCAAAGTCGGTGCTTACGAGGTAAGTGCCTTCGGCATTCCACACAAATTCACGAGCGGGGGTGGTTGTAACAGTGTCGCCGGGGAAGTCGGTAATCCAGCGGAAACCACGCGGAGTGAGGACGTAAGAAATCGTCGATGTCTGTGTAATGGCATCGCCACCCTCGGGCACCAAGTGCATCACTTGCGATGCTGCATCGGTAATCGAATAGCGCACACCATCGGCGAGCTGAAGCCACAGCGTTGGGATAGACTCGTTGAACATGCTGTCGCGCATAGCCTCGACATCTACGAAATATTGTTCCCAATCGGTGTTGCCATCAAGCGGGTACATATATATTTCACGGCCAGTCTTCTTACCACGCATGTAAATCATGGTGTCGGTGACCTCCATGAGCTTGAATTCATAGTCGCCGCCGCTGCCCACGCCGTCGCTCTCAACATCTTGGTCGGGTTGAGGGTCGGCATAGCGGTGGAACAGCGTGTTGTAGGTGTTGAACGTCAACACCGGGCCGTCGTCGGCAATCACTTCAAATGCGCTGCTTTCTTGAGCGTAGGCATTGCTTGTGTTGCTGTTGCGGGTGGCTATCACCACCGAGTCGCTGGCAAACTTCATGAGGAAGTTGTAGCCCTGCTCGTCGCCGTCGGCAAAGTAATACATTTCCCAGCCGTTAGGAGCCGAACACAATATCTTGTGGTATTCACTCTTGGCAGCCTCAAGGCGTTCGGCCGCACTTTGGCTCCATATATCGTCTTCCTCGCGGCTGCACGACGAGGCTACTGATGCAACGGCAACGGCTGCGGCAGCAAGCGAGAGATATTTTATTGCATTGTTCATATACATTTCTTTCTTACTCGGTTATAACAGGTTTTTCAATCGAATAAACGACATTGCGAAGCGAGTCGAGGTTGATGTGCGACTGGCGGCGTTGTACCTCGGCGCGAAGCGTGTCCAAGTCCACACCCCATGAGTCGCGGAACCAAGTGCGGGCAATCTGCACCTTTTGGTTGATTATTGCCACACCGTCGGCACCATCGAGCAAGCCGCCATTGTTATCCTGTATGTCCTCGGGGTCCTCATAGATGGGGTTACCCGTGTTGTCCTCTTCGCCCGACTCCTGGAAGTTACGTCCGGCGTAATACATGATGTCGGCCCATTCTTCGTCGGTGGCAGTGATATAGGTAGCCACAATTTCGGCGAAGTCTTCACGCTCTTCCGACGAGCCGTATGCAGTCACGCAACCAAACGAGTTGCACACGCGGTCGTCGCGGTCCTGCCAGTTCATCGGGTCATAGAACGAGTTAGAGAGCAACTGGAACTCGGTGGGATAAACCTTTGTCTGGTGCAAAATGTGAGCAAACTCGTGGTGCATCGTGTGCAGGTAATACTCGTTGAGCTGTGCCGGGTCGGTGGGGTCGATATAGTTCACACGGTAGAGCGACACCTTGATACCGCCCTCGGCAAGACCCAAAATCATGGTACCTGCCACCGGGTTGAACGCCGGCGAACCGATAAGGTGGATAATGCGCGGCCCGTATGCACGGAGGAACTCAGTGCCTACAATAGTGTCGTAAACCTCAAACCACAAGTACTTGGTGAGCGCAGCCAGATCGACCGATGCATCGTAACGTGCCGGCACAAGGTTGTAGTTCATATCGGTGCCTACGTCCTCCATCTTGTATTTATAGTCGAGGTTGTAAGGCTCAAGATATTCACGTTTCAAAAAGCTGTCGAGCTGGAACGAATAAGAGTTGGGATCAATCGTTTCATCGACATCGGGGAAGATGGTTTCCCCTAATTCGTCGTCGCTACACGACACAATGCCTATCGACAAGAATAGGGCGAAAACTATGTATAATAAATTGCGTAATTTCATAACTTACTTTTTTTACAACTGAGGAACAATCATTTCACTGTTGCTACATTCCTTTGAACAGGAACAAAGATAGCGTCAGACTCGCCAACAGGCGTAGAGCGGTCGGTAGGAGCCATACCAGCCGAAAGCACCTCGGCCGGCAACTGGAATGCCTTGCGTGGGTCGAGCATGGTGAGTGTTTCGACGCGCGAAGCACCTATTGTGTGGCTATATTCGAGGCCATAACGCTTGATATCAAACCAGCGAGTTCCATCGCCCACATTGTGGACACGGCGGAAGTGCAGCGCGCATTGCAAGAACGGCTCGTTCTCGTCAGTCACGCTATACTTGTCCGACGGACACACCTCGTCGATATGCAACTCCTTGGCTATGCCATGACCCGGGTCATTTGTCCCGTAAAACGAAATGATATTGCTGCGAGAGAGGTCGGTGAACTCGCTATCGTAGGACGAAGCCAGCCCGTTCTTGCGCGAGTCGTCCCACACCTTGAGGTCGGCAACGGCCTCGTCAATCTTGCCAAGGTAGATGCGAGCCTCGGCACGGGTGAACAGCACCTCCTCGTTGGTAAATTCCACACGCACGATGTGTGGGAAGCCGATTCCGGCAATGCGGTCGGTATATTCAAACATTTCGAGAAGATTGCCTCCAAATGCGCCGTAATCCTGCTCACCATTGATATAGAGCTTGCCAAGCCAGCAAGGGTGGAAGCCGCCGGCAGCCGTCCACGACGGACCTGCGCTCATATAGGTGGCATCGCCGCCCTCGCCGTTGTAGGCATAACGTGAGCCGCCGCTTATGTGACGCAAGAATACCGACTGCGTGGGCATAATGAGCAGGTTGTTCTGCCTTTCGACGCTAATCCAGTATTGCACTGATTGTGTAGAGCTGGTGAACGATTGCGACCACCAGTCGGTGAGCTGCGAAATGGCCGGTGCGCCACTGCCGCCGAGAGCCACGGTGGCATACTCCTCGGCCTTGGCGTAATCACGTTTGTAGAGGTAGAAACGTGCTGCAAAAGCATTTGCCGCAGCCGAATTGAAGTGATATTTAGGCTGCTCGTATGAAGCATCGTCAATCAACGGAAGACCTTCGAGCAGGTCGGCCTCGATTTTGTCGTAAACGTCGGCAAGGTTGCCACGGTCGTAAATGACACTAAGCGTCGTTTCGGGTTCGGTAGCGTAAGGAATGCCCTGAAGCGACTTGCTAAGCTCGGGGCCGCGGTAAGGCATACAGAACAAGTTGGCCAGCAAGAAGTGGTGGTAAGCCCTGATGAGCAGAGCTTCGCCCTTGACGGCCGACACCTCGTCGCCACGCCCCTCGGCCTCAAACTCGGCCACGCGTTCAAGCACATGGTTTGCGCAAGCGATGGCATGGTAGCAACCCTCCCAAAGCATTGTGGGCGAGTCTTGCGCGTTATCGCTTTCGGCCGCCTCCCAAGCAAATATTTCATTGTCGATACGGCCGTATTCGGGAAGGTTGTAGCGTTGCCCGAGCGAATTGGGCGCATTGTTATCGACAATGTTGTCGCTCGACAATTCACACATCAAGGCAATGTTGCCGTAGGTGTAACCGTTGACGAGCAACATTTGCATCTGTTCGGGGGTGTTCAATTCCACACGGTTGTCGGGGTTCTTGCTCAGGAAGTCCTCACACGAAGTGGTTCCTGCTGCGACAACCGCCAATAATGCGGAAAATGCTATATGTTTTAATTTCATATCCTAATTTCGGTGATTTTTTTACAATATATAATTATTACAAGCCGAAGCGCACAGTGAATGTGAATTGACGAGGTTGCGGGATAGCCACACCACCCGAATTCATGAATTCAGGGTCTTGACCGTTAAGAGCCTTGTCGGCATAAATCAGCCACAAGTTGGTAGCTTGCAATTTGAGCGAAGCCGAACGCAAGCGCAACTTTTCGAGAACCACCTTCGGCAGGTTGTAGGTGAGCGAAATTTCCTTCAAGCGTATGAAGTCGCCCTTTGCCACGCGTGCGGTTGAATAGTTGTAAGCGTTGTAGGCAACAGCCAACTGCGTGTCTTCGTAGGCCTGGCGGCGGCTTGCAATGGTCGGGATGTCGGTGTATTGCTCGTCGCCCGGCATTACCCAGCGGTTGGCAAATTCCTTAGGCATGGCAGTTTCGTCGCTGTAGGCCGAAGAGAACACCTGGTCCAAGCGCACCACGTTGCCAAATGCGTAGGTCAAGAACACGTTGAGCGTGAAATCTTTATATTTGAATATGTTGCCGAAACCACCAGTGATAGTCGGGTCAATCGGACCTTCATATTTCAAGTAGTCAAGGTTCTCAAATTCCTGGAAGTTGATGTCCGATACCGTCACATCTCCATTCTCGTTGATGAATTGCGGCAGACCTTCGTCGGTAAGCCCTACGAATGGGATTGAGAACAACGCACGTTGCGGATAACCCACGCGCGTGAAACCAGTAGAAGCAACCAGGTCGATTACGCGCGACTGAGCGTTAAGTTCGGTAATCTCGGTTGTGGCGTATGAGAAAGTCCAGTCGGTATCCCACGAGAAATCCTTTGTCTGGATATTCGACGTAGAAAGCGTGAATTCCACACCACCCGAGCTCATCGAAGCCACGTTGCCATATTTCATTGTTTCGCCACCAACACCCGAAGTGTAAACCGGGCCAATCAGGTCGTAGTTGTCGCGGGTGTACCAGTCAACAGCAAGGTTGATGCGGTTGTAAAGGAAACCGAGGTCGGCACCAATGTTAAGCTCGCGCTTCTTTTCGTAGGTAAGGTCGCTGTTTGCAAGCTCGTCTAAGTCGATACCCATTTCTTGGGCGTTTGACAACGGACGCCACGGGCGCGCTGCAATAAATATAGGTGATGCGCTTGCATAGTCAATAGGACCAGCATCGGCAGTCAACGAGTATGAAGCCTTGAGCGTAGCGTGGCTCAATACCGGGTTGGCAAACCAAGACTCGTTCGTCATATCCCATGCGCCCGAGATGTTCCACGTAGGCAACCAACGTGCTTGGCGTGTACGGCCAAGGCGGTTTGAACCCTCGTAACGTGCAGTTCCGTTCAACGTGTACTTGCCTTGATAAGAATAAGCTACGTTGGCAAAGAATGCAGCGTCGCGGTCGTATGTGTAAGTGTCGTGGTAGTATTCGCCATTCTCCTCGTTCATCTGCTTGAACAAGTTCGGGTCGATATATGGCAAACGGCCATTTTCATAAACCACGCCCCATGCTTGCAAATATTCTTCGTGACGCGTAACCGAGCTGATTTCGACACCGCCGAAGAAGTTGGTTATATGCGTGTTGTCAAATGTCTTTTGATATTGGCCAGTTGCACGCAAGTTGTATTGCGACAAGCTGTTGAGTGTGTGGAACCACATACCGCCCTTTGGCAGCACCGTTTGCGGCAACGAAGTTTCGTCGTCCGGGTCAACATACAGATACGGGTTGGAGTCGCGGATTGTAGCGTCCTCGGGGTCGATACCTGCACGGTAAGCGTTGGCTTGGTTCGAGTCGTCCATGATGTAGTGGTTCTGCTCGGCCTGTTGGAAGCGGTAAGCACCCAGCAAGTGGAAATTCAAGCCAGTGATGGGCTTCCAGTCGAGCTCGCCTTGGAACTTCACATCGACAATCGACAAGTCAATATAGTTGTTCTCCAATTCATGGAAAATGTTGAAGTCGGCATAGTTACGGGTTGAAGTAGCCGTCGGGTCAAGGGCACGCGACACGTTCATGGCATAGCTGAACGGGTTGATGTCGAAGCTACGGTTAACCGAACCATTCACGATGTCGGTTTCTTGGCTCAACGTACCGGGAGCAGTCTGCGAACGGTAAGAGTCTGAAGTCAAGAACTTCACTTTCACAGTGTTCGACAGGTTGTAAGTGGCGTTGGCGTTGAACGTGTAACGTTGCACGTCGCTCGAAAGGTTCCACCCCGGGTCGTTCATGAACGAGAACGAAGTATAGAAGTTACCCTTGTCGGTACCACCCGAAATGCTGACAGCGTGGTTTTGGACGATGTTGCTGTTAAACAGCAAGTCAAACCAGTCGGTATTGCGGAACTCTGCGGTACGCAAGTAAGCATTCTTGGCAGCTTGAGTATTTGGCAAGCCAAATTCGCCATTCTCATATTGGTCAATCAGGTGATACATCTGTCCATAAACACCCGAGCTTGACGACGAAGCCAGCGTTGCAAAATCGAGCCAGCCCTTGGCTTCCATCTCGCGATACACACCCATCTGCTCTTGCGAGTTCATGATGTTGTAGTCGTTGTAGCTGGGTTTCAGGCGGTAAGTGAACTCACCCGTGTAGTTGATAGAAGTTGTACCAGCGCGGCCTTGCTTTGTGGTCACAACGATCACACCAGCCATAGCCTTCGCACCATATATAGAAGTAGCCGAACCGTCCTTGAGAATTTGGAAGCTCTCGATGTCGTCGGCGTTAAGACCTGCAATAGCCGAAGAGATAAGCGTAACAGCGTCACCCGAAGAGAGTTCGTCGGCCGAAATGTTGACCGCATCTTCAAGTATCACACCGTCAACCACCCACAGCGGCGTAGAGTTGCCGTAAATCGAAGTTGCACCACGCACGCGAATTTTCGGGGCAGTACCGAAAGTACCTGAAACGTTCTGCACCGATACGCCGGCAGCCTTACCTTCGAGGGCACGGCTGATGTCGGCCACACCGTCGAGCTTTGTTTCTTCACCGCCGAGCTTCGTAGTGGCACCAGTAAACAAGCGTTTATCCATGGTGGACATACCAGTAACCACCACCTCATCAAGCGTTTGCGACGACACTTCAAGTGTAATCTTCACATTGCGCTCCGATGCCTTGATCGATTCGCTATTGTAGCCGATGTAGTTAATAATAATTGTGGAATTTTCCGACGGAGCCTTGATGGTGAACTTACCATCGAGGTCAGTAGCCGTTGCGGTCGAAGTTCCCTCCACGGAAACCGTTGCACCGATAGCAGGCTGTCCGTCGTCCCCTTGAATAACAGTACCCGATACCGTCACCTGGCTCTTCGCCGCCAACGATACCAGTACCATAGCAAATAAGAAAACTAACTTTTTAAGACACATAAGTACTTTAAAATAAAAAAAATTATATTTCTAATTAGTCGGTAACTGCTGATAATACAGAGTTTTTTATACCTCAAACAATCTTGCCTGTAAAACGTTTGCCGTCCCGCCGTGAAGCAGAAACAGCGCACATCGTATAGACAGATTGCTAATAATTTGCGATGAAAACCGTCCTTTTTGCCATTGTGGCAAGAAAAAAGCCGTCTTTTCGTTTCAAACAACGCTGCAAAGTAAACACATTTTTTTGATAAAAACCAAGTTTTTTATAAAAAATTTGCCCGACCCCCGATTATGGCAAAAAAATTTGCAACGATAATTGCAAAAAATGTAGCAAATTGACAGTTATAGCACCGAATGGGGGTATATAGCACCCCGCAAGCCTACGCGAAAATGTGAAAACACAAAGATATAACAGCAGTATAACAAGTAAAATTAACACAAAACAGTTAAAAACATTAATCTTTAACTGCATCTACGATTTTTTGACAAATGCAACGTGAGCCACAGCATGCACGGCACATTTTGTTTTTCAACCGTTTTTGCGTATGTTTGCACCTATATAATATAAGGTGTAACAAATGGAAGTAGTTTACGAAGACAACCATATAATAGTGGTAAACAAGTCCCCGGGTGAAATCGTGCAGGGCGACAAGACTGGCGACCGCCCATTAAGCGAAATGCTAAAAGACTGGCTAAAAGAGAAATATGCCAAGCCTGGGAATGTGTTTTGTGGCGTAATCCACCGCCTCGACCGCCCAGTGGGGGGATTGGTGGTATTTGCCAAGACTGGAAAAGGGCTTGCCCGAATGAACCAGCTATTCCGCGACGGGGGTGTCAAAAAGACATATTGGGCAATAACCAAGAACATGCCGCCCGAGCAGGAAGGGACACTAACACATTATATCACCACCCGCGAACGCATCAACAAGTCGTATGCCTCGACCACGCCAAAAGAGGGCGCAGTGAAGGCGGTGCTGAAATACCGCGTCATAGCCCACGGCGAACGTTACAACCTGCTTGAGATAAACCTGCTCACCGGACGCAAGCACCAAATAAGGGTGCAACTGTCGGCAATAGGCTGCCCAGTGAAAGGCGACCTGAAATATGGTGCAGAACGCAGCAACCCCGACGGAAGCATCAGCCTGCTGGCACGGCGCATCGAGTTTGACCACCCGGTGTCGAAACGGCATATCGACATCACAGCCCCGTTGCCCGACGACAAGCTGTGGCAAACCTTGGGAAAAATTGCCGAAGAAAACAGCGGCAACATCGCCAAAACACAACCCGCCGAGAAGTAGAAATACCGTACCGATGGAAAGGCATGGCGCAAATACGGCATTCTCAGAGGGCAAAATCGGAGGCAAAACACTATTACACCGCCAAATAAGCCCAATACGCCGCACAGCGAATGCCACTCAGAAAAATTGAAATAGTTAAAAAATATATGCCGACTGAATTTTTGCAAAACGACACGCTACTGTTGCGAGCCGTGGAACTGAGCGACGTGGACACACTATACCGCTGGGAAAACGACACCTCGCAATGGGCAACAGCCAACACCCATGCCCCATATAGCCGGCAGCAGCTGTGGAACTACGCCAACGACTACGACGGCAACATATACGCCCACGGCAGCATTCGCTTCATTGTATGCCAGAAAGCCGACGGGAAAGCAATTGGCACTATCGACATCTATGACTTCGACCCAGCCAACATGCACGCCACCATCGGAGTGTACATCTCTACCGCCCACCGCGGCAAGGGCTACGGAGTGCAAGCCTTGCAAATAGCCACATTCTATGCCCGGCAATGCATCGGCATGAAACAACTCATTGCAATCGCCGCTGCCGACAATGCCGCCAGCCAGGCAATGCTCGTCAAAGCCGGCTACAACCATTGCGGCACCCTGCCCCACTGGCTACGCAGCGGCAACGCACACATCTACGCCGCAACCGAATAACCGTTGTGCACGCGTCTAATTAAAACTCACATCTCCAGGGCAATTGAGCCACATACGATAGTTCTCACCGAGCAGCGAAACTTGTGCGCGCCATGCACTTTCGCCCTTGTCCACAATCACATCGCCAGGTTCAAGCATCTTTGACACTACCCAGTCGTGATTGTCAAGTTCTTGCCGCAACTGCCCGCTTGTCCACCCGCTATACCCCACAAAGAAGCGCATACGCCCTTCCACTTGGCAACCACCAGCCACATACGACTTGACAGCCTCGAAATCACCACCAATATATAGGCCATCGGCTATCTCCAACGAACCGGGGATTGCCCCACCCAACGTGTGCAAATAGTATAGCTGGTCGTTATGCACCGGGCCACCGATAAAAACGGGAATATCACAAAACGTATCAATATCCCTGACAAGCTCATCAAGCATATATCCCGACTCCTTATTGGTCACAAGTCCCATAGTGCCCACATCGGCCGAATGCTCGATAACGCACACCAGTGCATGTGAGAAACAGCTATCGCCAAGAACCGGCGCGGCCACCAGCAAGCTACCAGCCACAGGGTCGGGCTGGTGACGTTTCACACTGAATATATCGCCAATTAAATCGTCCATAAAAACCACTTGTTACAACAAAGATAGACCAAAGATTTATCATTTCCGAACTATTCACCACCAAAATTTGTAAATTATAAGGAATTTATTACACTTTTGATAGGGAAAAAATATTATCTTTGAAAATTGAAAGTCATGATGTGCATATTTATGCAATGACAAAGTACGAAGGCTGTTTAAATCTTGCTCAAGGATACTTTGAGAATTATTTTCGAGAAGGAAATCCGACACAAGCTTTGAGAGAAAAATTTAAACAGGCTCTAATATTTTATTCATATTTTCTATTATTTGACAAAATGAAAGTATTGAAATTCGGCGGCACATCGGTAGGAACTGTCGAAAGCCTGCGCAACGTGAAATCGATCGTGGAGGGTTGCGACGAACAGGTTATCGTAGTGGTGTCGGCACTTGGCGGCATCACCGACCAACTAATCAACACCGCCAAGCAAGCTGCCAAAGGCGACGTGGCATACCTGCAAAACTATGCAGCTATCGTGGAACGCCACAACAAGGTAATCGATGGCATAGTGCCTGAATACCGCAAACTCGATGTGCTTTCTATCACAGCCCCGCTGCTCGAAGAACTTGGCAACATATACCGTGGCGTGGCGTTGATCAAAGACCTATCGACTCGCACACTCGACATCATTGTGAGCTACGGCGAACGCCTTTCGTCGGTAATCATCAGCCGCGTCATCGACCACGCACGGCACTATGACGCCCGCAATTTTATCAAAACCGAAACACAATTCAACAAGCATATCGCCGACTTGAAGCTCACCGAAACGCTCATCAAGCAGACTTTCGAAAACTTCACATCGCAAGTGGCTGTTGTGCCGGGCTTCATCGCAACCGACCGCGAAAGCGGCGACATAACCAACCTGGGACGCGGTGGCAGCGACTACACTGCCGCCATCATAGCCGCCGCACTCAACGCCCGACAGTTGGAAATATGGACTGATGTCGATGGCTTCATGACTGCCGACCCAAGGGTAATTTCATCGGCCTACGTCATCAACCACCTCACCTATATCGAGGCTATGGAGTTGTGCAACTTCGGGGCGAAAGTGGTCTATCCTCCTACCATATATCCCGTATATCACAACAATATACCTATATTAATAAAAAACACTTTCAACCCCACAGCACCAGGGACGCTCATCACCGAACATATCCCTGCCAACGAGTCAAAAGCCATAAAGGGCATATCGTCGATCAACGACACATGCCTTGTAACACTCACTGGCTTTGGCATGGTGGGAGTAATAGGTGTCAACTCACGCATATTCAATGCACTGGCACGCAACGGGGTGAGCGTGTTCCTCGTATCGCAAGCCTCGTCGGAACACAACACATCATTTGCTGTTCGCAACAGTGATGCCGACACGGCCGTCGCAGTATTGAAAGAAGAATTTGCCGCCGAGCTTACCACCGGGGAAATAAGCGACATCACTCCCGAACACGACCTTGCCACCGTGGCAATCGTGGGCGAGAACATGAAACACACCCCAGGCATAGCAGGAAAGCTGTTCAACACGCTCGGACGCAATGGTATAAACGTGATTGCTTGCGCACAGGGAGCATCTGAGACCAACATCTCATTTGTAATCAAGCTCGACAGCTTGCGAAAAGCCCTGAACGTAATCCACGACAGTTTTTTCTTGTCAGACACACAAGTCCTGAACTTGTTTGTGACGGGGGTCGGTAATGTTGGTCGAAACCTGTTGCAGCAAATCAGCAAACAACGAGCAAACCTGATTAATGACAAAGCTCTCGAACTTCGTGTGGTGGGTATCGCAAATTCACGCAAATGCGCCTTCTCGCGCCGCGGCTTCGACACCGACAATATCAACGAAGTGTTGCAAAACGCCGAAATTGATGCAACTCCCGAACGAATTGCCGACGAAGTGATAAAAATGAATATTTTCAACTCGGTATTCGTGGACTGCACCGCAAGCAAAGAAATTGCCGACCAATACAAACGGTTGCTGAACCATAATGTGAACGTGGTGGCAGCCAACAAAATCGCAGCATCGTCGGCATACGCCAACTACAGCGACTTGAAGCACATAGCCGCCAAACGCGACGTAAAGTTCCTTTTTGAAACCAACGTCGGAGCTGGGCTGCCCATAATCGGCACTATCAACAATCTTATAAACTCGGGCGACAAAATACTGCGCATCGAGGCTGTATTGTCGGGAACGTTGAACTATGTGTTCAATACCGTCAGCAAAGAGATTCCTCTCAGCCGTGCCATAGAAATGGCCAAAGAAGCCGGCTACAGCGAACCCGACCCTCGAATCGACATGAGCGGGCAAGACGTGATACGCAAAATCGTTATCCTGGCAAGGGAAGCTGGCTATGAAATAGAACAGAGCGACGTGCAAATCAACGACTTCATACCCAAAGAATGCTTTGAAGGCAATGCCGAACAGTTTATCGACAATGTAAAGAGCTATGATGCCACATTTGAACAAATGCGCTTGCAAGCCGAACACAACCACATGCACATTCGATTCGTCGCAAAGCTCGACAATGGCAATGTTTCAACAGGTGTGCAGGAAGTGGGCGAAGGGCATCCGTTCTATTCACTCGAAGGGAGCAACAACGTCATTCTAATTACCACCGAACGCTACAAAGAATACCCTATGGTAATCAAGGGATATGGCGCAGGTGCCGAAGTGACGGCTGCCGGTGTATTTGCCGATATCATTAGCATTGCAAATATCAGATAACCACGTAAATATATGAAACGAATCATCATACTTGGCGACGGAATGGCCGATGAGCCCATACCTGCTCTCGGCGACCGCACTCCATTGCAGGCTGCCGACACTCCTGCCATGGACTGGATAGCCGGCGCAGGACGCACCGGGCAACTCTACACCGTGCCGCCTGGCTATGAACCAGGAAGCGAAGTGGCCCACTTGTCGCTACTTGGATATGACCTGCACAAGGTGTTTGAAGGACGTGGCTCACTCGAAGCCGCAAGCATGGGCATTCCCATCGAAGATGGTGAAATGGCCATGCGGTGCAACCTCATCTGCATCACTCCCGACGGGATAATCAAAAATCACTCGGCAGGACACATATCCGATGCCGAAGCACACGAACTCATCAAATACCTCAACGAGAAACTGGGCAGCGACACCACTCGCTTCTACCCGGGAGTATCATACCGCCACTTGCTCAAAATCAAGGGCGGCAACAAAATGCTGCACTGCACTCCGCCACACGACGTGCCAGGCACTCCGTTCCGAAGCGTGATGGTGCGTGCCACAGCACCCGAAGCCACAGCCACAGCCCAGCTTATCAACGACCTGATATTGCAGTCGCAAGAGTTGCTTGCCGAGCACCCTGTAAACTTGCGGCGCATCGAGCAAGGCAAAGACCCGGCCAACAGCATTTGGCCTTGGTCGCCAGGCTACCGCCCCGCCATGGAAACGCTGCAACAGAAGTATGGCATCAAGCGCGGGGCTGTCATATCGGCTGTCGATTTGATACGGGGCATAGGCGTATATGCCGGACTTGAACCTATAAAAGTGGAGGGAGCAACAGGCCTGTTCAACACCAATTATGAAGGGAAAGCCCAAGCTGCAATCGACGCACTACGTGGCGATTACGACTTTGTATTCCTGCACGTGGAAGCAAGCGACGAAGCTGGTCACGAAGGTGACTTTGAGCTGAAAGTCAAGACAATCGAATATCTCGACCACCGTATATGCCAGCCTATAATCGATGCCACGCTCAAGATGGAAGAACCGGTGACAATAGCCCTGCTACCCGACCATCCCACACCATGCCGACTGCGCACACATTCGCCGGCAGCAGTCCCGTTTGCCATATTCCGCCCGGGCGAACGTCCCGACCGTGTGCCACGATTCGACGAGGAAGTAGCACAATACGGAATGTATGGAACATTGTCGCGCGACGAGTTCATGAAAGCACTGTTTAACGATTAACCCCTTTAACCATTATGGAATACTATAGCACCAACAAGCAATCACAACCTGTGTCGCTGCAAGAAGCCGTGCTTCGAGGCCTCGCCCCCGACAAAGGCTTGTATATGCCGCAACACATCGGCACGTTGCCAAAGGCATTCTTCAACAATATTGCACAAATGTCGCTGCAAGAAATCTCCTATGCCGTAGCAAGCACGCTATTTGGCGAGGATATCGAAAGCGACGTGCTTAAAGAGATTGTTTACGACACACTCAACTTCGACATTCCTTTAAGGCACATTTCAGGCGACCGTTATTGCCTCGAACTATTCCATGGCCCGACATTGGCGTTCAAAGACGTTGGAGCCAGGTTCATGGCACGATTACTCAGTTATTTCAATAAAATTGAAAACGGAGGCAATCGACAGGTGAACGTGCTTGTTGCCACCTCGGGCGACACAGGCAGCGCTGTAGCCAACGGTTTCCTCGGCGTTCCAGGCATCCATGTCTATGTCCTTTACCCTCAAGGGAAAGTGAGCAAGATACAAGAGGCTCAATTCACCACACTGGGGCAAAATATTACCGCACTTGAAGTCAATGGCACATTCGACGACTGCCAGGCATTGGTGAAAAACGCATTTATCGACAACGAACTGAACGAGGCAATGATGCTCACCAGTGCCAACTCCATAAATGTGGCCCGCTTCTTGCCGCAATCGTTCTATTATTTCTATGCCTATGCACAATTGGCCCAACGAGAGCAGGACACAAACAATATAGTAGTGGCTGTACCAAGCGGCAATTTCGGCAACCTCGCAGCAGGGTTGATTGCAAAGCGCATGGGATTGCCCATCAAGCGGTTCATTGCCGCCAACAACAGAAACTGCGTATTCTTCGACTACCTGCGCACCGGAAATTACGAGCCACGCCCATCGATTGCGACCATAGCCAACGCCATGGATGTGGGCAACCCGAGCAACTTTGCCCGCATCATCAACCTCTATGGCAACTCACACCAGGCTATATGCAACGAAATCGGCGGCTGCACCTATAGCGATGAGCAAATAGGCGAAACCATTAACAACGTGTTCACGGCCGACGACTACCTGCTCGACCCTCATGGAGCTGTAGCCTACCGCGCGCTAACCGAGATGCTGCAACCTGGCGAAATAGGCGTGGCACTCGAAACGGCACACCCAGCAAAATTCAAGGGAACAGTCGAGAAAATTATCAACAAAGAAGTGGAAATTCCCGAACGGTTGCAAAAGTTCATGCAAGGGACTAAAGAAACAGTAAAAATCAACTCAGGTTTCCACTCTTTCAAACAATTCCTATTGCAATCGATACAATAGCAAAAAAACAGCGGGCGACGAGAAATACACTTCACATCGCCCGCTGTACATTTTATCGCTACGCCAGAAAATCACTCTGCCGCATTCTCGTTTTCATCATACCACTTGCTATACATCAAGTAATTACGTGCTATTTTCACATTTATTTCACGGCTTTGCGCGGGGTCAACCATCTTGATAAATTTGGCGGGTACGCCACCCCACAATTCATTCGGGCCAATCTTGGTCTTGCCAGTAACTACGCTGCCGGCTGCCACTATTGCACCCTCGCCAACCTCGGCATGGTCAAGCAAAATGCTACCCATGCCAATCAACGCAAAATCGTGCACCTTTGCACCATGTATAGTCACATTATGACCTATCGACACGTCGTTGCCGATTTCAATGGTTGATTTTTCATACAATGTGTGAAGCACACTGCCGTCCTGGATATTTACACGGTCACCTATGGTGATAGTGTTCACATCGCCACGCAATACAGCATTGAACCACACACTGCATTCATCGCCCATGGTCACATCTCCCACCACTGTGGCATTGTCGGCAAGGTAACAATCCTTGCCAATTTTTGGGGTGAACCCCCTTACACTCTTAATCAGTGCCATAACTAATTACAACTCTTTGGTTTTGGCAGCAAGCCACTGCTTTTCACTGTCGTTGAGATAAGGTGAAAGGCGGTCGTAAACCTGCTTATGGTAATTATTAACTTGTTCTATCTCTTGTGCCGACAAAATAGACGTATCGATAAGTGACCTGTCATAAGGGAACAACGTCAACACTTCAAAACGGTAAAAGTCGCCAAACTCGTCGGAATGGTCACCTTCGACTGTAAGCACAAGGTTTTCAATGCGTATTCCATAACGCCCAGCCTTGTAAACTCCAGGTTCGTCACTCGTAATCATTCCCGGCAACAATGGAGTGTTATTCTCGTTCAAGCGAATGTTTTGTGGGCCTTCATGTACTCCTAAGAAATGGCCAACGCCATGCCCCGTTCCATGCAAGTAGCTCATTCCTTCATTCCAAAGGTATATGCGGGCAAGTGCATCGAGTTGCGCTCCGCGTGTGCCTGCAGGATATTGCGCACGAGCTATGGCAAGGTGTCCTTTAAGTACGAGTGTGTAGTCATGAATCTCATCAGGTGTCGGATTACCGAGCGAGATGGTACGCGTAATGTCGGTGGTTCCGTCAAGATATTGAGCACCACTGTCGATGAGCAGCAACCCATCGGCATGGATTGTCGATGCACTCTCCTCGTCGGCCGAATAGTGTACTATTGCCCCATGCTCCTTGTAACCGGCTATCATGGCGAAACTGTCGCCACGGTACAAGTCACTTTGGCTACGATACTCGATACCTTTTTTCCACACATCTATTTCATTGTATTTTCCTGTTTCGGCATTCGCTTCGAGCCACATCCACAGGCGCACCAATGCTGCACCGTCACGCTCCATGGCACGGCGAGTGCCAGCAAGTTGCACATCGTTCTTAACCGCCTTGAGCATTGCTATGGGCGAAGTCGAATACACCTTGATGCAATCGAGCGCACGTGCCAGTGTGTCGCTCACCTTGGCAGGGTCGAGCATGACAGTCGTGCCTGTGCTTACGCGACCAAGGTAATTGCGCACCTCGTCGTATGGCTTGACTGCCACACCTATCGACTTCAGATAATCCTTAACTTCTCGGTCGAGTTTCACATCGTCGATAAACAGCACCTTGGCATCGTCCGACAGATACAGGTAAGAAATAAATACCGGCGTAAACTCCACATCGCTTCCCCGCAAGTTGAGCGTCCATGCTATTTCGTCGAGCGACGGTATGAAGATTGAATCGGCACCAGCCTTTTCAACTTCGGCAAGCACCCTCGCCATCTTGTCCGAAGCACTTTCACCGGCATATTTCTCGTCGTGGATGAATATTTTGCCCTCGGGGCGTGACGGACGCCCTTCGGTCCACACACGGTCGGCGATGTTGAAGTCCGACGCAAACCGCAACCCATTACGACCACACATCTCTTCGAGCTGGGCAGCTTGCGCTATCGAGAACAAGTAACCATCGACAGCAAGCACTGCACCATCATGCAGGTTCGCGGCAATCCATTCATTCACCGTTGCCTCGCCCGGCACATCTTCCTTGTGCATGTCAAATCCCGAGTCTTCGAGCTGTGCGGCAGCTTGCAGGAAATATCGCGAGTCGGTCCACAACCCAGCTTGGTCAAGTGTCACCACAGCCGTGCCGTTGCTGCCTGTGAAACCACTCACCCAGTCACGTAACTTCCAGTGTCCGCTTATATACTCGCTCTGGTGGGGGTCGGTACCCGGTATAATCACCGCATCAACACCCAAGCGGCGCATCTCGCTGCGAACCGCTTCAAGGTTTTTCAGAGTTTCTTTGCTCATTTCTATATGTTTTAATCAAAAAATTCAATCAACCCACAAATTTACCCAATTTTGCCGAAACACCGCCCCACACCACCATTAATTATTTCCGATGGTTTTACACTATTATCAACTGGCCTCAAAAAATTTGCGGGGCGCAATCCTGTCGGCTCTTGTTATTTTTGCTAACTTTGCATAAATTTTTTACCGACAACTTATGGAAGGACAATACAAATATTTGGAAGACAGTGTTTGCAAAGTAATCGGAGTGATTGGGGGCGTTAGCTGGGCCTCGTCCGACACATATTACCGCCGCATGAACGAAGTGATGCGCGACCGATACGGCTCGCTCTACTCGGCCAACTTGCTGCTGTATTCCATCCCGTTCCACAGCTTCGCCGCTCAAGAACGCCTTGCAGCCGAGGGCGACTGGACTATGATGACAGCAACAATGGTCGATGCCGCCATGAGGCTCAAAGCCGGCGGTGCCGAAGTAATCGTGATTGCTTCCAACACGCTCAACTCGCTGGCTTCGGTCATCGAAGAAAAAGTTGGCGTGAAGGTACTTAACATCATCGACATCGTGGGTGAGAAAATAATAGCTTCGGGATTGAAAAAAGTAATACTGCTCGGGACAAAGCACACAATGGAAAACACATTCTACAAGCCCACACTCGAAAAGAAATTCGGGCTGGAAGTTCTTGTGCCAAACCTCGAAGAACGCAACTACATCAACGACGTGATTTTCGATGAGTTGTGCAACGACATTGTAAAAGCCGAATCACGCAAAGGCTACATCGACATTATCAACCGTTTGGAAAAAGAAGGCGGCGAAGGCGTGATACTCGGTTGCACCGAAATTCCATTGCTCATCAGGCAAGGCGATGTGGACATTCCCATATTCGACACTACCGAGCTGCATTCAGTTGCCGCTATCGATTACGCTACTCGAAAATAACAAGCTCGTATATACCCAAAATAAAAATAGGCTGTCCGTGGACAGCCTATTTTTATAAATAATGGCGATGTTTTATTCGCTGATTATTTCTATCTTGCCTTTCTTCAAGCCTTTGCCTGTGGCTTCGAGTGTAATCTTGCCCGGCTCTTCGGTCGAAGAAACAATTGCAGTCATCATACCGCTGAAAACGTGCATGTGTGGTTCCTGGAACGACTCAAGCGATGTCGGGTCGCCATTAGCTCCGGCACGATAATAGCCCTTGCCTTTCACCTTGAACGAAATCTCGTTATCGGCAGTAGGACACAAGTTACCATCCTTGTCAACCACCTTCACAGTGATGAACGAAAGATCCTTGCCATCGGCCTTGATTTGCGAACGGTCGGCAACAAGCTCTAT
This sequence comes from Candidatus Avimuribaculum pullicola, assembly GCA_018716295.1. GTDB lineage: Bacteria > Bacteroidota > Bacteroidia > Bacteroidales > Muribaculaceae > Avimuribaculum > Avimuribaculum pullicola. Next base: position 20,971 of record DVKC01000026.1, read on the forward strand.
GTGGTGAGGTTTCCCAGCCGTGTGCATCTCGGTTTCGGCCACTGCGTTGCCTTTTTCGTCGTATGCCACCACCTTCACCGTTCCCGGTTCATACTTGGTATCCATCCACATCAAGCGGTAACGCTGCTGGCGCAGGAAGCGTGTCGAACCTACAGTATCCTCGGTATTATAAACCTTTATCGAAGTATCCTTGGTACGTTTGCCCTGGCTCTTGCCATTGATAAACACTTCGGCAGTAGGATAATTGGTGTAAACAAATATCGGCGTAACCTCTCCTTCACGACCTTCCCAGTTCCAGTGAGGCAGCACGTGCAATGTTTCAGCTTCTTTGTTCCAATGGCTACGATAGAGGTAGTAACGATCCTTGGGCAGACCAGCAAGGTCAAGAATACCGAAAAGTGACGAGTGGCTTGGCCAATCACTATAATAAGGAGTAGGTTCACCGAGGTAGTCAAAGCCTGTCCATACAAATTCACCTATGCAATATGGCAGATCGTCGTGCTGTATGAAATCGTCTTCAGGCAAGTTTGACCATCCGCAATGCTCAACGTCGTAAGACGAAGCCTGGTGGTCGTCATACTTCTGCATCGAACGGCGCACTACAGGGAACTTGTAAACGCCACGCGAGCTGACAGTCGAAGCAGTTTCACTGCCAAGGATTATCTCCTGCGGCAATTTCTCGTAATTCTCCTGATACTTGTGCGGGCGGTAGTTAAATCCAGCCACATCCATTGTTGCAGCAATGTTATTGTTGACTACGGCATCAGGATTGTCCATACCTTGTGTTACAGGACGGGTAGGATCTTCACGGTGGCAAATGTCTTGCAAGAAGCGAGCCAACTTCACACCTGGATTACCTGGCCACTGGTCGGGCACTTCATTGCCCACGCACCACATCACCACACTCGGATTGCTACGGAACTGGTGCAACAAGTTGACCAAGTCTTTTTCGGCCCATTCGTCAAAGAATTTGTGGTAACCGTTATCCATTTTGGGGGCTTTCCATTCGTCGAACGATTCCACCATGACCATCATACCCATTTCGTCACAAGCGCGGATAAGCTCGGGAGCTGGCATGTTGTGAGATGTACGTATGGCGTTGCAACCCATATCTTTCAACAAACGTATTTGGCGACGTATGCCAGCCTCGTTGGCAATACCTCCAAGCGGGCCAAGGTCGTGGTGGTTGCACACGCCACGGAAGTAGGTATGCTCGCCATTCAAGAAGAAGCCCTTGCCTGGAATAATCTCTATTGAGCGCACACCAAACGGAGTGGTGTATTCGTCTTTCAACACATTGCCTTCATATATTTTCGACACTGCCGAATAAAGTGTCGGGCTGCTTGGCGACCACAGCGACGGATTGTCGATGACGAAATCCTGCTCGAATGCCTTGCCTCCATCGTAAGGCGACCCTTGCTTCTCGGCTGTTGCAACTACATTGCCGGCAGCGTCGCGCAATTCAGTCACGATGCGGTAGTCCGAAATTTTCTTGCTTTCAGGCATGTCAAGGTTTGTGACAAGATGCACCTTGGCATATTCCTTGTCAACAACGGGAGTTGTAAGATACGTACCCCACACTGGCACATGGGCATCTTCGTTGACAATGAGATGTACGTTGCGGTAAAGGCCAGCACCAGGATACCAACGCGACGACTCAGTTTCATTCTCAAGGCGCACGGCAAGCGTGTTGCCTTCGGCCTTCAAATAAGGCGTTACGTCGATATAAAACGAGTTATAGCCGTATGGCCAATAACCCACTTCTTTGCCGTTCAACCACACACGTGCATGGCTCATGGCTCCATCGAAAATCAATGTGGCAGTCTTGCCGGCAGCAAAAGCAGGAGCGTCAAATTCCAGCCTGTACCACCCCACCCCGATAAACGGAAGCCCGCCAGTGCGCCCGGCGTGTTCCATCTCTTCGGTCTGGCCATCTTGTGCGATAGCCATGTTCTGGCGGTCATTGTTGATATCAAATGGGCCGTAAATAGCCCAGTCGTGTGGAACAACCACCGACTGCCACTCGGTATCGTCAAACTCAACATTGCTAAAGCTTGACTGATCTTCACGGGTAAACTTCCAACCTTTCTCGAAAGTTTGTTCAGTCCTCACCTCTTGCGCTACCATGCCTAACGACATGAAAGCCAACAAGGCGACTAATAATGTGATTTTTCTCATAGTATAAATGTTAATAATGAATGGCTAAAATTACAACTTTCTGCGCAAAAGTACCAACCTGATGCTAAATTTTTTAAATTTATAACATTCTAAAATACACTAACATGCAATCATATAATTATCATGTTTATTGGAGAAATCTGCTTGGTCGTGCCATCGGGCGATGCTACCACTATTGAGGTAACATAAAACTTGTCGCCTGGCGACAACTTCAATATTTGCTCATGCTGGGCAGCCGACAACTTATTGCCTTGCGACCGCGCCGAACTAATCTCTCCACTACCGTTCTTTATCATCATTGTTTCAAAACTTTTGACAATGAATTTCACCGAAGGCCCTTCGTTGACACGTGCTTCCACGCCGACGGCGTTACTAAGGTCTTCACGGCGAATAGGCACACCACCGTAGTAATTGCGCACGGCATTGTCACTTCCGCGGTATGTCAAGAATGCCACAGGGTCGGGCAACGGCTGCACCTTGTAGTCATAATCGCACAGGTGGGTGCGCTTCCCATCGCGCACGCAATATATCCTCAACGACAATGCACGGACATTCCCCTGAGGCGTAATTATGCAAGTTCCACCACGCCGCACGACAGTTCCGCCCGAAGCTGAAAAATCAAGTTGGTCAAATGGCACACCGGCACAAAAAATATTCAAGACATTGCCATACCCTGCATACAACGTATTAATCACAGATGGCGACACGAGCACTACCGGCACGTCAAACATGCCATTGTCGTCAACGATGCGCTGACCTTCATTGATAAGCACGTAGCTCCCCACGCCACTTCTCACACCAGCCAAGCCATCTTCCAACAACGAGTGATGCACCTCGGCCAACATTTGCACGACCTCTTCTTCGATGCAATTAAGCATCATAACCCCGCCTATAGCTGGCAGATAAGAGAATGTTTCACGTTCCCACGACATTCCCCTGACACTGCTTTGCAAGTTCAGGAACGAAGACACATAAACACGCTTCGTGCTATCGGCTATCAACTGCAACATGCTTTCACGGTAAGCATCCAATGCAAGGCGCAACGCCTTGCCTTTACCATTGGTTGCCGACAACATCACGCCAGGCGTCGCGTTCAGGTCGTCGCGTGCATGCAACTTGCCTCGGCAATAATCATCCTTGTCGGCATATTGCGCTATCGCTTCACGCAGGCTGTCGAGCATCAGCCGCATTGATTGCGTGCGAGCATAAGCCTGTTCCGAAACTGCAATCAATTGCTCGTCGTGCCGCATCGCCACCTGTACACGCATCGTGTCGATATACTCCTCGGTAGCGGCAATCCGCTCCATCAATTTCTTATCCACCAAGTCGTATCCCTGAAGCACATCCGATGAAATATTGATGGCAAGCATGGCAATAAGTATCACATACAGCAGATTTATCATTTTCTGCCGTGGTGGCATTACATATTTCGACATATCACAACACGCACTTATTTCTTCTTGCCACCTTTCACTTCAGGCACATTGAGAGCCTCAAGCATTCGAGCATACTGGTTATTTAACAATTGCACCTGGTTCACAAGGCGTGAAGTTTCTACTTCTATCGACACAAAAGTATCGGGATTTACTGCCGCCGAACCAGCCGAAACCTTCTTGATTTGCTCCTCATAAGCTTCGTTCAGGCGCGTCAGGTTGTCGTCAAGCCGCTTCATTTGCTCGGCATAACGAGCAGCCATTTCTCCAGTCGGATCGGGCAGCGACACCTCTTCGGCCTGTGACTTGCCATTTTCTTTCAATTGCGGGAACACCTTGTCCCACTTGTAATCGGTAGCCGGCACGTCGAAACCCGATATGAAAAAGATGAATACCTCGGTAAACAAACCTATCATCAGAAACAGGTTGTCGTATGGCATGTGCGCAATCTTGAACACTGCGCCCAAGATCACCAAACACGCACCCCAGCAATAAGCAATATTATAGAACCGTTTGCCTGCCCGGCTTGATAAAAATCGTTGAATTCCCATGATTTATTTCTATAGTATAATGAAGTGTTTTGTCATTCAGCACCCTTGGAAATGCCTTGACGATGGCAAACAATTGCCACAAGGCATCTCCAAGGGTAGCATAATTACATCGTGTGAAGCCTGTATGGATTAATGGCGGGAAAACAATATTTTCGCATTACAGCCACTTACATTCTTATAGCCCAATTCTTCGGCATTGATCACAGTGATGCGCTTGGCGTCAACGCCAAATGTTGACTCAAGCAACGACCGTATGGCTTGAATACGCCCTTCGCGCAACTTCCCGTCAATCTCGGCGTTATTCAGATTGTCACTGAAAGCCACGATTTTTATACTGTAATCATTCTCTTTGAGCCAAGTACCTATCGCCTCGATTTTGGCACGCTGTTCCTCGCCAAGGAATGAACTGTATTGCTCAAAAAATATATCTATCGAACCCTCTTCATGTTCGGGAGCAATCATGACCTTTCCATCGGGCACTGCCTCATTCTTCTGGTCAACTTCTTGACGCAATCTGTTGACCTCTTCATTAAGCCTCTCGACTTCGCTATTGAGGAAATCCACTTTCCCGCACACGTCGTCATACATAGCCTCGAAAACCTCGGCACGACCCTCCTTATGGCATCCGAAACTATAACGCAAGCCTACCGTCAAGTCGGCACTGACACCGACTTGCTTATCGCCGTCACGACGAAATTCCATTCCTGAAACTGCGGCTTCGGCAAATATGCCCCAATGCGGTGCGAAATTATAACCAGCACCTATCCCAGCATGGATTTCAGGCCGATCGCGGTTCTCACCGCTGCGCAAACGGTAGTATGCAAGCCCTGCATTGAAATCGAAAGAAAAACGGTCGTTGTCGTTGTAAGCATCAAACAAGTCCAACAGGCTCAACGTGTAATCGGCACCTAATGAAAAGAACCCACTTGTAATGCCCTGGTCAAATTCGCGTTTTCCGACTCCAAAGACCAAACGCAAGCCCGACCTGTCATTAAACCACGAACCAACACCTATTTTCCCAGCAAAGCCATTAGCACCTTCACCTTTAGTCCAAGCTACATTGCTACCAAGACCACCGGTGATATAAATGTTTTGGGAAAACGTGTTCTCGGCATTTTCTGTCGATAATTCATCGTTCTGCGCAAAAACAGTAGTACATGCCATCAACAGACAGCATGCTAGTAAATTTTTTTTCATAATCATACAAATTTTTTCCTTTTATATAAACTCCTATCCATATATGTGATACAAATGTAGTCAAATTAAGGCGCATCGCAAAGAATCTCGCAGATTTTCGACCCCATAAATATATTTTTGCAACAAAATAACAGCAACAACGAAACAAAACTGCCGCCAATTAAAAGAGTTTGCAATTCGCGAATTGCAAATTTAAGCTATTAGTCTTAAAACAAAAAAGACTATAAACACTTGTATATAACTAAATTATTATATAAATTTGCAATTCGCGAATTGCATATTTAATATTTTGTATGAAAAAACATAATGGAATGCGCCCACAGGACATCTTCATATTACTGAAGATAATATCCTTGCATGAAACAAACTGGTTGAATATCCATATATCACGTACCTTGAATATCAGTGCTTCTGAAGTTTCCGAAGCATTGGAAAGATGCCGTATTGCAAAATTAATAGACAGCAGCAAACGGAGAATAAATGTACTGGCATTAGAAGAATTTTTAATCCATGGCATAAAATATGTATTCCCTGTACAATTGGGCACTATTGCAAGAGGTGTTCCTACTGCATTTTCTGCCAGCCCTATTAAAGACAAGATATATCAAGGAAGTGAAGTATATGTATGGGCATACAAGTTCGGCACTGTAAAAGGACTAACTGTAGAACCTCTTTACAAGTCTATTCCAGAGGCGTGCCTAAAAGACGACAAATTATATGAATTATTAGTTATCGTAGATACTTTACGCATCGGAAGAAGCCGAGAAACAGAAATAGCCATTGCTGAACTAAAAAAAATATTAACTGAGTATGCCAAGTCCCAATATTAAAAGGCTGCAAGATGTAGCCGACGGTTTGGAAGAATTGAACGAGAAGATGGTTTATGTGGGTGGAGCTGTTGCAGAACTATATGTCACCGACCCTGCAAGCACGGATTTTCGTCCTACAATGGACATTGATTGTGTCACTGAATTGGCTTCTTACAGCAAGCTCAGCCAATTAGAAAATTCTTTGCGGGAAAAGGGGTTCAAGAACGACCAAAGCCCAGATACACCGATGTGCCGCTGGATTTACAACGGAAAAATAGTCGATATTATGCCCGACGACTCAAATATTATTGGCTTCACCAACCGTTGGTATCATGCGGCTTTATCTTACAAAGAAAAACGAACACTCCCAAATGGCAAGGAAATTTTCGTTTTTTCAGCCCCATACTATATCGCCACCAAAATCGAAGCTGTAAAAGGTCGCGGTGGAAATGATTGGCGCAGTTCACACGATTTCGAGGATATTATTTATATAATGAATTATACCCCCGATTTTGTTGAACAATTGAAGATGGTAAATCCCGAATTAAAACAATATTACATAGATGAATTTATTGCCATATTAGCACGCCCCAATATTAAAGAAGAAATAGAATGCGCCCTGCCCTACGGAGAAGAAGACCGTACAGATATTATAATTTCTAAGATGGAACAAATCACATCTCTGTAACTAACAATTTCCCATTTAACCCAAATAGGACATTGACAGTCATGACATATATGGATGTAATGGCGACGCAGTTATTAGATTGATTAATACAGCCGTAAGCCCTGGAGAGGCTGCATCATGCTTATCCGCGTGGAGTGAACGACAGCGAACATAACCTACAGAAAGACTTATATATATATATTATTAAGCAGCTTCGGAGATGCCGCACTAAAGTAGCAACAAAGTGCAGCATCTCCGAAGCCGTATTCATGGGGGCAATTCTATATCGTCAAATGAAATTGTTGTAACTCATAAATCGTAAGGGAAATTGCCGTATTTATCTAATTCGACACGCCCCATATAGCTATTCCTCTCAATATTTTTTATTCTCTATATACGTTGCGGCTGTTGCGCCCGTGCTTTGTGACGCGCGGCGAGCCTTCATAACAAATTTCGCCCGAGCCATTAATTGTGGCTTCAAGTGTTTTCAAAGCATGGCAATTGATATCGCCCGAGCCGCTAACTGTAGCAAATACTCCATCGGCCACCAACTCTTCGGCATCAATGCAGCCCGATGTGCTAACTTCAAACGTGGCACTTGCCGACTTTCCACCAAGGTTGATATCGCCCGAACCAAGCAACCTGGCTACGACCGAAGCCGCATCGACACCATCACAATACACGTCGCCCGAGCCAGCCAACTTGGTTGTCACCAACTTGCCTTCGACTGTATTTACCGACAAGTCACCCGAACCATTGACAGCAGCATCCAGCTCGGCACATTTCACGGCATCGGCATCTATGTCGCCCGAACCATTGACCGTCAAATCGACCCCCTTGGAGGCGCGTAGCAACGATGACAATGCCAGGTCGCCCGAACCGTTTACCGTACCAGTGAACGACTGGCACTCTACACTGCTGTAAAACTCGATGTCGCCCGAACCGTTCAATACCGCTTTTATTGCAGCCGATGGCATTTTCAAAGTCGAAACAACCGACAAGTCGCCCGAGCCATTCAATTCATAACCAGTTACCGATGGTGCCACAACATGCACCTCAACATCGTTCCTGCTGACACTCGTGCCACGCTTGAACCCTATCGACAAATTATTACCATTTACTTCTACATTGACCAACGGCACAAGGTTGTCCGACCCGGTAACGACAGCCCCCGCCGCGTTGCCCGTTTCATAAGTTACCTCAAACGAACCATTAACCACAATTTTGTCGAAATTACCAAGCGACATTTCCTCTGAAACCGTATTACCACTTGGAGCAACCGCTCCTCCAGCCATTACACTGCTGCAAGCCGTCATCAACAAACCAACGGCAAACATTAACAATGTTTTTCCAATCTTAGACATAACGTATAAAGTTTTTTAAGTTTTCTTTTCTGTGCATTAGATGCGCTAATATAGGCAAAAAGTTGCAACCTCGCAATTATTTTTTGCAACAGGGCAATGAATAAAAAGAGTATAAATACACACTAAAACACTATATTTATCGAATATTTCACAGCTTTACAAGTAAAATCATGCCTGTTCCTTAGGTCAATAGAATTTATTTACTAAATTTGCAGCATAATAACATTAACAACTTTAAAGGTCTATGAACGACAGCAAACTTATGACGCGCGCAGCCGACAACATACGCATATTGACTGCTGCTATGGTCGAAAAGGCCAAGTCCGGACACCCCGGGGGCGCAATGGGTGGTGCCGACTTTGTGAATGTACTCTACTCTGAATTCATGATATACGACCCCGAAAACCCATATTGGGAGGGGCGCGACCGCTTTTTCCTCGACCCTGGACACATGTCGCCAATGCTATACTCGGTGCTTGCTTTGGCTGGCAAATACACCATCGACGACCTCAAGTCGTTCCGCCAATGGGGTTCCCCTTGCCCAGGGCACCCCGAGCTTGACGTTGCACATGGCATAGAGAACATTTCGGGCCCACTCGGACAAGGGCACTGCTACGCTGTCGGAGCTGCCATTGCTGCCAAGTTCCTTGCTGCCAGGCTCGGTGATGAGGTCATGAACCAGACCATATATGCCTACATATCGGACGGTGGCATGCAAGAAGAAATCTCACAAGGTGCCGGACGCATAGCTGGCACACTGGGGCTTAGCAACCTGGTGATGTTCTACGATGCCAACGAGATACAACTTTCGACCACTTGCGAAGAAGTGACCAACGAAAATGTGGCAATGAAATACCAGTCATGGAACTGGAACGTCATAGACATTGACGGGAACAACCCCGATGAGATACGCCGCGCCCTGCACGAGGCTAAAGCCGAAAAAGACCGCCCGACAATCATCATCGGCCACACCGTGATGGGCAAGGGCGCACTGAGGGCCGACGGCACAAGCTATGAACACGATTGCGGCACACATGGAGCTCCACTTGGAGGCGACGCCTATGTCAACACTGTCAAAAATCTTGGAGGCGACCCCGAAAATCCATTTGTAATTTTCCCCGAAGTCCAAGCCATTTACGACCGCCGCAGAGAAGAACTTAAAGAAATCATGGCCCAGCGACGCGCACAAAAAGCTGCTTGGGCTCAAGCAAACCCCCAACTTGCCGAAAAACTTGAACGCTTCTTCAGCGGGAAGATACCAGCTATCGACTGGGACGGAATCAAGCAGAAAGCTGGTTCGCCCACCCGTGCCGGCTCTTCGGCTGTGTTGAGCGTACTTGCCGAAAATATTGAAAATATGATTTGTGCTTCGGCCGACTTGTGTAACTCCGACAAGACCGACGGGTTCTTGAAAAAAACACATGCCTTTGCCTACCACGATTTCACAGGCGCATTCTTGCAAGCCGGCGTTGCCGAACTTACCATGGCTTGCTGCTGCATAGGCATGGCCTTGCATGGCGGAGTAATCGCTTCATGCGGAACATTCTTCGTCTTCTCCGACTACATGAAACCAGCCTTGCGCATGGCTGCACTGATGGAATTGCCAGTGAAATTCATCTGGTCGCATGATGCATTCCGTGTAGGCGAAGACGGCCCGACGCACCAACCAGTGGAACAAGAAACACAAGTCAGGTTGCTTGAAAAAATGAAAAACCACAGCGGTCGGAACTCGATGCTTGTACTTCGTCCTGCCGACGTGGAAGAAGCCACTCAAGCATGGAAACTGGCAATGGAAAACACCAATACACCCACAGGGCTTATATTCTCGCGGCAAAATGTCGATAACCTGCCCGCTGGCAACGACTACAAGCAAGCGGCACGCGGGGCATATATCGTAGCCGGCTCAGACGACAACCCCGATGTGACATTAGTGGCAAGCGGCTCGGAAGTTTCCACATTAGTGGCTGGTGCCGCACTCTTGCGCCAAGACGGCGTGAAAGTTCGCATCGTTTCGGTTCCCTCCGAAGGCTTGTTCCGCAGCCAAAGCAAGGAATACCAAGATAGCGTGATTCCTGCCGGCGGCAAGATATTCGGACTCACCGCAGGGCTGTCGTTCGCAATGCAAGACCTCGTGGGACTTAACGGGAAAGTATGGGGGCTTGACTACTTCGGTTATTCTGCTCCCTACAAGGTGCTTGACGAAAAATTCGGCTTCACGGCACAAAATGTTTACGAACAAGTAAAACAGATGTTATAACCCTTGGTTGCTGCAACTATTTAACATCTACACATAGTAGCGGAAACCTGTTTGACAAGGATAAACAGGTTTCCGCTACATTTTTAAAAGCCTGTTTAAATTTTATCCAAAATACCTTGATAAACATAAAATAATGGAAAATTTAAACAGCTTCTAATTCTTTTGCAGTAACTTCGCATATTCAATATATCATGTATGATAATATGGGAACATTGAAAGTACCATGCACGATTGTGTGTGAAGCTGGTGCCTTGGAAGGCAATAGCGGACTGCTTGCGCATTATGGACGCAAAGCATTAATCGTGACAGGCCCACACGTGAGCCGTTCAGAAGCAATGCAACGCCTGACCGCCGCCCTCGACCGCGACAAAGTGGAATACGAGATATTCAACGGAATAAATAGCGAACCAACCGACAATATGGTCAAGGCTGGCGCAGCGGCATACCACAATGCCAATTGCGACTTCTGCATAGGGCTGGGAGGTGGAAGTCCCATCGACGCAGCCAAAGCCATCGCGGTAATGACCGCCAGCAACGAGGAAATCAGCAGCTACATGGGGAGGGAAATCGACATCACGGTGCCACCCATTGTGGCATGCCCTACCACCGCAGGCACAGGCTCTGAAGCCACACGTTTCACCATCATCACCGATACACAGCGAGGCATAAAAATGTTGCTAAAAGGCAACACGCTGCTGCCACAGTTGGCAATCGTCGATTATACCTTGGGCATTGGAGCACCACGTAGCGTTGTCATCGGCTCGGGACTTGACGCGCTCACCCATGCCATCGAAGCATACATTTCAATAAAAGCCACACCCGAAACCGACATACTTGCCGCACGTGCCGTGCAGAGCATCATACGCCACCTGCCCGAAGTACTGCAAAATGGCGACAACAAGACAGCACGGCAAAAAATGGCACAAGCCGCCCTTGATGCCGGCATTTGCATCAACAATTCAAGCGTTACCGTCATACACGGCATGAGCCGCCCTATCGGAGCGATGTTCCATGTGCCGCACGGGCTTTCAAATGCCATGCTACTGCCCACCTGCCTTGCCGATATGGCCGATGCAGCCGCACAACGCTTCGCCGCACTTGCGCGGAACGCCGGGTTTGCCACAGCCGACGACACCGATGCCGAAGCTGCCCGCATTTTAGTAACCGAAACTTGCAGATTGTGTGATTTGTGCAATGTACCCACGCTGGGCGAATATGGCATCGACGAAGCCCAATACATGCAACTTATCGACAAGATGGCTGCCGATGCCATTACGAGCGGAAGTCCCGGCAATGCCCCAAAAGCCTACACAGCTGCCGATTGCCGCAGATTGTATATCGAAGCCTACAACCGAAAATAATTCACATATCCACAGAATGGTGAGCAACAGACGACACAGACACTCATTGACTGCAGCATTCTTCGCTGCCGTAGCTACAATGTTGCTGCTCGTCACCTCATGCAACACCACAAAGCATGTGCCGCAAGGCAAATATCTGCTCGACAACATCGACATAAACATAACCGACAAGAACCACCATGTGAGCAAAACCGAATTGCAAAGTTACCTGCGCCAAGTACCAAACCACGAAGTGCTTGGCGGACTTAAGCTGCAATTGTGGTTCTACAACCTCTCGGGCCATGACAGCACCAAGTGGGCCAACCGCTGGATACAGCGCGTGGGCACACCGCCTGTAATATACGACCAAGAACTCACCGACGCTTCGATACACCAGTTGCAGACGGCACTTATCAACCGCGGGTTCATGAACTCGGTAGTGGAATGCGACACAACGATGAATATCAAGAAACGCCGCATCGATGTACGATACAACATTACGCTCAACCAGCCTCACTATATCGATAGCATTATCTATAATATCCCCGATGACACGTTGCGACGGTTAATCCTCGCCGACTCGGCAAACTTCATTCTGAAACCTGGCGAACTCTTCGACCGCACACACCTCGACCTTGAACGGCAAGGCATAACCAACAGACTCAGGGAACATGGCTATTATGCCTTCAACAAAGAATATATCACTTTCACTGCCGACACTGCCGAAGGGCAAAAAGACGTGATACTCACGCTCAACACCATGCCCCCGTATGCCAGCACCGACATGGACTACTATAAGCAGCACGAACCATTCTTCGTGCGCAACGTCACCTATGTCACTAACTACGATCCGTTGGTAATGCACGGCATATCAGACTATTCCGCACCCGACACGACAAAATACCACGACATATCAATCCTTTACGACGAGCACTACTTGCGCCCATCGGTCATTGAGGAGTGCAACTTCGTTATGCCTGGCAGGTTGTACAATTCGGCCGACATCGACCGCACCTACCGCGCATTGGGCCGGCTGGGGGTACTGAAGTTTGTCAATGTCGAAGTAGTACCAGTGGGGCGCATCGACGGGAAAATATGGGTAGATGCCTATTTCTTGCTCACAAAGGGCAAGTCGCAAACAGTTTCCTTATCGCTCGAAGGCACCAACTCGGAAGGCGACTTGGGCTTCGGTGTGGGAGCTTCTTATTCGCATCGCAACATCGCCAAAGGGTCGGAAGTCCTTGACACCAAGTTCCGTGCTTCCTACGAAAGCCTATCGGGCGACTTGTCGGGACTTATAAACGACAACTACTCGGAATACTCGGGTGAAGTGGGCATAACATTCCCAAAGTTCAAATTCCCATTCTTGAAAAAACAATTCAAGCAGAAGGTGCTGGCTACTACCGAGTTCCTCACTTCGTTTAACTACCAGCAACGTCCCGAGTACACCCGCGTCATAGCCGGTGCTGGCTGGAAATATCACTGGTCAAACACCCACAACAACACACGCACCCGCCACACGTTCAACCTCATCGACGTGAGCTACATATACTTGCCCAACAGTCAAAGCGGATTTCTCGACGACATCACCAACCCGCTGCTGCGATACTCCTATGAAGACCACTTCATCATGCGCATCGGGTATTCCTACTACCATTCCAATAAACGTCAGGCTTCGCCGCTGTCGTCGGGCTTCCAGCGCAATGTTTACACCATTCGCGCCGCAGCCGAAACAGCAGGAAACGTATTATACGCATTCTCCAACATGCTGGGGCAGAACCGCCAAAACGCTGAAGCTTATGAAGTGTTCGGCATTCGCTATTCACAATACGCCAAAGTCGATGCCGACTTCTCGTTCACACACTCCATGTCGCCGAGGCATTCAGTAGCATTCCACGTGGGAGCCGGGGCTGCCGTCCCCTATGGCAATGCCACAGTATTACCATTTGAAAAACGGTTCTACGCTGGTGGTGCCAACTCGGTGCGCGGCTGGGGAGTGCGCACCCTCGGCCCTGGCAGTTTCGATGCCACCAACTCGGTGAATAGTTTCATATACCAATGCGGCGACATCAGGCTCGACATAAACTTTGAATACAGGGCAAAACTCTTCTGGGTTCTCGAACTGGGCGCATTCATCGACGCAGGTAATATATGGACTATTCGCGACTACGAGAGCCAGCCTGGAGGCGTGTTCAAGTTCAACGAATTTTACAAACAAATCGCACTGGCCTACGGGATTGGGTTAAGGCTCGATTTCACCTACTTCCTGCTGCGATTCGACTTGGGACTCAAAGCCCACAACCCGGCGCAAAATCAAGAGCGATGGCCACTTATCCACCCCAACTGGTCACGCGATGCTACATTGCACTTCTCGGTGGGTTACCCTTTCTGATTTTATTAACACACTTACACATATATGCTATCACATCATGAAACGATTAGTAATATTTGACCTCGACGGGACACTGCTCAACACTATTGAAGACTTGGGGCGTGCCGCAAACCATGCGCTCGAAGTCAATGGATTTCCAACCCATAGTGTGGCATCCTACCCATTCTTCGTCGGCAACGGTGTGCGCAAGCTCATCGAACGCGTCTTGCCCGAAGATATCAACAAGGAAACGGTTATTGACAAGATGCTTGCCGACTTCAAAGTATATTACAACGAGCATAACACCGACTACACCGTTCCATACCCAGGCATTTGCGACATGCTTGAATGGTTACAAGAGGAAGAAGTGAAAATTGCCGTTGCTTCCAACAAGTATGACCAAGCTACACAAAAGCTTATACGACACTTCTTCCCCAAAATCAACTTTGCCGCAATCGAAGGGCAAAAAGAGGGCATTCCTGTGAAACCCGACCCATCAATCGTATTTTCAATTCTGGCACAAGCCAAGGAAAAGAAAGCCGACACACTATATGTGGGCGACTCGGGAGTGGACATGGAAACAGCCCGACGCGCTTGCATCGACTCGGTGGGCGTGACTTGGGGATTCCGTCCCGAAAAGGAACTCGTGGAATACCATGCCGGGCAGATTGTGAACACACCGCTCGAAATTGAAAAAATCGTAGAACAATATATCGGATAGACTCAATATCAGATTTAACACACAAATGGAAAAACCATCTACCGACAACCGCATCGTCATGACACTCGATGCAGGTGGCACCAACTTGGTGTTCAGCGCAGTCTGCGACAACCGATTGATAATCGACCCCATCACACTGCCGTCGAGTGGCAACGACCTCGACCGATGCCTGCAATCAATGGTGCACGGTTTCGAGGCTGTGAAACAGCTTTTGCCACAACCGCCAGTTGCCATTAGTTTCGCATTTCCAGGCCCTGCCGACTATCCCAACGGCATAATAGGCGGCAACCTGCCCAATTTCCCGGCATTCCGCTCGGGTGTAGCCCTTGGGCCTTTCTTGCAAGACAAGTTTGGCATTCCAGTGTTCATAAACAACGATGGCGACCTGTTTGCCTATGGCGAAGCGTTTGCTGGCCGGCTACCCGAAATCAACGCCAAACTCGAAGCATTGGGCAGCCCCAAGCGATACCACAACCTGATTGGCTACACATTTGGCACTGGATTCGGCGTGGGCATCGTTTCGGGCGGACGGTTGCACATCGGCGACAATTCGTGTGTCGAAACATTCTGCCTGTATAACTGTATCGACACTGGCAATATCGCCGAAGCCACAGTATCGGCTGGAGGAATACGCCGCGAGTATGCCCGCCTCACTGGCAACAATGCAGAAATCGACACAAAAGAGATATACGACATCGCCGATGGCACTCGCGAAGGCGACCAACAAGCCGCACAACAAGCATTCGCGACATTCGGCACCGTAGCTGGCCATGCCATAGCGGCAGCAGCATCGCTAATCGATGGCATCGTGGTGCTGGGCGGGGGCGTTGCCCGCGGGCACAAGTTTTTCATGCCCGCCCTGATGGCCCAATTGCGCGGAACAAGGCTCAATTACAACGGAGATGTGTTTGGCTATGTGCAACCGCAAGTTTACAATCTTGATGACGAACAAGAATTTAACCAGTTTGCCCAAGGCAATGCCCACAAACTGCAAGTGTATGGCAGCAAGCGCTTGGTCGATTATGATCCTCACAAACGCATAGGCATCACACTATCGCGCATAGGGTCGAGCCGCGCCATACAATTGGGGGCAGCAGCCTATGCACTTAACAATATCCCACAACTGTAACACAACGATGGCAGCACGACCACAAAACGACGAAACAGCCCTTTTCCTGAACCGCATCAAGGGTTACATGGCAACGCACCACATGCCGCAGCAAGGCTGCAAAGTGCTGGTGGCATTGAGCGGAGGAGCCGACTCTGTGGCACTGCTGCACGTTTTGCTGCAACTGGGTTATGAGTGCGTGGCAGCACACTGCAACTTCCACCTGCGTGGCGATGAATCAATGCGCGACGAACGGTTTACACGCACATTGTGCCAGCAACTCGGCACACGGCTCGAAGTACGCCACTTCGACGTGCCTGCACGCATGGCAACCGATGGTTCATCGCTCGAAATGGCTTGCCGCGACCTGCGCTATGAATGGTTTGAAGACTTGAGGCGTAATGAAAACTGCAAAGCGATAGCCGTCGCACACCACCGCGACGACAACATCGAAACACTACTACTCAACCTGCTGCGAGGCACCGGCATAACTGGGGTTGCAGGAATCAAGCCTGTAAACGGTCACATAGTGCGCCCCATGCTGTGTGTTTCGCGCAATGAAATTGAATCATACCTCGCCGCTATAGGGCAAAGTTTCATCGTTGACAGCACAAATACCCAAAACGATGCCTACCGCAACCGCTTGCGCAATATTATCTTACCAACCATTCGCCAATACTTTCCCACTGCCGACGCTGGGCTTGCCCGTTCGCTCAGGGACTTGTTGTCATGCAACGAATTATACGAGAGCCTGTTGTCAAAGCGAATTGCCGAAATCGTAACAACCAGCAACGACTGCACAATCATCGACATCAAAGCCATAAATAACGAACCTGGCGCAACAGCACTATTATTCGCCGCTATGAGGCAATTTGGGTTCAACTCGACACAAGTGACCGAAATCTTTGAATCATTCAACAGCGACAGAGCAGCAGGCAAGCACTTCTATGCTGGCACACACCGAGCCGACATAGACCGTGACAAAATAATTATAGCCCCAATAGTCGGGCAGGAATATATCACCATCGATATGTGCGCTCCCGACGAGAACAATCCCATAGGGCTAAAAATAAGCAAAATCGACTTAAGCAACTTCAATATCGCCCGCGTCTGTGATGGTCGCCACAAAGTGTGCTTCGGTCGGGATATCGCGCATTGCAAGCACTTGATAGCCCGACACTGGCAAGATGGCGACCGCTTCAAACCATTCGGAATGCACGGGCGAAGCCGATTGGTAAGCGACCTTTTTACCGATCTCAAACTATCTGAAGCCGAAAAACGCCGTGCCTGGCTGCTTGAAGCCGACGGCGAAGTGGTGTGGGTGATGGGCTACCGCTCGTCCGAAGCATTCCGTGTCGCACCAGGCAACGGCATTGCCTACCTGTTCAGCATCGAATAATAATCAATCAAACACCTGCCTCAATATCTCGGGCGACCTCATTGCCCCTATGGTGGAATTGTGCATCTGGTAATAAGACAAGGCTACATCGAGAATTTCGTTACGCTGGTCGCGGTTAAACTTGAAGTGATGCATATTGGCAAATGTCATGCGCGACAGCAACATTATCACCTCGGCCTGACGCGGAGCAAGCACATGCGAGTGCAGCGGGTGCGACGCAGTGAAAACACCATTTTCCATGTCGAACCAATAGCCACGCTGGTAAGTAGCCGTGTCGGGCTGGATACCTATGAACGCCCCAAGATGGAAAAGAAAGCATATATGGAAATTAGCCACCCCATGCTGCAACGAATCGAGCAACCGCACCGATGTCGTGATAAAGCGGAACAACGGCTCATTGCCCTCGCTCTCTTGCACCGAGCGGCTGAGCAGTTCACTCACAAACATTGCCACCATACTTTTGACTGGGTCGGCACGCAAACTCGCCAATGGTTCGGGACAACGGCAATCCTTCATCGTGGCAATGTCGCGCCCTGGCGAAATACGTGCCTCAAACTCCACTATCGACAAAGGCATAAACATGGCATTGCGCAACCTTGCACCACGAGTGGCACCCTGCGGCAGCAAAAACGACATGCGCCCATGCGTGTCGGTATATATGTGTACTATTGAATTGCGCTCATTGCACTTGATAACATGCAACACTATGCCACGAGTTTTCTCATACATAATTTCATCAATGACGACAAATTCTCACGCTAAATTACGCACTTGGCAACATAAAAACAGCAAAAACAACAAAAAAATGCAGTTGATTGCTCAAAAATTTTGTCAATTCAAGAAAAGTGCCTATATTTGCACTCGCTTTTGAGCCACAACGCTGACATGGCCCATTCGTCTATCGGTTAGGACGCAAGATTTTCATTCTTGAAAGAGCGGTTCGATTCCGCTATGGGCTACTTAATCAAAGAAAATACACATACAAAAAATGGCAAATCATAAATCATCGATTAAAAGAATCCGTCAGACTGTTACAAGAAATCTTCGTAACCGTTATTATGCCAAGACTGCACGTACTGCCGTTCGCCGTCTGCGCGCAATGACCAACAAGGACGAAGCTGCCGCTGCTTTGATCAAGGTTTCTTCTTTGCTCGACCGTATCGCTCGCAAGAGAATCATCTCGAAGAACAAGGCTGCCAACCTGAAGTCGAAATTGCAACGCCACGTAAACAAACTTGCTGCCGCCGCTTAAATTGCACAGGTAGCTGCCGTGTAGAATAGGCACATATCGCCCCAACAGCCGCAAGGCTCAGGGCAGGATGGAAAAAGAGATATGGCCCATTCGTCTATCGGTTAGGACGCAAGATTTTCATTCTTGAAAGAGCGGTTCGATTCCGCTATGGGCTACGAATGCCAAGTTGTCGTGCACACGATGCCGCAGCTTGGCATTTGTTGCATACCCACTTTTGCAATTAGACATCAAAACGTGTGGTAAGTTTTTTACCACACGTTTCGGTGTATTCTATCTTCAACCTTAATCTCTTTTTGTTTAGGCAAAAAAGCATTCTCATCTGGATAGCCAATTGCAAGCAAACACGTAAACTCATAACCTTCAGGAGCATGCACGATTTGCTTTGTTTGGTCGGCTTCATCACTCACAGGAATATGGAATGCCGCGCCAAGCCCCTCGGCCGTTGCAGCAAGCAGCATGTTTTCTAATGCGCACCATGCCGAAGCAAAATAATTCAACGAGCTTTGTTCAGCAGGTTTTAGCAATGGCCAAGTCAACTGGCGGAAAAATGGAATAATCAATAACCCACTCTCCATAAGCATCTTTTGGGGTCAGTCCGAAACCCCGGTTGTATTCATTCTCCCGTTTCCAATACTATGCGCACAATTTGGATAGTCTGAACAAGAAGAATGGAATATCAGCCACTCCCCTAAACTGACTTCTGAAAGCCTTCACTTTGGCATTGAACGATTCCGCCCCGGCATTGGTTTGCCTGTTCACGAAAAAGTTAAGTATGGTATCATAGTGATTTACAAAAGTGTCAATGACAGTCTGGAATGCATTCCCCGCCAGCTTCTCAACTTCATTGAACCATCTTGCCAGTTTAGTCCTTGCCACGTCCTTGACGCATTTCCTGTTGAAGATCTCCGTCAGTTCCATTGCAAG
>DVKC01000027.1 GCA_018716295.1 Candidatus Avimuribaculum pullicola
GCAATGAACAAGGCGTGATAAATGGCATAAGCAATACCCCCGGCAAACATCAGGCACATAAATCCTATGAACGCATCGACAAAAAACTTTTATACTCTCCCTTTATAATCATAAATAATACGAAAACACCCGACTTTACATTATTGGGTGTAAAATCGGGTGTTTATTTTGTAAAACATTGATTTTCAATGTTTATTGCGGTGCGGACGGGACTCGAACCCGCGACCCCATGCGTGACAGGCATGTATTCTAACCAGGCTGAACTACCGCACCAAAATTTCTTCTTTTTAACGGGAGAGGAATGCTCCCGCAGCTCCTTCGAGCTTCTTGCAACCGTTGGGTTATCTCCCTGTTTGCGGGTGCAAAGATACGAACGTTTTCCATTCCCACCAAATTTTTCAGCAAAAAAATCACACAAATGATGCATTTTTTTGAAAAAATGCGGAATGACCCTACCAACAAGGGGTATAAACAAGAAAAAAGCAGCCGAGCTTTACAGCCCGGCTGCCGATATTTTGTCTTTAACAAAACCCAGGTTTAGAGGACGCTTGTGATATCGATATTTGCAAATTCGAGGTCGTTAGCGGCCTTGTCACGCAATGTGCTGTCCTTGCTGAATGCTTGACCAAGGTTAGAAAGAACCATTTGCTGGTTGTTGGTGCGAGCACCAAGCACTGCCATCAGGTAGTAGGTAGTAGCATCGGGTTCGGCAATACCTGCAAGAGTTGCACGAGCCTTGCTGTAATCCTTGGTGAGGATTTGTGCGAGGGCTGCATTGTTGCTCTTAGAGTCGCCAAATGCGTTTACAGCCGAAGCATAGTCGCCACGCTTCATGTAATATACACCGAGAGCTTCGTTGAGGCCTTCAGCACCTGCTGCAGCACCAAGTTTCTGGTTTGCGCTGTCGTAGTTGCCATCGATGATGTCGCACAGGGCTTCGTTCATCTGAGTTTCCTTGCAGTCGGGAGCCAAGTTGGCAGCCTTGCTGAAGTTAGACTTTGCAGCATCATAGTCGCCAGCGATGAATTGGCACATACCAAGGTTGTTGTAGCCGCGGTAGTCGTTAGGATAATTCTTTGTGCAAGCTTCGTATATCTCGATGCGTTTTGCGTTGTCGTCGGTTAGCGAGCCACAGTAGAGGAGTTCCTCTACTGTGAGTGTGCTTGGGTCGCTTTCAAATGCTGCCATTATCTCTTCATCGCTCTTGCCGATAACGTTGATCGAAGCGGTAAGACGCGAACGACGCAATTGTGGCAAAATTTCTTCGGCAATTTGTTCGAATACCGATGAGAGGTTACGGATTTCAGCTTCACGTTGCTCAGGATCGCTATACATCGACAGAACGCTCAAGATGAGATCCTTGTCTTGGATATCGCTTTGTGAAACCAGTTCCTTGAAGCCTTCCCAGTCTTCGGCAGTGAAATCGGCTGTCAATTCGCCAAATTCTTCAATCTTATTGTCCTTGAACGACTTGTTGAGGTACTTGCGAGTGTTTTCCTCACGCTTCTGTGCCAGACGTTCGTTGAAGTCGAGCTTACCATCGGGCGAAGCGTATGAACTGATGTTCACTTCCTCTATTTCAAGGCGGTCATTGCCTTGTGCGTTGGCAAGTGCTGCATTGAAATCGGCGATTTGCTGAGATTCGGTTTCGCCCTTACGCACGTTCGACTGGTTGATAAGGAACTTAATCTCGGCATTGTATTGCTCGTTGATGATACGTTGGAACTTGTCGGGGGTAGTAGCCGGGGTCACAGTACCAGCATCGGCAAAAGTACCAGTAGCGATAACGCCATCGGCCACCTTGATGCGAGGCAAAGTATAGGTCTTGCCACCTTGTACTACATAGAAGTCAAGAACCAATTCCGACTTAATCATCTCGGGAACATAGTCGAAAGAAACAGGGACAGTCACGGTGCCACCATTGTCGTATGAAACTGTCTGGCCATTGCCGTTAACATCTTCACCGATTAATTTGTAGGCTTGCGACGGAGTTTCTTGGTCGCCATACACCAAATAAGGAGTAACTGTAACTTCGGCATTCTTCCTGAAGAATTTTTCAGGGATTTGTCCTGTCACTGTTGCAGGAACCTTGCCGCCGACCTCTTCCAGCGGGGACGGATTTACCGTAAAATACTCGGCACTAATCTCGCTGAGCTTCTTGTTACAGCTTGTCAATGCCAAAGCACCACCCACCAAGATGGATAAGAATAATTTGCTCTTCATAATGCGTAATTAATTATATGTGGTTAAAATAAATCCAGCTTTATCGGCGTAAAGATACATTCAATTATGTAAAATCAGTTAATGATTAACATAAATTATGTGTGACCTTAACGCCATCGGGGGCTGCGGCATTGTAGCCTACGAAGTCCTGCGACTGCCGCAACCTTTCATTGCGCCAATATCGAAAACTGTGCCAAACACCCCATTAGCTGCTCCACGGCTTTGCAGCCTATATGCAACACTGACATGGGCGCATGACAATTTTACCACAAATATAATGCTTTTATCGAGCATAAAAAGGAAAAATCTGCGATTATTAGCAAATAATTCAAAAAAATATTGACAAGCGGCTCTCGGAATTGTAATTTTGCAGGAAATTTAGGCGGTACTATGCCGCCAGCAAAGCCGACGCGACCAATCACCCAGGTTCATAGTGGGTGGGATGGGAGCATTGACAACGAACAAAACAGGTGATGGGCAGCCAAGTAAAAAAATCAAAAATATCATATATCAACGCCAATGTCACGTCTATCATAAGTGTGGCATTAGTCCTGACGCTATTAGGCATGGGCGCACTGCTGGGACTTTTTGCCCACAGTGCCACTGAACGCATACAGGCAGGCATAGGGTTTGACGTATCGATGGCCGATGATGCCACCGACTCGCAAGTGCTGGCCATGAAGAGGTTGCTCTCGGCAGCACCTTACACTGCCAGCGTGAAATACATTTCTAAAGAAGAAGCCTTGCTATACTGGCAACGCGAAACAGGCGAAGACCTGATGCAGGTGCTTGGGTTCAACCCCCTCACCGCCGAGTTTGAAGTGCACGTAAAGCCACAATATGCCGTGGTTGACAGCCTCAATGTGATAGAAGCCACGTTGTCGCGATTCCCGTCGGTCGATACCGTTCAAATACACCGCGACCAAGTGGAAGCCCTCAACCGCAACATCAACGGAATAATGGCCGTACTGGGGTGCGTCGCACTTGCCTTGCTGATAGTGTCGTTTGCCCTTATCAACAACACCGTGCGACTGACGGTATATTCGCGCCGCTTCCTCATTTACACAATGAAGCTCGTGGGAGCCACGCCAGGTTTCATACGCCGCCCCATAGTGGTAAGCAATATAATCAACGGCGTGATTGCAGCACTGGCAGCCGCCGTATTGCTCAGCGCAGGGCTTTTCTACATCGACAAAGCCGAAGGCGGGTGGTCGACATTGGTAACAATGGGCGAAGTATGGTGTGTCTTCGGCGCACTGATTGCAGTGGGCGCAGTGCTTTGTGGCATCGGTGCATTGCTGGCCTCTAACAAATACTTGCGCCTCGACTACGACGAATTATTCAAACGTTGACACAACACTGCACAAACGATAATTACATTTCACAATTCCATTATATATAAATGAAACAAAACTTTATAAGCCGCAAAAACGTGGGCGAGCCAATCGGAGAAAACATCACAAAAAACTACTTTCCACTGACGCGCACCAATTTCTTGTTAATGGCGGTGAGTGCATTGCTCATTGTCGTAGGGTTTCTGCTCATGCTCGGCGGAGCAAACGACGGCGAAACATTCAATAACGACATATTCAGCACACGGCGTATAGTAGCCGGCCCGACGATGGCATTCATCGGCTTCGTGGCAATGGCAATTTCGATTATATTTAAAGGGAAAAAATAATATGTTTGTGGTAACCATCCATGCAAGGGGGAGCATAGCTTTCCCGCAGCGTGGCATGGCATTATGTGTAAAAAGCGGCTTGGTGCCGTACAAAATCAACTTAAAAGGATGGACATTTTTCAATCTGTAGTCATAGCCATAGTCGAAGGCTTGACTGAATTTTTGCCAGTGTCGTCAACTGGTCACATGATTATCACGCAGGAAATATTAGGCGTGGAATCAACGACGTTTGTAAAGGCATTCACATTTATTATCCAGTTTGGCGCGATACTGTCGGTAGTGTGCCTGTACTGGAAACGTTTCTTCAGGCTCAAGGAAGTTCCCGAAGGGAAAAAAGGCCTCGAAGCATTCCTCACCAGATATGATTTCTACTGGAAGTTGTTGCTCGGCTTCCTGCCGGCGGCAGCATTAGGGTTGCTGCTCAGCGACTTCATCGATGCCATGCTCGAAAATGTAGCCGTAGTGGCTATAATGCTCGTGCTGGGTGGCGTGCTTATGCTCTTTGTTGACAAATGGTTTGCCAAGAATGAGGGCAAAGTAACCCCGCTTAGCGAACGTCGTTCAATCGCAATCGGCTTCTACCAGTGCATATCGATGATACCAGGTGTGTCACGCTCGATGGCAACCATCGTAGGTGGAATGCAACAAGGGCTGTCGCGTAAAGACGCTGCCGAATTTTCGTTCTTTCTTGCCGTGCCAACGATGTTTGCGGCATCGGTATATAAGATGTGGGGACTTGTAAGCGAACCCGAATCGATGCAGCAATTAAGCGACAACTGGTTAGTCCTTGTCATCGGCATGGTGGTAGCATTTATCGTAGCTTTAGCTGCCATAAAGTTGTTTATCAGCTACGTCACCAAGTATGGCTTCAAAGCCTTCGGATGGTACCGCATCATCTTGGGCGGCGCAATAATCATAATGCTGCTGTGCGGCGTAAGCCTGGAAATGGCATGATGAACGGGCGCAGGTTGGATCCCATCGAGGGAGAAGTGTTTGCCGTTGACAAACCCCTCAAATGGACATCGTTCGACGTGGTAAAACGTGTCAGAGCCAAGCTGGCACACCGCTTGGGACTGAAGAAGATAAAAGTGGGACATGCCGGCACTCTCGACCCATTGGCTACAGGGATATTGGTGATATGCACCGGCCGCGCCACAAAGCGCATCGACGAGTTGCAAGCACACGTCAAGGAATATGTGGCAACCTTGCAATTCGGTGCCACCACACCGAGCTATGACCTTGAAACCGAAGTCGATGCCCAATATGAATGGGAACACATAACCCGCGAAGAGCTCGAACACGTGCTTCGTGAACGTTTCACAGGGACAATCGAGCAAGTGCCGCCATCGTTCTCGGCATGCAAGGTCGATGGACATCGCGCCTACAAGATGGCACGCAAAGGGCATGAAGTGGAATTGAAGCCCAAGCAACTCGTAATCGACGAGATAGAGCTACTCGACTTCGCAATGCCACGTGCCACACTGCGAATAGTGTGCAGCAAAGGCACTTACATACGAGCACTCGCACGCGACATCGGCGAAGCAATGCACAGTGGCGCACACTTGGTGGCACTGAGGCGCACTCGCGTCGGTGATGTGCGAATTGAAGACTGCTACACCGTGGAGCAGCTAATCGAACTGCTGCAAAACTCCGACATGGTGATGCCTCAAGAGAAAGCCGAAGGCGCACAAGCAGCGACACAGACAGGAAATATGAAACAAAGAAAAAATATAGAACTATAAGACAAAATGAAATTATCGGAATTTAGCTACAACTTACCCGAGAAACTCATAGCAAGCCGACCCGCGCCAGTGCGCGACGAATCGCGATTGCTCGTTCTACACCGCAAAACAGGGGAAATCGAACACAAGATTTTCAAAGAAATTCTTGAATACTTCGACAGCGGCGACGTATTCGTATTCAACGACACAAAAGTATTCCCTGCCAGGCTTTACGGCAACAAGGAAAAGACCGGCGCAAAAATCGAGGTATTCCTGCTACGTGAACTGAACGAAGAGCACAAATTGTGGGACGTACTTGTCGAGCCAGCTCGTAAAATACGCATTGGCAACAAATTATATTTCGGCCTCGACGACTCGATGGTGGCTGAAGTTATCGACAACACCACTTCACGCGGACGCACATTGCGCTTCCTTTACGACGGGCCTCACGACGAGTTCAAAGCCAACTTGTATGCCCTCGGAGAAACCCCACTGCCCGACTATATCAAACGCCGCCCCGAACCCGACGACGTGGAACGTTACCAATGTATATTTGCAAAAAACGAGGGCGCAGTAGTGGTGCCGGCCGCTGGGCTGCACTTCAGCCGAGAGCTTATGAAACGCATGGAAATCAAGGGCGTAGAAAGCGGCTTCCTGACATTGCACTCCGGACTGGGCAACTACCGTGAAATCGATGTAGAGGATCTCACCAAGCACCGCATGGATTCAGAGCAAATGGAGGTAAACGAAGAGCTCGTGGCAATGGTAAATACAGCCAAAGACCATGAGAAACGTGTATGCTCAATAGGAACATCCACATTGCGCGCCATCGAGAGCACCGTGGGCATGAATGGGCACATAAAGCCGTTCTCGGGCTGGACTCACAAATTCATTTTCCCGCCATACGACTTCACCGTGTGCAATGCGCTTGTAAGCAATTTCCACATGCCCTACTCGGTGATGCTGATGATGGTTGCAGCCTTTGGCGGTTACGACGAAGTGATGAACGCCTACGAAACCGCTGTGAAAGAGAAATACCGCTTCGGTGCGTATGGCGACGCAATGCTCATAATCGACTGAAAAAATTCTCTCCTCTCTTCATAATAAACTTTTGAGAATTGACGTTAGAATTAGAAAATATTCTAATTTTTTCATAAAAAACCAACACAGGAACCTACAGTTCTTGCTTCAATTGACAGGAATGCTGTTCCCTCCGTTTTTGGTTACGCTTTACGCGCATCATTAATACTTATCGCCAAAAACGTAACCCAAAACGTACCAGGGGATACATCAAGCAATTGGCAAAACCGCCCATACAGTTCCCCTACACATAATGCAATAACGAATACCTGATATATGGAAAAAAAATTGTCCCTGATGATGACCGCACTTATCGCATTGTTGCTGACAAGCTGCGGGACGAAAAAGGAATTGGCATATTTCAGCAATATTGACAACAGTCCTGAGGTGCTCGACAGCATCTATGCCGACTATGCCGTAAAAATCAAGCCTGCCGACGAACTGCTGATAAGCGTGTGGTCGGAAGTGGCCGAAGCAACGCAACTCTACAACTTGCCGCAAGTGGCATACGCCGAAGCGGGTGATGTCGAGATGACAGGCAACCGTAAAGTGCTTAGCTACATAGTTGACCCCGACGGGTATATTTCATTCCCAGTAGTTGGGAAAATCAAGGTCGAGGGAATGACAACTACACAAGTGGCCGATTTGCTCACCGAACGCATATCGAACGATGTGCGCGACCCGCTCGTTAGGGTGCAAATGGCCAACTTCCGTGTGAACGTGATGGGCGAAGTCAAAGAGCCGCAGACTGTCACCGTAATGACCGAGCGGTTCTCGGTGCTCGACGCGCTGAGCGCAGCTGGCGACCTGACGGTGTATGGACGCCGCGACAATGTGTTGCTTATACGCGAAAACGACGGCAAACGCACCTACCATCGCCTCGACTTGACCAAGGCAGACCTGCTCACATCGCCTTATTTCTACTTGCAACAGAACGATGTGGTTTACGTCGAACCCGACGCAGTGCGCAGGTCAAATGCCGAGTATAACCAAAACAACAGCTTCAAGGTACAGATAATCTCTGCCACTATCAGCGCAGTATCGGTTATCGCGTCGCTTGTCATAGCCTTAGTTATCAATAAAAAATAGCTATCACAGCTGTTCCTTGCAATGCTAAGCATCGACAAGATATTCTTCTGGCTATTGCTGTTTGTCGTGATTGTCGAAATCCCGGCGTTGAACTTCGTCACTTTCAGCGACGAGCTGGCCGTGATGCTGTTCTTGCTCGTGGTCGCGCTCGACTTGGTTGTCAACCGCGACCTTGCGCGGTACAAGGCCTTGTTCGTGGTCGAGGGGGTGTTCCTGTTCTACTTCTTTTTCTCGGTATTCTTCCGCCATTACAACACCACGGCGGCGATTGCCAACGATTTCATCCTCCAGCAGAAAGCATTCGTCCCATTTCTCATAGCCTATGCCATTGCCCCGCAGTTTACCTCTGGCATGAAGACCGTCCTCAAGGTGGCGAGCGTGGCCGTGGCGGCGATGTTGGTGGTGATATTCGCCACCGGGATGATGATGCCAGTATTGGGACACCCGTTACACTATGGCACGATAGCGTTGTCGATGTCGATGCTCTACCTTTATTGCAGCCTCGACGGCGACGGCAAGGTGTCGGGACTCGACTTGACCGTAGCATTAGCCGTGCTATCGGTGGGTTTGCTAAGCACGCGCTCGAAGTTTTATGGCGAATTTGTGGTGGCACTGTTCATGTTCCTGATTTACCGGCCAGGCATGGTGCGCCACCTCAGCCTCAAGTATGCCGTCGTGCTGCTCGTGGGGGTTGCAATGGTGATTGTCGTGGCGTGGCAGAAGATTTCCTATTATTTCATTTTCGGGAATTCCAACACGTTCGACCCATCAAATATGTATGCGTTCGCCCGTCCCGCGTTATACGTGGGTATGTACCTGGTATTGATGGATTACCCGGTATTCGGGTCGGGATTTGCGTCATTCGCCACGCATTCGTCGTCGCCGATGGTCAATTACTCGGGGGTTTACGGCGAGTATGGGTTGGACATGGTGTGGGGACTGTCCTACAACAAACCCGACTTCATTTCCGACACTTATTATCCCGTGCTTGCGCAGTTCGGCTTTGTCGGCATCGCCCTTTACGTGTGTTTTTGGAGGTGGATTTGGAGCAAGCTCAGGGTGGCCTTGCACGTGGGACGCATTGTCGAGTTTTCGATAGGTGTCATAGCGATAGCGTTCGTGCTAATCGAAAGCGTGGCCGGTGCCACGATATTGCAAATCGGTGGTTACGTGCCGATGATGCTCCTCGGAATGATTGTGGGTAAATACCGCACGATGGGCAAGAAAGAAACAGAAACAATATTGAATAACGAATATATACAAAACTGATATGACATACCTGAACAATAACACAATCGACCTGCGCAGATTCTTTGCCGCAGTGAAACGATTTAAATGGCTGTACGTGGCCGCAACAGTGGTGCTGATGGCAGGGTCGATATATTTCGCCTTGACGCGCGAGGCGAAATACACACTCAATGCTACCATGCTCGTCGAGAGCGACGACAACTCGGGTGGATTTGCCGGACTGGGACA
This sequence comes from Candidatus Avimuribaculum pullicola, assembly GCA_018716295.1. Taxonomy (GTDB): domain Bacteria; phylum Bacteroidota; class Bacteroidia; order Bacteroidales; family Muribaculaceae; genus Avimuribaculum; species Avimuribaculum pullicola. The sequence continues at coordinate 9,271 of DVKC01000027.1, forward strand.
AATGATGGGACTATCAGTCCCGAGTATGTTTGGAGGCACGTCGCTCGAAAACGAACTCGTGGTGGCGCAGTCCAACGCCGTGTATGAACGCATAGTCAAGAAGTTGCAGCTCAACCGCAAATACTTCTTGCGCAAGGGGTTCATGAACAAGCAGTCGCTTTACGACGACTCGCCGCTGCGCTTGGTTGCAGCCGATGACGTGTATTTCGACACCGTGTCGGCTGGAATGCAATTCAAGGTTAAGATCAAGCAGGACGGCACTGCCGATGTGAAAGTGGTACGCGGCTTTTTCACCACCCTCTACGAGCAAAAGGGTGTGCAGCTGCCCGCATCGATGGAAATCGACGGGACACGATTTTCGCTGCTCACGACCGATTGCTACGCCAAAGGCGAGCCGATGGAAATAAGCATAGCCGTCACAAATAACAATTCGGCTGTCGAGGCGTTGTCCGAGTCGCTGAGCATTATACCGTTCGACAAGGTGTCGTCGGCGATGCTCCTTGTATATAGCGACCCGCACTTGCAGCGTGGCAAGGACGTGCTCAACACGCTCATCGCCATGTACCTCGACCAACGTATCTTGAGCAAGAATGCAAAAACCTCGCGAGGGCTTGAAGTAATCGATGCACAGTTAGACACGGCCTACGCCAACCTTGTAAAATCGGAATCACAATTAGAACTCTTCAAAATCAAAAATAATATAACCGACATTCCAACTGAATTGGAAATTTCGCTCAATACCACAGCCTCATTGGATGCGAGCATGACAAGCTACCGCACCCAGTTGATAATATGCGACTTGATGCTCAAATTCCTCCGCTCGGAGGAGAGCAAATACTCGTTGCTGCCCATTTCCAACAACGAAGCAGCATCGTCGGATATGTCGATTGCCAACCAATACAACGAACTGGTGATACAGCGCATGAGGCTGCTGCGCTCGGCCAAGCCCGACAACGCCACGCTGGCCGAGGTCACTGCCAGCATCGATGCGCTGCGCGAAGCCGTCATTGCCAGTGTCGAACAACAGAAACGCAACCTCGGCACCAGTATGGCCGAGCAAGAGAAACGTTACAACGAGTTCACATCACGCCTCGAAAACACCCCTCGACTTGAACGCGAATACAGCGACTTGGCTCGTAACAATGGACTGAACAACCAAATTTACCTGTTCCTGCTCAACAAGAAGACCGAATATGAAATGCAACAAGCTTCAAGCGAACTGCCGGCAACGGTGGTTGATGAGGCTTACTGTCCTAAAAACAAGGCATCTAACATGGGTAGTATCATATTCCCTGTAATAGGCTTGTTCTTCTCGCTGTTGTTCCCCACAATGTTTGTAATTTTCATACTGTGGAGGCAAAAAACAGTGGAACATGAATACGACATGCCGCTGGCAGTGAAACAAAGCAACCACAGTGCATACGAAGACATACCATCACTGCGACCTGCATTGCTCGCCCGCAACGCGTCGAAATTGCTGCCCGTGGCTTTCGACGACGAGTGTTCGGCCAGTAGCGTGTGCGATGCTATAACCGACTTGGCCCAGCAAATAGGTAATACCGGTCGCAACGTCATTGTCATCGACCTTGACAACGTGTATGGCGGCGATTGCCAACTCGGCGGCAACCTCGACAATCCACCGACAAGCGCATTCGATGGCATCGACCATCTTGCCTACAGCGGCTCTCCGAGCGACCTGCTGCTCAACGGCCAATTCCAAACATTGATTTCTTCGCTCGAAAACCGATACGACAGTATCATGCTGCTTTTCAAGAACTCGACCGACACAAATGGTGCCGTTGCCAACATTGTTGACGACAAGACCGCAACAGTAGTCATGGTGAAGCGCGGGCACACACGGCGTGGCCGCGTGGCACAGACGGCCAAGGCTTGCCCGAAAGACAGGAAACTTATATTCTGGATATATTAAAACTGTATTTGGCATGAAAATACTGCAAGTGAACAAATACAATTATCTGCGTGGTGGCTCCGAGGCTGTGTTCTTCAACACCATAAAACTGCTCGAAGAGCATGGCCACGAAGTGGCGCGCATGAGTGTCAACCACCCTCGCAACGAGCCATCGCCGTGGGAACGCTACTTTGTCGATGCTCCCGAGATTCGCGACATTGCGGGCGTATGGGGAAAATTGCAAAGCATTCCACGCTTTTTTGTCAATCGCGATGCAGCCGCAAAGATGGAACGGCTCATCGAGGAGTTTCACCCCGACATCGCGCACTTGCACAACATTTTCAACGGCATCTCGCTATCAATCCTGCCAGTACTGAAGCGGCACGGCATCCCCGTTGTAATCACGTTGCACGATACCCGTTTCATCTGCCCATCGTTGCACTTCAACTTGTATGGCAAGCGTTGCGACAACTGCCTCGACACTTGGGGATTGAAATGCGGCTTGCACCGCTGCTACGAAAATAGCTTTGTCAATAGCTGGATGTGCGCACTTGAAATGCTATATAAGGAGAAAATCTTCCACTACGACAATTACATCAACCGCTACATTTTTGCCAGCCGCAACCACCTCGACAAGCATGCCGTGCGCCACGCATACTTCGGGCAAAAGGGCAGTGTGCTGTATAACTTCGTGCCTAAGCTCGACCAGGCGGTGCCAATGCCGTCGCATAAAGGATATTTCTTATTTTATGGACGCATCATCGACTATAAAGGTATCGCCACACTCGTTGAAAGCATGAAATCGCTTCCCGAGGTGACATTGAAAGTTGCCGGCACAGGGCCGATGCTCGAACAGTTGAAATCTGTAGCCACGCCCAACGTGCAGTTCGTAGGTTACAAGACTGGCCAGGAGCTATTTGAGTTGGTTAAAAATGCCTCATTCATAATCGTTCCATCGGAATGCGAAGAAAACAACCCCATGACGATTGTCGAAGGATATACATACGGCAAGCCAGTAATAGGCTCATCGCTCGGCGGCATTCCCGAAATCATCGAGCAAGGACATACGGGGTATGTGTTCCCGGCATTCGACCGTGAAGCCTTGGCACAAGCGATAAGGCAAGCAGCAAGTGTCACCGACGAGCAGTATGCTATAATGTCGCACAATGCACGCACCTTTGCCGAAACACACTTCCACCCCACCGCCCACTACACCGCCCTCATGGAAATATACTCCCAAGCCCTTGCCTCGGAGGGACAACACCGTCCATAATGATTGATTTTGGTTAAGCGTAGGGGGAGGTAGCTGTATTCGTCAAGCGAACACGGCTGATGTATTTCGACCTCATAGTGTTGAAATCTTGCTAAATGGTTGCTATTTTGTCATTTAGATATTTTAGTCGTATATTTGCAAAAAATTATTCATTATGGCAGTTTATATTAAACCTATACCTGTTCTGACAGGGAAAGTTGCTGAAAAGTTTGAGGAGGCTGCTCGTAAAAGTGAAGCAAATCGTGCGACTGTCGATTTTTCACGCGAAGTGGCAATGGCGAAACGAATTTTGGAGAAATCTAATATTCGTAAATTTAAGTCGTGACATCTTATTTAGAAGAAAATTGCGAATTTGTCGAGTGGAGTAGCTTGTTGGTTACAAGTTGCCCAGAGTTTTCATGCAGTCGCGATCGAAGTATAGAAAACTTCTTTAAAACCGAGTTTGAGAATTATAATAATCAGCTACTCGGGAAGTCTTACGGTTTTGTCAAAACCAATCCATCTTTAGAATTGGTTGCAGCGTTTACCGTAGCCAATTCGATGTTGCCTGTTGTAAGTTTCCCTAAAAATGTCAAAAATCGCATAAACCGCAAAATCCCTAATTATAAGCGTAATTCGCAATATCCTGCTGTATTAGTCGGTCAATTAGCTGTATTTGATGCTTTTTCGGGCAAGCAAATTGGCAATGAGGTACTTTCGTTTATTAAAAGTTGGTTTATCGACCCATTGAACAAAACTGGATGCAGGTATATCATTGTTGATGCGGTCAATAATGAAAAAGTCATAAACTTCTATCGGAAAAATGGTTTCGAATTCATATTCGACAAAATCGAAGATGAAATAGAATATATGAAATTGGATTTGGAACCTGATTACAAGCGAACACGGCTGATGTATTTCGACCTCATAGTGTTGAAATCTTGCTAAATGGTTGCTATTTTTCGCGGTGCAGCCGCAGTGGCTTGTGCAAATGTGAAAAAAATTGTATCTTTGGCTGTTTTTTTAAGGACAAATTTCTTCCAAATTGCTGGAAGGAGGTCTAAAGAGTCGATCAAGTATGGCAAACATTCAGCAACCAACAGATGCAAGCATCATATTGACATACCGCTGCCCCATGCGCTGCCAAATGTGCAACATTTGGCAAAACCCCACAGATGTGAAAAAGGAAATCAAGCCCGAAGAGCTTGAAATCTTGCCAAAACTGAAATTCATAAACCTGACGGGCGGCGAACCTTTCATACGCGAAGATTTAGAAGATGTGGTACGTGTGTGCTACACCAAGACACCACGCATTGTCATCTCCACATCAGGCTGGTTTGAAGACCGAGTTATAGCTCTTGCCCAGAAGTTCCCCAACATAGGCATACGCATCTCAATTGAAGGACTGTCGCAGAAAAACGACGAGTTACGAGGTCGCCCCGGCGGCTTCGACAAGGGACTGCGAACGTTGCTGACGCTGAAAGACATGGGACTGAAGGATATCGGGTTCGGCTGCACAGTGTCGAACCACAATTCACACGATATGCTGTCGCTATACCAGCTGTCAAAATCGCTCGGGATGGAATTTGCCACAGCGGCATTCCATAACTCTTATTATTTCCACAAAGATGACAATGTGATTACCAACCGCGACGAAGTGCGCCGCAATTTCGAGCAGCTCATCGAGTGGCAACTCCAAGAAAGCCACCCGAAGTCGTGGTTCCGTGCATTCTTCAACATGGGGCTTATCAATTACATCGAGGGTGGCCGCCGTATGCTGCCATGCGAGGCTGGCATGATGAACTTTTTCATCGACCCCTACGGCGACGTATTCCCCTGCAACGGCCTCGAAGAACGCTATTGGAAGCAGAGCATGGGCAACATACGCCAGGCATCGACCTTTGCCGAGATATGGGAGAGCCAGCAAGCCGAGGAGGTTCGAGCCAAGGTGCGCCGCTGCCCAAAGAACTGCTGGATGGTGGGCACGGCTTCGCCGGTTATGCACAAGTATGTCCGCTTCCCCGCCGCATGGGCATTGCGCAACAAGCTGCGCAGCTTGCGAGGGAAACCTGCTTGCTTGGATATGAAATGGTATGACGTAGGCCAAGACCCGACACAGGGCGACCTGCGCGAGAAATTCTAACAAAATAACCTCAAGCCATGAAAATAGTCGTCACCGGCACACGTGGCATACCACGCATCATGGGCGGGGTGGAAACGCACTGCGAGGAACTGTTTCCCCGCATAGCCGCTATGGGTCACGACGTGACTGTGATACGCCGTTCATGCTATGTGACCGATGACAATCGTGTTAGCGAATATCGTGGGGTTAAGTTGCGCGACATTTATGCGCCACGCAAGAAGAGCCTCGAAGCCATCGTACACACGTTCCTTGCCGTGCTTGAGGCGCGGCGCATGAAAGCCGATGTGCTGCATATCCACGCCGTCGGCCCGTCAATCATGGTACCGCTGGCTCGATTGTTGGGATTGAGAGTGGTGATGACACACCATGGCCCCGACTATGACCGCCAGAAGTGGGGCTTTCTTGCCCGCACGATGCTTAAAATGGGCGAACGCTGTGGTGCACGTCACAGCAACGCTGTCATAGCCATATCGCACGTTATCGCCGACATATTGATGAAAAAATACAATCGCCAGTCACACCTGATTTTCAACGGAGTGAACAAGCCCGCAATTTCGGGTAAAGACGATTATACCACTTCGCTTGGACTTGAACGTGGGCGTTACGTGGTGGCCGTAGGACGGTTTGTAAAGGAAAAATGTTTCGACCAGCTCATCGAGGCATTCACCATGTTGCCGCCAAGTGGCTTTAAGCTTGTCATAGCCGGAGATGCCGACCATGAAGATGATTTTTCACGGTCGCTAAAGTCGTTGGCTCGTGAAAAAGGTGTAGTCCTGACAGGATTTATACGCGGCGAACGGCTCTCGCAGCTGCTGGCTGGTGCGGCACTGTTTGTACTACCGTCGTCACATGAGGGGCTGCCCATATCGCTACTCGAAGCCATGAGCTACAGCCGCGACGTGCTTGTAAGCGACATCCCGGCCAACCGCCTACCCGAACTCAATGCCACCGACTTCTTCCCCTGCGGCGACATAACAGCCTTAAGCCAGGCAATGGCGCGGAAACTGCACGACCCGCAGCTATCGCGCAGCTATGACCTGCATAACTATGACTGGGATCACATAGCCAGCCAAACGGTGGAAGTGTATGACAACATACTGAAAAATAAGTAATAATGAAGCAGAAGAAAAATATAATATTCGTTGATTGCACCCGGCAGGAAATACAAAGTTTCGTTGACGGGTTCAACGAAGCGTCTGACGAGAAATATGAATTAAAAGTGTCTATAGCCAATTGGGGGCATGGCGGGCTTATGATCAACCTGCGCCGCTACTTGGCCTACTTCCTTGCCCCATTGAAACTGTTGCGCCACCGCAAGGAGTTCGGCAACATCGTATGCTGGCAGCAATTCTATGCCATCAACTACGCTTTTTTCTGCCGTCTGTTCCGCCTCAAGCGGCATCATAAAACGCTCGTGGCAGTCAACTTCACCTACAAGCGCAAAGCTGGGCTGCTTGGCAAGATATATCACAAATACATGGTATATGCCTGTCGCAACAAGTATATCGACTATTTTCACATACCGAGTTACAACTATGTGACGCAATGTTGCGAGGAACTCGGTTTGCGCCCCGAGCAATTCTTGGTAGTGCATTACGGCGTACCCGACACATACGACGAGATGAAAGATCTCAAGGTGGATTTCGATGGCGAATATGTGTTCTCGATAGGACGCTCGAACCGCGATTTCGATTTCCTCGTCGATGTGTGGCGGCAAGACTGTTTGAAGCCATACCATCTTGTCATCGCCAGCGATGTGTGGCAACCATCGGGAGAACTGCCCTCAAACATTACATTCCGCAATGACATAACCTACGAGCAATCGTTCGCTTGGCTCAATAATTGCAAGTTGAGCATAACCTCTATTGACGATGGCCGCATTTGTTCGGGCGACACGGTCTTGCTCACGGCTATGATGCTGGGCAAGCCGGTGGTTGTGACATCACCAAGCACACTGGCCGAGATGTATGTACGTGACGACATCAACGGGCTGAGTGTGCCGAAAGATACAGCACAAGCCGCCTCGATGATTGCCGCGTTGCTCGGCGACCGTGACCGCATGGCATGGCTCGCGGCATCGGCCCGCCAAAGCTTTGTTGACCGCTTCTCACGCCGCAACATGGCCCGCACCCTGTGCCAGCAACTTTCGGGGCGCACTTCACAGCCCCGTTAGACCTAAATTAAAATATTGACGCACGGCCCGTGTGTCCGCGCAATGTGCGGCATTCGCCATAAGTGGTTGCTACGAGGGTGTATCATTACCGACACACCCTCCTACTTTATCACCAATCGGTCATTAGGGGAACTATTGGTCGGGCGGTATGCTGTGTTGCATTCACAAGTTACCGGGAGGTGATAAATTTGTCCCTTAATCGGAGCAATGCCCGCATCAGCAATACGCCCGGGGTGATGTGCATCGCTTCAAGCAGACCTGTCAGTTTGTGCAGTATAGGCCTGTTTGGGTGCTTCGCGATGTCCTTGATTGTCACTTCGCGGAACAGTTCTTTGTGGCTTTTCAAGGCTGAACGGTCGCCGTACAGCGATATGAGTATCTTTATTTCGGCCTTGTGGAAAATGAATGCTTGCTCCACATCTTGCGGCAATGGTGCATGCTCGTGTCTGAAATTGTCCATTTGCCGTAGCAGCGTGATGCAGCAGCCTTGTTTCATCGGGTTCATTCTTGTCGATGAGTGTACGAAACGCGGGCAACGGTAGTAATAGAGCGGGCGAGGAACGTAGGCTATTTTAGTGGCGTGGAACATTAGCCTGTACATCACTAACATATCCTCGCGTTCGTCCAATCCTGGTATCCAAATGATGTGGTAGGTGTCGTATAATGATTTTTTCACAAGTTTGTTCCATAGTGCCGAGTGTAGCCCGCCATCTAAGATGCGGCACAAGCATTCCATGTTGTCGGCCGGCACATTCATCTTGTCGGTGCGCACTTGGTCGCCGTCCACCACGAATATGTCGCTGATGGTGATGTCGGCATCTTCTTTCCGGGCTTTTGCTACGAGCTGGCTGATTGCGTCGGGTGCCATGTAGTCGTCGCTGTCGCAATGTATGGTGTAATAGCCCGTGCAATTTTGCATTGCCGTCTGGCGGGCGACGGCACGTCCTTGGTTGTGAGTATGTGGAATGATTTTGGTTTGAGGCTTGCGTTGGGGATACTCTTCAAGCACCCGCCTGATAATCTCGATGCTGTGGTCGGGCGAGCAATCGTCAACGAATATTATTTCAAGATTGGGATATGTCTGCCCGAATATCGAGCGGGCGCATTGTTCCACATATTTTTCGACATTATACACTGGGACGAGCAGCGAAACGACAGTTTCGCTGTGCTGTGCTGAGCTGTTGTCAATCATTGCTGTCAATGTATAAAATGTAATTTTCTTAGGATTTTCCTTATGATGCGTTGTAGCAGCTTTGCAGGGCTGTTGAACATGATGTAATTGACACGTTCGATGCTGTCGCTGCCAAGTACCGCTTTTATGGCGGTCGCCCTGTCGCGTGGTTGTCGGCTCGGAGTGTGCAGTTGGTGGTTGTATTTCAGGGCTTCTTCCCAGCTGCGATATTCATAGTGCAATTTGCCGCTTATTTGTGCAAATAGTTCCTTGCCTTTGTCGGAATTGGGCAATACTAGCGAGCAGCCAGCCTTGGTGTCGTAGTGGAAAGCCATCTTCTCGCCGATGCCCCAGAAGTCGGCGATGGTGATGTCGCTGATGCGTCCGGTGGTGGCATAGGGGCAATGGTAGCAGCATGGGCGATGTAGCCTCCCCGACAAGAAGAGGCGCATATACAGGTTCTCGGCCCTTTGCAGCGTGATTTTGTCGCCGTTGAGGTAGAACACCGGCACGATGTCCCATGTGTCGGTCTGGCGGAAGTTGAAATCCTTGATATTCTCGTACTGTATATGCCTATAGTCGGCAAGTTTGTGCAGATACGAGATGAACATCTTGGCCGACGGAGTGCCGTGGCACACCACGTCGGCTGTTACGAGGCGGCTTCGGTCGGTGTTGCCAAGGTAGTTAAGCAACCCGGCAATTTGGCATGGAGTGCCAGTGTAAAGTACTGGCACTCCGCGTTTCAAGTCCTGCTTCACGCTGCGGTAGGTTTGCCGTGTGTCGCTTTGCATGTATTTCGAACTGCGCATGGGAGCAAGCTCGTCGATATTGCGGGCGACGGTGTGGTGCGCCACGTTTCCCTCGTCCATCACCACGCCATACACTACACCGCCGTCGGCGAAAATATGCTCGGCGATTGTCGAGAACATCCCGCCCGACGAACTTCGCTTGACTGTCGCCATGTCGGCAGCAATGGCGGCAATGGGCTTTCCGACACGCTCATGCTTCGTTACAGGGTTGTTTGCCGGGCACACTCGGGTGCACAAGTGGCAGTCGATGCACAGCCCGGCATCTATCACGGGGCGCAAGAAGCCCTCGTCGTCATGCTGCATACTGATGGCTGCCCGTGGACATGCGTTGTAGCACGCCCCGCAACCAGTGCAATCATTTGTGTCGCATGTTTCTACCATGATGTGTGTGTTAATCGGCCAAGGCATTTTTTAGGAAGTTGATGCTTTTGGCGCGTTCGGTGTTAATGTAATCATTGGCGTGTGCGAAGTCGATTGTGCCGTCGATGACGGCTTTTATGTCGTCGCTGGGCGACACCGACAAGTGCAGCAGCCCAGTGCCTTGCAGGATGGTGCTCATGCGGTTGTCCTGCCGTCCGTTCACGGCGACAAATTTCTTGTTGTAAAGTATCGACAGTATCACCGCGTGGTACGACCCGCTCACGATTAACCGTGCATGTTGCAGCAGGTTGAGGAATTCCCACGGGCCTACATCGAATTTGTTGGTGATGCCCGAGTACATCAGGCATTTAGGACGGTATATGGTGTTGACGGCTTTGAGTCCCGTGATGCGTTTCACTGCCATTGCCGTGTCGAACACCTGCTTTTCAAACCCCGGGGTATATACGAGGATGTATTCGCCGTCGATTAATGGCATTTGGTCGTAACAGGTTTTCCACTGTTCGACCGAATATAGCAACACCGGGTCAAGGGTTATTTCCGCCTCCCGTCCTGTCAGGCTTTCGACTAATTGTTTAGTGGCATTTTCGCGCACCGATATGTGGTCATAGGCCAATAGGTGCTTGCGCACAGTGTCGCGGTCGGTCACCTGCTCGTTGCACTTTGGTCCCATGCTCACCGCATACGATATACGTTTGCCCCGCTCGACGAATGGCAAGTAATAGCTCCAGTCGAAATCACTCGGCGTGGTGTTCCATATTTGGTCGCCCCCCGAGATGTAGCAATCATAATCGAGCCGTGCATTTCTGATTTCTTCAATCGAGGCAAATTCATGCGTCATTTTCAGCTCGTTTTGCAGGAATTGCTCGAAAAGTGCATATTTCGCTTTCAACCCTTTCATGAATGGCAGTGCCAATGCACATCGTATATTGTCTTTTATGGCATTGCCGCCTATGCGACCAGGCTTGTACATCTCGCGTTGGCGTGGTGTGCGCAGGTTGATTATCTCATTGCTTACCCCTATCTGCATGAGCGCGTGTTGCAAGGCATAGGCTTGCAGCATCGAGCCATAATTGTGCGCGGCGTGGAAAGTAATTGTTGCGGTGGTCATGGGCGGTGTGCGAATTGTTTCAACGTTTTTAAAACGAAATTCCTTTCATTCCTTTTCATGCCTATGAAAAAGACTGTCAATGCAGTGCTTAAAATCGCAACTATTACTGTCACTGCCACTTTGGCCCATCCCGTCAGACATTCGTATGTGACGCATGGTGCCACGACTGCTATGGCTGTGACTATGAGCGATATTGCGATTACCTCCTTGAGGTAGCGGGCTATGGGGAAATCGAGCAACTTGCGCAAATATATCACCCGTGCGACAGCCGTCACGACATTTGCCAGCACCCGCACGGCAAGTATGACCTCGGCCACCTTGATGAATTTGAGCAGCACGTAGCTTACTGGCACGCTCGACAGTATCAATATGCTCATGAGGATTTGGTAGTTGCGTATCTTGCCAGTGGCCTGCACCGACACCCACAGCGGGCCTTGCAATGCATCGACCATGGTGAACATGAACATCAGCTTGCAGAACGATGCCGAGTGCTGCGGAACTTCGGTCAACCACAGCCCAAGCACTTCGTCGCAACAGATATACAACGGGATTATGATCATGAGCATCAGGAAATATGAGTATTTCGATGCGTTGATGAGCAAGTTGGTGAAATTCTCTTTCTCGCCAGCCGCGTATGTCTTGACGATTTGCGGGTTGAATGCCGTCTGGAAATTCGACAAGAAATTGTAAATCGCGCTGTTCACTTGGTTGGCGATGCCGAGTGCAGCGTTCGATGCCACGCCGAAGAATATGTTCATCAGCACGTTGCACCCCTGTTGCGCCCCGGTGTTAGCCATCGCGCCAAGCATGCTCCAGCCCGAGAAGCCTATCAGGCCGCGATACCTCGCCTTTTCGTAGGTGAACGTGTGGTGGCGGCATATCTCGAACTTTGCGCGGCAATACACCATGTACCATGCCAATATGATTAGCGACACTGCTGCAAGCAATGCGGCGTAGCTTATAAGCCGGTCGGGGAACATGAATATGGCAAACGCCACGCCGAGCCTTAGTGCTGCCTCGATGATGCTCGTGTAGGCATAGAACGACATCCGTTCGTGCGCGATGATTGCCGCGTTGTACACTGTTCGCAGCATATTGAGGACGGTGGTCAGCACCGTCAGCTGATAGGCCCACCATGCGGCATCGGCGCGCGTGGGAGGGATGTTGATGTATGTGTCGAGGAACCACAGCCCCACGGTTTCGGCCAATATTATGAATAACACCGAGATTCCCAAGTATATGTTGAGGCTCGCAGCGAAATCGCGTTGCGCCTCGCCTGTGTCGTTGCGTCCCAGGTCGTAGTTGAGGAAACGCTGCACAGCCGTTGTCATGGCTCCATTTATGAACGCGAACAGCACGACGATGCCGCCCACGATGTTGTATATGCCATAGTCGTCCACGCCGAGTGCGTCAAGGACAACGCGCGACATATACAATGTCACCCCCATGATGACAAACATCCTGATGTATAGCATCATGGTATTGCGGGCTATGCGCTTGTTGCTCGACGTCGAAACTGAATTCATTGTGGCATCATTTTTTCATCATGCGTATGTGCGTCTTGTGGTATTGTGGCGTGTAGGCGCGGTGCTTACACGTTGAAGCGGAAGTGCATTATGTCGCCGTCTTGCACCACGTAGTCTTTGCCCTCGACATACATTTTCCCGGCTTCCTTCACGGCAGCCTCGCTGCCGAGTGCCACGTAGTCGTCGTATTTGATTACTTCGGCACGAATGAAACCTTTCTCGAAGTCGCTGTGTATCACGCCAGCGCATTGCGGAGCCTTGCTGCCGCGTCGGAAAGTCCATGCCCTCACTTCTTGCGGGCCGGCGGTAAGGAATGTTTCGAGGTTAAGCAACTTGTAGGCGGCCTTGATGAGGCGGTTTACGCCCGATTCCTCAAGCCCTATCTCGGCAAGGAACATCTGCTTGTCTTCGTAGCTGTCCAACTCGGCAATCTCCGATTCCACCCTTGCAGCCACGACCAATATTTCGGCACCTTCTTCTTTCACGGCTTCACGCACGGCATCAACATAACGGTTGCCAGTGGCGGCACTTGTATCATCAACGTTGCACACGTAAAGCACTGGCTTGTTGGTGAGCAGGAACAAGTCGTGCGCGGCTTTCAGTTCCTCCTTGCTCTCAAATTGCACTGTGCGGGCGGCCTTGCCCTGTTCGAGAGCTTCCTTATAGCGGCACAGTACCTCATATTGTATCTTGGCCTGTTTGTCACCACCTGTCTGTGCTTGCTTCTGTACGCGGCTGATACGGCTCTCGATGGTTTCAAGGTCTTTCAACAGCAATTCATAATCGATAATCTCCTTGTCGCGCACAGGATCGACCGACCCATCAACGTGCGTGATATTGTCGTCGTCAAAACAGCGCAACACATGGATTATTGCATCGGTTTCCCTGATGTTGGCAAGGAACTTGTTGCCCAAACCTTCGCCCTTCGAAGCACCCTTTACCAAGCCGGCAATATCGACAATTTCCACCGTTGTCGGCACTATCCTTTGCGGATTCACGAGCCGCGCAAGCACATTAAGCCGCTCGTCGGGAACGGTTATCACGCCCACATTAGGGTCGATGGTACAAAAAGGGAAGTTAGCCGACTGTGCCTTGGCATTTGAAAGGCAGTTGAAAAGTGTCGATTTGCCCACGTTGGGCAATCCTACTATGCCGCATTGAAGAGCCATATTTATACTAAATCGTTATTTTTCGTAATTTTTATGCAAAGATAGTGCAAGGCGAGCGCAATAACAAAAAACAGCTCGCTGATTTTTGTTTTGCCGAGCCGAAGCCTGTCTTATCCAAAGTAGTGCAAGGCGAGCGCAATAACAAAAAAACAGCTCGCTGTTTTTCTGTCTTGCCGAGCCGAAGCATATCCAGCCTAAAGGACGATCAACAATGAAAAATCAGCGGCGAAGAGAATTTAGCAGATCATCATGCTTATTTGAGTCGATATCAATCAATATAATACGTAAAGTTTCAATTAAATGAGGCAAATCGTCTTGAATAATACAAAAAATTTCCTCAGGATCAGTAGCAGCATACTCGTGTGATATTATATTCCTAAGAGCAAAGATATTTCGCCATGGAGTCGATGGATATAACTTTGGCAGAAATTGGTGATTGGTGCGATTATCGATTTGTTTTAATGTTTCACCTATAGTTTGCAAACACATGCATGTGCTGTTATACAAAATCATCCCATATTGCGATGCAAGGAATTCACCGCCCGATGATATATTTTCGGTGGTTTTCAATATAAATTCACCTTGCTTGATTGTATAATCAAGCATGTCGGCAATACGTTCCTTAAACAAAAATTGCGTCATGATTGAGTGATTTTCTAAAAAGCGGACGCATTATAGAACGAAGCGAAACCACATCGACCTTGCAGCGAAACAGTTCCTCAAGTTCATAACGTATGTTCATCCTGTTGAAAAATGACGGGCTTTCCAATTCCACACAGACATCAATGTCACTGTCATCATGCAATTCCCCACGCGCCGCACTACCAAACAAACCGAGCGATATTATGCCATAGACACCACCACGGCGTTGCTTGAAATCGCGTAATATATTGATTATGTCGATAGTTTTCATGTATGCAAAGATAGTGCAAGGCGAGCGCAATAACAAAAAAACAGCTCGCTGTTTTTCTGTTTTGCCGAGCCGCAGCCTATCTTATCCAAAGTAGTGCAAGGCGAACGCAATAACAAAAAAACAGCTCGCTGTTTTTTTACTTTCGGATTTGCATATATGTAATTTATAAATTACATTTGTACCATAAAAGTAAGAGAAGTCATAACATACAAAGAGTATTTCGATGATTTCTTCAATACCCAGACGCAAAAGGTCAGGGACAAAATCATTAAGATATTGGACATCATCGAACAGGTGGAACGTATCCCAACAACGTATTTAAAATATATTGAAGGTACAAATGGTCTTTTCGAAGTCCGAGTTCAGCTTGGAAACAACATATTCCGAATATTTTGTTTCTTCGATGGCAACAAGTTTGTAATCTTGTTGACTGGTTTCCATAAAAAGACACAGAAGACCCCACAAACTGAAATCGAGCGGGCTGTAAGATTGATGAATGAATATTACGAAGAAAAAGCAAAGGAGAGGAACAAATGAAAACGAGAACATTAGATCAGATAAAAAACGACTATTACGGACAAGTGGGTACGCCTGAACGCGACCGTTTGGAAAGGGAACTCGAAGCATTACGCATTGGGTTCAAGATACGGTGCGCAAGGGAGAAAAAGGAAATGACGCAAGCCGAGCTTGCCAGCAGGATAGATAAGAAACGCACATTCATCTCCAAAATAGAAAATGATGGGGAAAACATAACATTGAAAACCCTCTATGAAGTCGTTGAACGTGGGCTTGGCGGCAAACTGAAAATTGAAGTAATAGTATGAACTGTGGCAAATAATCGCCATGCCTTTCTTTGCCGAGAAAAAGGGTATATCGCAGGTCGCTGGAAGATAGTGCCGGGATTACTGGCGGTCGCCACGCAGCCAAGAGGGAATCACAGCAAGCCCCGCTATTAAATAGACATAATAACTCAACACACGCCAAGCAAGTGCTACCACAAGTGCCATATATGCAGTTGACACCATATCGGCATAATAGGTACTGAACAACCATTCTCCTACTCCACTGCCTCCTGGCGTAGGACACACCAACAGTAGCAGCCATATAACACCTTGCCGTGCAAAAACGAGCCAACTATCACTACCTGGCACAAACGCAAGAAACAGGAAACACACCAGCACATAACGACAAGTCCACGACACTACAGTGGCTGCAAATGCCTCGACCCACCAACGAACAGGCTTCGACCGTGCCTCGACCGATGCTGCCTCCATATTCACTGCCATGCGCATCACACGCCGCCTCCACCGCCTCAACAAAGGCAATGTGAACAACAACACAAGCAACCGCTTCAGACCTTGCGGCTTGGCTATTATGCCAATAAAAAGCAGTGCCGTCCACGCTGCAATGAGGGCATATACGCCCCAAAACACCCACTTTAACCCTACTGAGAATCCTACATCCATCGTGCCAAAAAGACTCGTGAAACCAGTCAAAGCCACTATGAGCGGGCATGAAACTACAAAAAACAACTCATCAAGAAACAACGTTATAATCATTAACGCAGTACCTCGTCCCATGTTAATGCCCTCACGGTTCATGAATACCATGGCAAGGCTACTCCCACCAACAGCTGTCGGCGTAACCGCCGACGTGAACTCACACATCATGCACACTTTGAATGATTGCCACCACGACAAGTCGCCATCGGTAAGACGGCGATATCGCCACATATACCCAACCTCGCGGCCCGCAACTGCCACCACGGCAAGCACAAGCCATAACGCCATAACAGGTGTAAAACTAATGGAATTCCAATCGAAATTGCCAAACTCGTCCCAAAACAGCCACACCACTACCCCGATGCCAATCAGTACCGGGATTACCACATATAATAGACGTATCTTAACTTCCTTGTTTTCTTTTGTCATGCCATTGTGCATATTGCTCACATATCAGCAATAATTGCAAATATACCCAACATTCTGCACCCATGCAACACCCACAGCACACAGCACCCCCCTTACGCAACATGGCACGTACACAATTTCCCACAAAAGTAGGCAACCCATCAATCACAACCTATCCGCAACAAACAATACCATGAAAAACTTGCAACAAAATACAAGCAAAACGTTTTTAACGTTTAAAAAATTTAGATAAATCCTTAAAGGGCAAGTCTGAAACCGAGGGTTGCACTCCTGAAACTTGGAGCAGCATTATTACGGCACGACACCCGGCAATACCTGTCATAGCCACTCCAGCAACCACCACGACGCACACGATTCGACCCGCTTTTTGCTCCTTTAGGATTATTCTGCAAAGAACCATTGTAGTTACCAAACCAGTCTTGACACCATTCATAAACATTACCGCTCATGTCATAAATACCAAGCTCATTTGGCAACTTAGTTCCTACAGCATGTGTTTTGTCACCACTGTTATTACCATACCATGCAATATTGTCTATATTGCCTCCACTATACTTGTAACCACGAGAAGAATTACCACCGCGGGCGGCAAATTCCCATTCGGCTTCTGTCGGCAGACGGTATTGTTTTCCTGTCATCGCATTTAACTTCTTGAGAAATTCTTGCACATCATTCCAGCTTACATTCTCGACTGGCAGATTATCACCCTTAAAGCCACTCGGATTGCTTCCCATCACAGCTTTCCACAATTTCTGTGTTACCTCATACTTACCGATATAGTATCCACCCAACGCCACACTATGTGCAGGTTTCTCGTCAGACCATGCATCACTTCCCTGTTCCGATGTTCCTCCCATCGTAAATGTACCACCCGACACATACACCATTTTGATTTCAGATAATATGTCCTGCGAAGGCTGTGGTTCAGGTGCAGGAATAGGTTCAGGTTGCTGTGTAATTTCAGGTGCGGCTTGCTCAGGTTCGGGCTGCGGTTGTTGCGGCTCTTGTTGCTGCACAGGCTGTTGCACAATTTCAGGCACAACCTGCTCAGGTTCGGGCTGTGATTGTTGCTGCCGCACAGGTTGCTCCATTACTTCTGCTACAACTCGCTCGGGTTCAAGCTGTAGCTGCTGCTCTTGTTGCGGCACAGATTGATGCTCTTGCTCAACAAATGCAACAGTATCGGCTTGCACAACCACCTCAACCGAATCTTTGGGCACATCAATCAATTGTTGCCCACCGTTGCGTTGCAGAAATGTCATAACCACAAATGCTACTACGGCAACCACCACTCCGACACACCATAGCAACCACCTTCGCTGCGGCTTCGAATCATCTGTCGGTTCTTGTTGCACCAGCTCCGTATCAGGCTCAAATTGTGACAATGGTTCTGACGACATTTGTTGCCCCGAGTCAATAACTATCACATCAGGTTCAACATCTGCCACTTCAGTTTCCTCATCGCCGACAATCGAAGAGGCGTGAAGCATCTCCAAAAATTCCGCCACCGAATGCGGCCGATTTTTCTTAGCCGTCTGCATAGCAGCAGTGATAGCTTGGCACACTGGCTCGGGAATAAAATCGGGCAAAGGCGGTAGCCCGTCTTGCGACACCACTTCAAGCGCATCGGGTGGAGTTTCTCCTATGAGCATCTTGTAAAGTGTTGCTCCAAGGGCATAAATGTCACTCTCGGGCGAAAACTGCCCCACACCGCCAACTTTATACTGCTCTGGCGGAGCATACCCAGGAGTGCGTCCAACCGGGGTTGTAGTAGTTGCCTCACCAGTGGCTATATCATACTGCTTTGCCACGCCGAAATCTATTAATACCACATTGTTTGAGGCATTCTCCAACATTATATTGGCTGGCTTTATGTCAAGGTGGTTAATATTACGTGCATGCACATATTCAAGCGCATTACCCACATTGTCAATTATCTTGATTGCCTCGTCCACATCCAAACGGCCACGCTCATTGAGCATGTCGGCGAGCGAGCGACCCTCAATGTAATCCATAACATAATATGAGGTACCATTCTCGTCAAACCAATCAGACACTCTCACAATCGACGGGTGCGACAATTTGCTGCCTATAAGTTTGGCCTCTTTCACAAACTTGCGGCGAAACTTTTCCACCAAATCACGGTTACCCACAGTGGGCACAGTCACATGTGATGTATTATCGTCACGTTCGCAAAACTGACTGAAAAAAAATTCTTTTATGGCTACACGTTTTCCCAAATTGGTCTGTTGGCACAGATAAGTGATGCCGAAACCACCTTGCCCCAACATTTTCTCAACAATATATTTGCCATTTTGCAACGTTGCACCCACAGCCAACGCCGCATTTTTCCTAATACCATCCATGCTGCTGAAATTAATTCATTAATATTTTTCACAGATCCTATTTAAGCCCAAAATGGTCATTAGACCGTAAACATACTTTGAAAAGGCTTCTTATGCCACATTTAACGGCACAATCTAATGACCATTTTGGGTTGATGCAATACACAGAAACTCAATCACCAACCTCCTTATGCATTTTTTAATGCATAAGCAGCAACATTGCAAATTGGGAATAATGACTGTTGTTTATAACCTGCCAGCCACAGTCTTCCAGTCGATAAGCGGCCACAAAGCTTTTACATGGTCGGCACGGCGGTTACGATAATCGATGTAATAGGCATGTTCCCACACGTCAATGCACAACAATGGCTTGCTACCGTTGCGCCATGGATTGCCGGCATTGCTCTCCTTTGTAATTTGCAACTTTCCATCAACAGATAGCGACAACCAAGCCCACCCCGAGCCAAACAACCCGATTGCGGCATCTTCCATCTGCCGTTTCATCTCATCAAAGCTGCCGAAGTCACGGTTAATAAGTTCAGCAAAACGGCCAACGGGAGTGTTTCCCTGCCGTGGTGCAGCGAACTGCGTGAAATAAAGCGTATGGTTAAGCACCTGACCAGCATTGTTATAAATACCGCCATCGGGTGCCGACGCAACAATTTCTTCAACTTCGCACTGTTCATATTCAGTGCCTTTAACAAGGTTAGCAAGGTTGGTCACATAAGTTTGCAAATGCTTGCCATAGTGGTATTCGATGGTTTCGGCACTAATTATCGGCTCCAACCCGTTTGCTGGATATGGAAGTTGCGGCATTTCATTTTTCATGATGGATATGTTTTGAGTGGTTATCGTCCTGAGTTTCTCGCTTTGGGAATCAGAACAATACAAAGATAATGTAAATTACGAGGAATTAAAAATATTTCCGTCTGTTTTACAACCAGTTTTTCACGAATTGGGCATCCGCTCCTTAAGGCGAGTCAATGAACATACAGCACCGCACAAGGTAAGGCAACCAGCAAGAAGCATCGCATCGTGTGGCGCAGTATCACCGAAGAGGTGAAACATCAATGCCACAAGTGCCGCCCCAGTGGTCTGCCCTGTAAGCCTCGCCGTGGCAAGCATTCCACCCGCACTACCGGCACGTTGCGGCGGTGCTGAACTGAGCAATAAATGGTTGTTTGGAGATTGAAACATACCGAACCCCGCACCACACAGCATCAGCCGCCACACGAGCCCGAAATGCCCCTCATCGGGCGACACAAACGACAGCGAAAAACACCCGATACTCATCACTACAAGCCCCACGCCACCAAGTATGCCAGGGTGAACCTTACTTATGAGCCACCCGGCAATCGGAGCGACAAAAACAATCACAAGTGGCCACGATGTCATTAGCAACCCTGTGCCAACAGCATCATAACCAAACGTATTAACAAGCAGGAATGGCATAGCTACCATGCCAAGCATCTGTGCCGTAAACGACAATATGCTCGTTGCCACCGATGTACTGAAAATGGGTATCTTAAGCAAGTCGAACGGCAACATTGGATAACGCCGACCAAACTGCGAACGAACATATATGCATCCAACAACAACCATGACCACCACGCCCCCAATTATATAGCGTGGCGGGACATCGTGGGAATAAGCTTCGACACAACCTATCAGCAAGCCGAATGTAGCCGCGTTGAGCACAGCATCGCGCCAATTGAACTTGCGACCTATTACGCGCACAGGATTATCGGGCAAATACTTGCGAGCCATGAAAAAAGTTACTATGCCTACAGGTATATTGATAGCAAACAGCCACGGCCAAGGTGCAACAGCAAGTATGGCAGCCGACAACGATGGCCCAGCCACCGAAGCTATTGCCACTACAGTAGCATTCAGCCCGACACCCTCGCCCAAACGATGCCGTGGGTAAATCAGTTTCACTATCGACGTGTTGACACTCATTATCATTGCCGCCCCAAGCCCTTGCACCACACGCGACAGCACCAGCATTGGCAATGTGCCCGACAAAGCACAAAACAGCGAACCAAGCGTAAATGCCACTATCCCTTGCAAATATACCTGCTTGTACCCCCACAATTCACCAAGCGACGAGAATGGCAGCAACAGCATCATTATCACAAGCTGAAAAGCATTGACAACCCAAATAGAATCGGACGACGGCACATCGAGCTGGCTGGCAATAGCCGGCAATGCCACATTACAAATAGTACCGTCAATCACCGACAAAAACAAGCCGCAGAACGTGGCAGCCATGGCATAATAAATGCGCGGACGATGTAACCCGTTCCAATCAAGGTCGCCCACTACTTGCCCAACTTCATCATTGCCATTTATATGTTTAGTCATTTGTCATTTCCATAAAACTGCGCAAAATTACAAAATCGATATATAAAATGGCGTTAAATTCCTTTGCCAGTTATCGATAAATAACATTTATGCGAACCGCTTCGGCACTTATTATGATGTAAAATACAAAAAAGAGAGTGCGTTTATTTAAAATGAACTATTTTTGTAAAAAGTAATATCCCACTACCATACATGATGAAATGCCACAACATTATAATTCTAATGATAATATGCTTGTTACTACCGAATTGCAAGCATAATAACAATACTGCCAGCAAAAGCGACAACATGGAATATGCCCAATGGCTCGATATCGAGCATTACGACAGTTACACCCAAGTGACAGTAAGAAATCCATGGAACGCAGGTTCGGCACTTCAAACTTATTGCCTCGTGCCACGTGGCAACGCAATACCCAGCAATGCCAATGGCACTATAATAAAAGTGCCTGTTCAATCGGCACTCGTGTACTCATCGGTACATGGCGGCATTATTAAAGAACTCGGCGCATTGCAATCAATCACTGGCGTGTGTGACGCACAATATTTCGACATGCCCGAAATCAAGCAATTGGTTGCAGATGGCCGAATTGTCGATGCCGGGAACTCTATGCAGCCCACTATCGAACGCATTGTGCAACTGCGTCCCGATGCTATAATCCTCTCGCCATTCCAAAACGGCGGTTACGGCGCACTGACAAGCCTCGGCACACCTATAATCGAATGCGCCGATTACATGGAAAACACTCCACTTGGCCGTGCCGAGTGGATCAAATTATTCGGGGAGCTATACTGTTGCCGCGCCAAAGCCGACTCGATTTTTTCCAGTGTTGTCAAACAATACACAACCGTGAAAGCCTTGACCGACAGCATATCCTGGCGGCCAAAAGTGATAAGCGAAACCGTTACAAGCGGTGTGTGGTTCATGCCTGGAGGCGACAGTTATATGGCTCACTTGTATATCGACGCAGGTGCCGACTACCCATGGAGCAGCGACACAAGCACCGGCTCGCTTTCGCTCAACTTCGAGCAAGTCTATGCCACAGCGCATGATGCCGACATTTGGCTCATAAAATCATTGCACCCAATGTCTTATGATGAATTTGCAGCCCAATACCCACTCAATCCAAAATTCAAGGCATTCAAAGAACGACACATATACCAATGCCCTTCGCTCAACACGTCGCTATACCGCGATTTCCCGTTCCACCCCGAAGTGCTGCTGCGTGAATATGTGCGCATATTCCACCCCGACATTCTTGACGAACC
This sequence comes from Candidatus Avimuribaculum pullicola, assembly GCA_018716295.1. Classification (GTDB taxonomy): domain Bacteria; phylum Bacteroidota; class Bacteroidia; order Bacteroidales; family Muribaculaceae; genus Avimuribaculum; species Avimuribaculum pullicola. The sequence continues at coordinate 31,733 of DVKC01000027.1, forward strand.
CACACAATACTTCAAGCCAATGACTGATGAGTGAATATGCCCAAATTTACACAAATATGGATACACAAAACGAAATTGTTATGTACCAATCAGATGAAGCTATAAAAATGGAGGTCGGCATGAAAAATGAATTGTCGAAAGATGCTGTTGTCAAGAATTACTTGACTACTATAGTTGTCGCAAATTTTGCGACAACTACAGCCGATGGAAAAGTTTCCCACATCGGGGCTTCGTTGCAATACCTCGCCGATAAGTCGTTTGCATTTTCACAGTTGAATATGCCGGCAGTGGCGATTGTCGGCTCACTCAAATGATGGATATGGGAAAGATTCAAATCTTGGGGCGCAATGTGCGCGGTGGCGTGGTGATAGCGGCGCTGTGTGTGGCGGCAGTGGTGCTGGCAGCCGCAAACCTCACAATAGGTGCAGTTGACATTCCCCTGCACGAGGTGTGGAATATCATATCGGGGACGGGAAGCGACAACGATGTGTGGGAACTTATCATCACGCAGTCAAGATTACCTCTCGTGGCCACAGCGGCACTGTCGGGAGCAGCACTTGCCATCGCCGGCTTGCTGATGCAGACACTTTTCAACAATCCGCTCGCCGACCCGTCAATATTAGGCGTTTCATCGGGTTCGAGCTTAGGTGTTGCCGTGGTAATGCTCTTGCTCGGCGGTGAACTTGGCACGCTATTTGGCTCAACCATAGGTGGATACATCAGCATTCTCGCAGGAGCTATGGTCGGAGCAGCAGCCATACTTGCCACTCTCATGCTTTTCTCCACTCTTGTGCGCAGCGGCACAATATTGCTAATCATAGGCATCATGATTAGCTTCCTTGCGTCAAGTTTCATTTCGCTGCTCAATTTCTTCTCAACACAAGAGGGAGTACATTCATACGTAATCTGGGGACTCGGCAACTTTTCGGGCGTTACCAATAGCAGTCTGCCGTTGTTTGCCATAGTCACATTGCTTGCAATCGGGTGGTCGATGCTGCTTTGCAAACCGCTCGACGCGCTGCTGCTCGGCAATCGATATGCCGAATCATTGGGTGTCAACCTACGGCACACCCGCAACAGTTTATTGCTTATTGCCGGACTGCTAACAGCCACTGTGACTGCATTTTGTGGCCCGATAGGATTTATCGGACTGGTAGTGCCGCATATCGCCCGACTGCTGCTCAATTCGTCGAGCCACAGCATATTGCTGCCATGCACCATGCTTGCCGGCGCAGTCGTGGCATTGATGTGCCAGCTCGTGAGTGTATTGCCAGCGTCGGGCATGATACCCATCAATGCCATAACGCCCATCGTGGGAGTGCCAATCATCATCCATATCATTCTCAACCGCAATAAGATAAAATATTTCAATTGATGCAAACAACACATTCTGTCCTATCGGCATCCAATCTTTCCATAGGCTACCACAGCGGCAACAATGCCGTAACAGTGATGCAGGACATCAATTTGCAACTGCACAGCAGCCGGCTCACGGCAATGCTCGGGCGCAATGGCATAGGCAAATCGACGCTACTGCGCACTATTGCAGGGGCGCAACCTGCCATCGAAGGCACGGTGCAGCTCGGCGGGCGCAACATCGGCTCATACCGCCCACGTGAATTGTCACGACAAATGTCGCTCGTTTATACCGACCGCACACAGGCCGGAGGCCTCACGGTGAGGCAACTCGTGTCGCTCGGCCGCTACCCACACACTGGATTTTTCGGCAGGCTTGGCAAGCATGACCGCAACGTAGTGACACAATCGATGGCAGCAGCAGGCATCGCGCACAAGGAAACGGCATTTGTCGCCGAATTGAGCGACGGCGAGCGGCAAAAAGCCATGATAGCCCGCGCACTGGCACAAGAAACGCCCATCATGCTGCTTGACGAGCCAACGTCGTTCCTCGATGTCGCCAGCCGCATCGAAGTGATGACACTGCTGCACCGCCTTGCCCACGACGAACATAAGGCCATACTGCTTTCGACCCACGACATAGCACAGGCCTTGTCGCTCGCCGACGAGCTATGGGTCGCGACCCACGACCACCACATCTTGCAAGGCTGCACCGAAGATTGCATACTGTCGGGAGCCGTGCAACAGATGTTTGCTCACGACGGGCAGAACGGCATAATATTCGACACCGCACTCGGCAACTTCGAGATTCCATTACAGGCCACTCGCGGCTACACGCTACGAGGCGACAATCCCACCCTTCTGCGCTGGATAGCCAACGCATTGCGGCGCAATGGCATCGCCGCTACTGGCGATGCCGGTACCATCATCGCCAACACCCCCACCGACATCACCCTGACATCGCAGCACACCACCCACTGCACCTCAATAGCCGAATTGCTCGCCGCCATAACACAATAATAAAGGTGCGACCAATGCCGCACCTTCATAATAATCTATTATACTATCTAACAGTTATTTCACAAGCACTTTCACAGCCTTGCCATCGATGGTGACAATGTAAATGCCTTTTGCAACAGGAATAGTCGCAATCTTGCCATGACCAGCATACACCTGCGTTCCGCTTATGCCATACGCCTTAATGTCGCTGTCGGCGGCTGCCTTGACTATGATATTGCCATCGGCAGCATACACCACAGAGCCGTCGGCTAACAACTTTCCTACCGAGCTGCTACCCTTTTCGCCAACTACGATATTGTCAATGGCAATATCATGTGTGTAACCCGACACTCCCCTGAATGCAATGCGCACATTTTCCTCGCCAGCAAAACCTTCGAGAGGCACAATGTGTTGCGTCCAGCCTTCTTCGGCATATCCCGACACGTTAATCGGCCCGTAAACCGTCGAATATTCGCCATTGTCTTTCGAAGCCTCAATCAAAAGTGCGTCGCCGGTAACATCACCGCCTAAATGATACATATAAAACGACAACTCGGGAGCTGCAGTGTTGCCAAGGTTGATTTTCTCCCCGGTGAACCTCACGGCATCACCCTCGCCAAGCGTTGTCGATAAGAATGCAGCCATACCACCGTCCTCATCTTGCGGTGTGATGCTTCCGCGCGAAGCACCTACGCCCCAAGCAGCATCATATCCACTCACGATGTCGTTCAACCACTGATATGTGGCTACACCGCCAGCAAACGACTCCTTGAATGGCACCAGATTAGACTCCCCGACAAACAGCAATTCAGAACTCATGCCGCGGCCGTAGCCGATTTCGTTGAACGGTTGCACATAATAATAGCAATACACCTGCCCCATGCTGGTGTCGATTGTTTTATCCACGAAGCTCGTTCCTTCACAGGCTTCGGCTACCACTGTTTCGTTGTTGCGAACAATATAATATTTCACATCGCCATCTTCCTCGGCAGGTGCATTCCACGATAGAGTCACTGTGTGGTCTTCATTTTCTACCGCCACCAATCCATCGACAGGTTGCGGCACGGCATATCCCACCTTTACTGTCACTACGCTCGCATCGCTGCGCAAACCGTTTACGATAGCATAAACGCGATAGGTATATTCGCCCGCAGCGTCAAATTCATAATCGGTGTATTGCGCTGCCAATGAAGTACCCACTTTGCCAGTTTCGTATAGTGGCTCGTCGATTCCGTCGCGGTAAAGCACCAAGTTATCGACCGAATATCCAGCATCAGTGGTGATGAAGTCGCCACCGATAGTCTGTGTGGGAGGATACCATGTGAGCCGCACTGCAAGCGAACCGTCGGAAGCCGGAGTAGCAGTAAATCCATACGGAGCCAACGGAGTGCTTGAACTGCGGTTGTTGCTTATATTGATGTCGTCGATGGCGACAGTGCTGCCTACTTGCGCATTATCAAAGCAAATGCCTATGATGTAAGGGCTATCCTTTGGAGGAACCAACAAACCTACAACTTCGGTATAATCGGTGCTGGTTATATCCCACACTTGCCCTATTTGGCCCAATGGAGTGCGTTCTTGGTCGTTGTCGCACAAGATTAATGCTATTTTGCCCAGTTTGGCAGCATCGGCTACACGAGCTTTGAGCGAGATTTTTACCTCATAATCGGTCGAGAACCTTATCGCGGGCAGATACAATATGTCGGGGCCTTCGCTCGACAATGCCGACGTACACGTCACGGCACCGCCATCGAGCGTCCATGTACTACCGTCGCCGTTCCCGTCATCGGTAGTAAAGCCATCAAGTGCGTTGCTGGCTTCAAAATAGTTGAAGTAAGGCAACGTCAAGGCATCGTTGCTGCCATAGTAATATTCGTATGTCAAGTCGTAATACAGCATCGTGTAGTCGCCCTCAATGTCGTCGTAGTCCCAACGCTGCTTGCGCACGATATTTCCATTGCTGTCATATTCATACACATATTTGTAGCTGTACATCAACGCCCAGCTATCGTCACCCTCGGCAAGCGGTTTGGCATCGGCCGAATATCCGCCCCATGGGTCATAAGGGTCGTCGCCTTCGCTTCCGCTATACATATAGTGCGATTCCACGGTTATATTGTCGTGGTCGTCATATTCATACGTCCAGCGGTCGGTTGGAACTACGCCCATGAAATAGTCGTCCAAGCTCTTCACTTTTTCCACCACACGCAGGTTGTCGTCGTAGGAATAATCCATCAAAGTGGCTCCACTCGACACAGGCGTGCCATTTATCTGCTTGCTGCGGGTTTCACGTGCCGTGTTGCCATCGTAAACAAACACTCCGTGGTAAGTCCAATCTGCAGCCCACGTATTGCCGCCCCAGTCGTAATAGAAAATCTCGGCAGCCCGCCCGTCGGCGTTAAACACAGTTTCCAGTCTGTTGTTGTCGTCCGAGTTGTTGCCATACCATGCCTGCAGATTGTCGTCCCACAAATAATTTTCGACTACATTCTGGCGACCTTGCTCGTCATAGTAATAATTCACACGTTCGTCGTTTTCCATCCCACCAGTTTCTGCATTAGGCCTTGTGGTCAATTTCTCGGTCACACGACCTTCAACATCATAAGTGTAATCAATCCTACCACTCAACGACGTACCACTATATTCGAGTACGTAGCTGACAACGTCGCTTTGGGCGGCAGCAGGCGCAGCCGCTCCCACTGATGCCAACACAACACCGATAAGTAATAATTTACTGTCCATAACCATCCTTAATAAAAAATTTATAATTATGCAAATGTAGCTAAAATTCAATAACATAATAATAATTTGGCTATAAATTTAAAAATTCATGGATTAAACCGCACAAAATCCGCCTATGCCTGTTATCAAGAATCTGATTGTGGCATAATTGTTGCAAATAAGGTAAAAGTCTTTTAAATTTTGCACAAAAAAAGCACTGACCTTTTAAATCATTACAAAATTTAAACAGGCTCTAAAACTATTGCTTACCTTTGCGTTATGGAAATTACAGTCAAGGATTTTATGCTCAAGCAGCCTAATTATCCACAGGTTGCCGAAAGCGACAAATATTATATGGTGCTTGCCGGAAGGCTCGCAAAAATGTGGGACAACGCCCACGTGTTGATGAACGTCGACGATGAAGTGCGCCGCGACACCGTGCTTGCCGTCATAGGCTACTTCCAAGACGTGGTAGCCGATGCTGGCATTTGGCGGTCGTTCTCGACGATGTGCTACCACCTCTATGGTCGCCCGGTGCCGTTTTTCGACCGTCCAGACGACTACATCGACAGCGAACTGAACCTCATCGACCTGCAATTCATCATTTGGTATGTAATCGACAGCGAAAATGGCAATCCCGGACACCTGTCACCGTTCGATAAAAACGTCGAACACCTCGCCCGCTTGTTTTTCGGACTGCTCGACGCCGTGTATGAAGATGCGCCAACACCAGTGGAATACAATATGGCCTTGGACGTTGACTTCCACGACGAACAAGACCGCGAGAAAGCCTACGACTTGTCGCACTGGCTTTTCTGGAACTGCTACTTCATGCGGCCGGCGGCAACCAGCACCCTGCACATGGCAGCCGCGAAAGCGCAGGAAATCATCCAAGCTCACCCCGACAAGGATGAAGCGCAACGCCACCTGCTTGAAATGAACCGCCAACTGATGGTTGAAAATACCACTGGCCCGCTGTCGCTCACTCTGGGAGAATGGATGGAACTTATTGTAAATGGCAAAATTCCGCAAGCCGACAATGAGCCGGAAATTGAGCCTGGCAACGAACACCGTTTTTACCGCCAGCTTGTCGAAGCCACCGGCGGCAGCCGCATAGCATTCATCGACGGCTACGACGCACTTGAGCAGTTTGTGAGCCAGCGCATGAAGTGGGGTACCGCACCCAACGGGCATCTGCCCGGCATGAAACGTTATGCCAATTTCGTGCTGCTCGCCAACCCTGCCCGCGGGCTGCTCATAGCACACGACGTGGCACAATACATCGCCCATCCCGACAACCCTATGTACGACCCCAAGGCGGCGCGGCGCGAAGCACACCGCATAGTCACCCAGCGCGGCACAGCACCCATCGACCTTGTCAAATACTTGTTTGACAACGGCCTCCTGCCCGATGCGCGCCTTCCGTTTGAAACAGATGCCGACCGCTCGCTGCTGCACGAAAACTGGGATTTCCTGGCACGACTGTACCTACAGACCCACTACCGCGGCGATTAAACACAATATTTTATTTTCCCTTGCAGTGTCGGGGAAAACTGTATATTTTTGCGGCGCAAATTGAATTGTTTATAAATGGTACAACACATAATCAGATATTTCCTTGCGGCAACAATGTTGATAGCGGCAATGACTGCGGCAGCATCGCCACACGCCGCCAATGAAGCCGACAGCCTTGCCACGCAAGATAGCGCGGTGGTGAGCCTCATCACATGTTTCCCCGGCCCTGCGGCCTATGAGTTATATGGACACACGATGCTCAGGGTGCAATACAGGGGAATTGACATGGTGTATAATTACGGAATTTTCGACTTTGATGCCGACAATTTCATTTATCACTTCGTGAAAGGGGAAACCGACTACAAAGTGGGCGGGTACAACGGTGCTTACTTGCTCATAGGATACCGCCGCCGCAAAGTGGTGGAACAGCAGCTCAACCTCACCCCCGAACAGTCGATGCAGGTGATGCAAGCACTGGTAGTAAATGCCAGGCCCGAGAATGCGACATACCGCTACAGTTATGTATATGACAACTGCGCCACACGCCCGCGCGACATTGTGGAAAATGTGCTTGGCGACAAAATGCACTACGGTGCAATGCACGATACACTCACATTCCGCCAAGAATTGCACCACTACAATGCCAATTATGCATGGCTGCAACTTGGAATAGACTTGGTGCTTGGCTCGGGCATAGACTACACGCTCGACTACCGCAAGCAGATGTTTGTACCCATGGTGCTGATGCAAGCTTTTGCCGAAGCGAGCATCGAACGCGACGGAACCACCGTGCCACTCGTGTCGAAGACAATAGTACTCAACGATGGCAGCGATGCTGGCGACATACTGCCACCTACACCGGCCTACCTCTCGCCGATAGCCGTGGCATCGGTTTTGTTGGCAATAGTATTGGCAGTTTCGCTCATCGATGTGCGCCGCCGCAAGGTGAGCCGATGGCTCGACAGCACGCTCTTCGGCATAGCAGGATTGTGCGGCTTGCTTGTATTTTTCTTGATATTCATATCGACGCACACCGCAACGTCGCCCAACCTTAACGGGCTGTGGCTGCACCCGTTTGCCCTGCTGCCAGCTATATTTGTTTGGATAAAAAAGGCAAAAAGAGTGTTATATTTCTATCATTTTGCTAACTTTGCGGTCATTATTTTGCTGCTCGTGTCGTGGCCGCTGTTGCCACAGGCAGCCAACGTTGCCGCATTCCCGCTGATGCTATGCCTCGCTGCAAGGTCGGCAAGCTACGCTGCGATATATAAACTACAATGCACAAAAAACGACAAATAAACCGCATACTGACATCGATAGTCGCATCGATGGTAGCTCTTTCCGCCTTATCGCAAAACGGCGGCGAGCGACCGCGGCTCGTGGTGGGCATCGTCATCGACCAGCTGCGCAGCGACTACATCGACCTGCTGCAAGCCCATTTCGGCGAAGACGGCTTCAAACGGCTCATACGCGAGGGGGCTTTCCTTGAAAATGTGGAATTTGACGTGCCCGACCTCGACATCGCATCGGGAACTGCACTGCTGATGAGCGGGACATATCCCAGAGTAAATGGCATACCATACTCATACGTTTACGACCGCAAGCTCGACCGCCCACGCTACATACTTGCCGACCCATCGGCAATGGGCGACTTCACAAATGATGCCTATTCGCCTGTATCATACTGTGTTTCAACCATAAGCGACGAGTTGCGCATTCACGGCAGCGGAATGGGCTATGTGCATTCCATTGCAGCCGACGCGCAACAAGCCATCCTGCTTGCAGGCCATGCCGCCAATAGCGCATTCTGGATAGATGATGCCACTGGCAACTGGGCATCTACAACATTCTACAAAAATGCGCCACAGATACTCACTGGGCGCAACTACAGGTTGCCACTGGCAACACGTTTAGACACCATGTCGTGGGTGCCATCAATTCCACTTGACGACTATCCCGACATACTATCGTTCAAAAAATATTATCCTTTCAGGTACATCTATTCCCACTCCGACCGCAACCGATATGCCAAATTCAAAAAAAGCGCGCTTGCAAACACCGAAGTGACAACTGTCGCCATCGAATACATCAACACGCTTAAACTTGGCAACCGCGGACAGACCGACATGCTGTGCATAGGGTACACGGCTGCACCATACATGTACACCAACGATGGCGACAACCGTGTGGAAAACCAAGATATATACTTGCGGCTCGACCGTGAACTGGGACGACTGTTTGCCGAAATCGACAAAAGCGTGGGACTGTCCAACACCATGTTTTTTGTTACATCTACAGGATACTATTACGACAACACCCGTCCTCAAGAGCGTTTCAATATTCCCACAGGCGAGTTTTACCCCAACCGTGCCATCTCGCTGCTCAACATGTACTTGATGGCAATATACGGGAACGGCCAATGGGTTGACGGATACTTCAACCGCCACTTCTTCCTGAACCACGAACTGATAAAGGAAAAACAACTTGCGCTCAGCGAATTGAGGGCAAAATCGAGCGAATTTCTGCGACAAATGAGTGGTGTCACGGCGGCATACACCTTCGAGGAAATACTCAACAACCCGGCAAGTGCCGAAGCCCGCGCACTGCACAAATCTACAGTGCCAGCTTATTGCGGCGACGTAGTAATCGAAGTCAGCCCGGGATGGCTGATAATGGATCAAGGCAACGACAACTTCGATGAAGCCAAACTCATACGCACAAATGCCGTCAACACACCGGCATTCATCATGGCACCATCGGTGAAGCCACAAAAGATTTCCACGCCTGTCGATGCCGCGACATTGGCCCCAACGATTTCAAGTATATTGCGCATACGCTCGCCCAATGCGGCCCAGGCCATGCCATTGAGCCTCGGCTATTGACAGCCACCGCCATGCATCGGCTAAGATGCTATGATTGTGGCAGATTGGAAACAATTTATTAACTTTGCAGCCGAGTTCAAGACTCACACACAGTGCACACTCGTGGACTACCCACACTCTAAACATCACAATTAATAAAAACTGAATAACAACATAAAATGGGATTTATCAAATTTTTGAAATCTCTGCTCGGCGACAAAGCCTCGCGCGACATGAAGGCCATAACGCCAATTGTCGAAAAAATCAAGGCCGTCTATCCCGAGATTGAGAAATTGTCGAACGACGAATTGCGCCAGCGCATCACCGACATACGCGCAAAAATCAAGGAAAACGTGGCTCCTCAACGCAACGAAATCGCCAAATTGAAAGCCGAAATAGAGCAACTTGAATATGACAAGCGCGAACCCGTGTGGGCGCAAATCGATAAAATCGAAAAAGAGATACTTGACCGCACCGAAGATATTCTCAACGAGGTGCTGCCCGAGGTGTTTGCAATAGTCAAGGACACTGCACGCCGTTTCGCACAAAACGAAACAATCGAAGTCACTGCAACCGAATTTGACCGCGAACTCGCTGCCCAAGGCAAGGATTTCCTATCCATCGAGGGCGACAAAGCCATATACCGCAACCACTGGATGGCTGGTGGGAACGAGGTCAAGTGGGACATGATACACTACGACGTGCAGCTCATAGGCGGTATCGTGCTCCATCAAGGCAAAATTGCCGAAATGGCAACTGGTGAAGGTAAAACACTCGTGGCTACACTGCCAGTATTCCTAAACGCCCTGCCAGGCAACGGTGTACATGTGGTTACGGTCAACGACTACCTCGCCAAGCGCGACTCGGAATGGATGGGCCCGATATACATGTTCCACGGGCTGTCGGTTGACTGCATCGACAAGACCACGCCAAACTCGCCCGAACGCCGCCGTGCCTACAACTGCGACATCACATTCGGTACGAACAACGAGTTTGGTTTCGACTACCTGCGTGACAACATGGCCATGTCGCCACGCGACTTGGTACAACGTTCCCACAACTATGCCATTGTCGATGAGGTGGACTCGGTGCTTATTGACGATGCCCGCACACCGCTCATCATATCTGGCCCTGTGCCAAAGGGCAACGACCAGATGTTTGAGGAATACAAGACCAACGTGGAACGTGTGGTAAATGCACAGCGCAAACTCGTCACCGACCTGCTCGCCGATGCCAAAAAGCTCATCGACAGCAACAACGAAGAGAAAGTGAAAGAGGGTGCACTGTTGTTATACCGTGCCTACAAGGGTCTGCCAAAGTATCAACCACTCATCAAGTTCCTCAGCCAAGACGGCGTGAAACAACTGATGCTCAAGGTCGAAGCTCAATACATGCAAGACAACAGCCGCGAAATGCACGTTGTCACCGACCCGCTATACTTCATAATCGATGAAAAGAACAATAGTGTACAACTTACCGACAAAGGTATAGATGTGCTGACTGGCACAACGCCCGACCCGACTTTCTTCGTTTTGCCCGATATTGCCACCGACCTGTCGCAAGTGGAAAACGAGCCGCTCACCGACGAGCAAAAGGTTGCAAAGAAAGACGAACTGATGCAGAACTATGCCGTCAAGGCCGAACGTGTGCACACAGTCAACCAATTGCTAAAAGCCTACACGCTGTTCACACGCGATGTTGAGTATATCGTTTCGGAAGACAACAAGGTGAAAATCGTCGATGAACAGACCGGACGTATCATGGAAGGCCGACGCTACAGCGATGGCTTGCACCAGGCAATCGAAGCCAAGGAAGGCGTGAAAGTGGAAGAAGCCACACAGACGTTTGCCACAATCACGTTGCAAAACTACTTCCGCATGTACCACAAGCTGGCCGGCATGACAGGTACTGCCGAAACCGAAGCTGCCGAGTTCTGGGACATCTACAAGCTCGATGTGGTGACTATCCCGACCAACAAGCCCGTGCAACGCATCGACATGCCCGACCGCTTGTATCGCACAAAGAAAGAGAAATACAACGCCGTTATCGAGGAAATCGAGAAAATGATAAAGCAAGGGCGTCCTGTGCTTGTCGGCACGACTTCGGTCGAGGTGAGCGAATTGCTTAGCCGTATGCTCACAATGCGCCACATACAGCACAATGTGCTGAACGCCAAGCTACACCAACGCGAGGCCGAAATCGTGCGCAATGCCGGACAAAAAGCCGTCGTTACCATTGCTACCAACATGGCAGGTCGTGGTACCGACATCAAGCTGTCGCCCGAAGTGCGCGATGCGGGCGGTCTTGCCATCATCGGTACCGAGCGGCACGAGTCGCGGCGCGTTGACCGCCAGCTGCGCGGTCGTTCAGGCCGCCAGGGCGACAAAGGCTCATCGGTATTCTTCGTTTCGTTTGAAGACACCGTTATGCGCCTCTTCGCTGGCGACAAGGTTGCCAAGCTCCTTGACCGCATGGGGCTGAAAGAGGGCGAGGCCATCGAGTCGAACATGCTCTCAAGCGCAGTTGAGAACGCCCAGAAGCGTGTCGAAGAAAACAACTTCGGCATTCGCAAGCACCTGCTCGAATATGACGACGTGATGAACACGCAGCGTAACGTCATCTATACACGCCGCCACCACGCCGTGATGGGCGAGCGCATAGGCCTCGACATCATCAACATGATAAAGGAAAACATCGAACTGCTCGTCAAGGAATACAGTGCACAGAGCGACTATCCCGAGTTGCGCATGAAGGTGATGAGCACATACGCCATCGAAACGCCTTTCACCGAGCAAGAATTTGCAAAGATGGAACCGTCCGACATGGTGAACAAAATTTATGATGCAGCCATCGCCAACTTCAACCGCAAGAGCGAACGCATTGCCGAAATCATATATCCTTATATCAAGGCTATGGTAGAGCAGATAGGCGAAGAAAAGGTGAAAGGACTCGTAAGGCAGGTACCTATCTCCGATGGTCGCCGCATACTGGGCATACCTGCCAATATCGAGGAAGCCTACAAGACCGAAGGCAAGAGCGTGGCCAAGGCTTGGCAAAAAGCCGTGTTGCTGATGACTATCGACGAGGCTTGGAAAGAACACTTGCGCGACCTTGACCAATTGCGTCAGTCGGTACAGAATGCCAGCTACGAGCAGAAAGACCCGCTGTTGATTTACAAGATTGAGTCGTTCAACCTGTTTGCCTCGATGCTCAACAATCTCAACACCAAAGCAATATCACTGCTCATGCGCGGATTTGTACCATTGCAGCCATACGCCCAGCACATACAGCAACAACAGCAGCAGGCTGCGGCAAGCACCACAAATGCCACACCGCAAATGCCGGGCAACGTGTCGGTATCGGGCAACTTCCCGCTACAGATGCAGCAAATGCGCAATGCCGACCGCGGTCGCCAGCAATACACCGAAAGCAAGGAGGCATATCCAGGAGCCGACGCACAACGCCGCGCTGCCGGACAGCCGCAAGGTGCGCAACAACGCCGCCACACCCCAATCGTCAAGACTGGGCCGAAGGTAGGTCGTAACGACCCATGCCCATGCGGCAGCGGCAAGAAATACAAGGATTGCCACGGTCGCAGCTAATGCTGCCTCACGGCAATAACCACAACATTCAGGAGTTGCATAGCCACAGCCATGCAACTCCTGAATTATTTTCCCCCACGCACCACAACGGTGCGGCTACAACCGTGAACTCGTCCAATACAATAATAGACACCATTGTGGAGGGCGGATACGTGTTCATAATTGCTTAGGAACTTGTGGTTTTCTGATTTTTATGCAAATTTGCAGTTGTACTTCAAATTTGTATAATTGCGTATGGAAACAAAATATATTCACAGGAAATTATCGGAGGTGCTTAATTACAAGCATTTCAACAGCATTCTGCTGTCATAAAACGCAATCAATTGTCGGCAATGGTGACAAACACGTCAACGTAGCGGTTCTTGGCACGTCCCTCGATAGTGCGATTGTCGGCGGCAGGGTCGGTGTCGCCAAGCCCAATCGCTTGGATTACACCGGCATTATAACCCATATTCTCAAAAAACTCGGCAACAGTTTCGGCACGTTCCTCCGAGAGTTCCTGGCTATAGTCGCGGCTCTCGGTGTTATCGGTCGAACCATAAATAATCATCTCAGAAAAAGGTTTGTCGTTTAGCAACGTACCAATGTATATAAGTTCCATCATGGCATCATAGCCAATGTCGGCACTCCTCGAATTGAACAATATGGAATTATCGTCCGACACTTTCACATAAGTAAGCCCCTCATCATCGTCGTGAAACCACACAAAGTGGCGCACCTCCATGCTATCGGGGTTAGTAGTATCATCGGTACGAATGTACACCGGTTTCAGCCACCAACGGCTCGTGTCGGCAGTAGGCTGTTCGTAGCCATATCCGCCCATGTCGTAAGAATATGAATATGTGAACGCCGTGCAAGAAGTCAGCACCTGCACAGCTATGGCCAATGCCAATATGATAAGTGCGCTGTAATATTTCATAGCCACAATTTATATATTTGGCTGTAAAGATAGTGCAAGGTGAGCGCAATACAAAAAATAGCTCGCTGTTTTTTTGTCTATTCGTAGAGCCGTCATACCATGGCGGCTCGATAACCGCCACAATGAGAAATTATTGGCACTCATGCCGCTATTGGCACTCGCTCTGCTGGTAATGATGCGCGGCGTGGCACTCATGCAGCGTCTTGTCGATAATAATATGCCTATTTGCCATGCCTGAAATTACCGACATTTCGTGCGACACAAGTATGATAGTCGATGAGTGCGACACACGTTCGATAATCCCATAAAGATGATGCTCAAAGGCCTTGTCGATATATGAAAGCGGCTCGTCGAGCACCAGCACCTCGGGACTTGAAATCATGGCACGCCCAAGCAATGTGCGCTGCAACTGCCCGCCCGACAACGAGCCGATAGGACTGTTGCGCTTGTCGGCCATTCCCACGGTTTCGAGCATCGAGTCGATCAAGTCGCGTTCTTGCGCCGTGATGCGGTGTAAAGGCTTCATGATAGCCGGAAGTCCCATAGCTACCACCTCGGCCACCGTGACGGGGAAACGGCTGTCAATCATATTCTTCTGCGGCAAATAGCCCATTTCAAGGTGCTGCACCTGCCGTCCATCACGATAGAAAGCCACACTGCCACTTGTAGGCTTCAGCAATTGCAATATCACCCGCAACGTGGTAGTTTTCCCTCCACCATTAGGCCCGGTTATTGCCACAAAATCACCTTGCGCAATAGAAAGCGATGCATGGTCAAGAGCCAACTGCTGGCGAGCTCCATAAGCCACGCACACATCGTTAAGTGCGATTATGGTATTATTAGTTGCTGGCGATTGCATTGGCTATGTTTATCATTTCGGTTTCCCAGTCGTAACTCAACGGATTTATTTTCACCATCTTCACACCCAACTCGCCTCCGATGGTTTCAACCTGCCGGCTGTCGAACTCGCGCTGCACAAACAGCACCGTGGCACCACTGGCACGCGCCGCGTCGATATTTTCCTTGAGTTTATCGATAGGAATTTCCTTGCCTTCATATTCCAAGCACACTTGCTGCAAGCCATAATCACGTGCGAAATAACTCAACGATGGATGCCACACGATAAACGCTGTGCCACGCTTTGCGGCAAGCTGCTCATTGATACGGGCGTCAAGAGTTTCAAGTTCTGATTTAAACTTGTTATAGTTTTCCTTATAAACATCGGCATGGTCGGGGTCGAGTTCTATTACCGCGTCAAGCATGTTGCGCGAAATGGCAATTGCATTTGGCACCGAAGTCCACAAATGCGGGTCGGCCTCGTCATGCTTCCCTTCAGGCGAAAAATGCGTACCTTTTATCACCTCTATTCCACGGCTATTGTCATAGATTTTCAAATTGGGATTGTTGGCATGAGCCTTGTCAACAATTGCATATTCAAATCCTATGTATCCAATACAAAAATATGCCGCACTATGCTCGATATTCATCAGGTGCGTCAAGCTCGGCTCGTATGCCTCGGGATTGTTCCCCTCGTTGAGCATGCACGACACTTCGAAGTTATCGCCCACAATCTTTTCCAACATGAACTTTTGTGGCAGAATGCTCACTGTTATCATTGGCCTATGCTTGACCTGTCCGCCACATGCAGTAAGCACCATTGCAGCAATGGCAACTACCAACAACGACAGTATGTAAAATTCTTTCCTCATAAAAAATACTCGCAACATAGGTTTTTATTTCAAGAAGTTTAACCAAGAAGTGTAACCCTCGGTATTTAATAACGCAGGAGGTGACAATCATCCCTATGCAAAGATAGTTTTTTTAACTGAAACGCCCAAATATTCGGTTCATTTAAAAACTGTTTTATTTTTTTACCAAAATTTCTCAAGCCTCCAAATCAGTCATAAGGCACAAAAAACACCGTGAAACCACCCGCCCACACATCGGGGCACACGGCAATTCCACGGTTTATAAGTCACTCGGTGCTAGAACTTGAATGTCACACCCACACTTGTGGCTAATTGTCGGTAGTCGCCAGTGAGCATGTATCTTAACTCACCTGTGAGCGATACCACATCGGTAATGGCATATTCAGCACCTGCACCAAGATTGGCACCGAAGCGAGTATCCGAGCCGACATCTTCAAGATCCCAGTTCGACACGAACAAACCAGCCAATGGATAAACACTGAAACTATCAGCTACATCAAACATATAATGCAGGTTTATATTGACATCCCATGTAGCCCATTCACTTTGACGGAAATAATAATTGAACGATGGTTCCAAGCGCAACTCATCGGTAAATCCTATCTGCACCTTTGCGCCAAGACCTATCTGGTTGGCAGCCGAACCATGGTCGAGTTGTACACCCACGGCGATATCGCCGCTGTCGGCATGGGCAGTGCAAAATGCGCCCACTACACACATTAGCATTAATAAAAATTTCTTCATAACACAATTAAGTTTAAGTTTACTCAAAGATAGCATACAGCAAGCAAATAAAAAACTATTCTTGCAATTTTTTATTCCAAGCCGCAAGCTTCCCATACCAAAGTTAAATCAAAAAAATGTAAGTCGTGCAGCCATAATGCCACAATACGACATTTGGAACAATAATTATCCTAAATTTGTCTTTGCGAGAAATCGGCCGTTTCCTCTATATTGCTATTATGCTCAAGCGGCGGAATATGGGCAGCGGCATTGCCATCTTTCTTGTGCTTTGATTTTTTTATCTGCTGTTTCATCTTCTCTTCGTCGAAACCTTGCCCATACACACCGTTGACATTGGCTTGCGTGACAAACGCATGTGGGTCGATAGCCTTTATAATCCTGAATATCGACACAGCCTCAATCTTGCGGCACATCACAAGCAGTATTTTCACATCGTGCTTGGTGTACCAGCCCGTGCCATGCACAAGTGTGCAACCTCGGTGCGCCTCGCCAATAATGGCATCGGCTATCTCCGACCATTTCTCCGAGAAAATCGTGAACTGTACGGCTTGGCGGTTGGTGTTGATCACATAATCGCATACAAACGACACCACAAGCAATATCACAAATCCATAAACAATCTTGTCGATACTGTGGAACAACAGATAAGAACTCGATATTATAAACACATCGGTATATAATATCATGCGCCCTATTGTGACGTTGCTCGACTTCGACACCATGGCGGCAACAATGTCGGTACCGCCCGTGCTGCCATTATGGGCAAATGCCAACCCTACCCCCAAACCACACAACAATGCGCCAAGCAAAACATTCATAAATGCCTGCTGACCCACTATGGGTTCAGTGAACAACGGTTGCAAAATGCCAAACAAAGCGCTCAACGTAGTGATACCGAAGATGGTGCGGATAACAAACGTGCGCCCAACCACGCGCCATGCAATGACGAGCAACACAATGTTGAGCGTAAAGTTGGAAATTGCCACCGGAATGCCAAACTTATAGTAAATCAATGCGGCAATACCAGCCATGCCACCCATTACCACTTTTTCGGGAAGAATGAACGCCGTGTAACCAAACGCATACAACGCCAGCCCAAGGATTATCATGATATAATCTTTAAGGCTTCCTAATATTTGCTTTTTAAATTTCGACATAATACTTTGATACTATGCAATTTAATGCCACAGAAGGCACACGAGACCGTGCCAGTTGCCGCATATATGTTATATAATGCAAAGATAGTGCAAGACAAGCGCAATAACAAAAAACAGCTTGCTGATTTTTTGTTTTGCCGAGCCGCCGACTGTCTTATAAAAGAACAATAATTTGGCAATAATCATTCCTACAGCACCAAAATATTTTCTTCGTGTACCGTACCGCACTACCTACCCTGCAACAAATAGGCAAAATATTTCCTCACAAGCCGTAGTGGCTGTAACTCGCCGCGCTCCACCAACTCGGCATCAAGCCCGGTGATGCGCTCACTCACTTCTTCGCCACCGAATCTGGCCGAAATGTAAGCACCGCCATCCTGCCAGACAACAGCAACGTCTGAAAATGGCAAAACATCGCCGCCATAATTGATGGAATAGCTCGGGCGTTTAGCACCGACATGGTCGATGAGCAGCACATTCTTTGCCACAAGGTCGGCAATGTCGCGGCCAGCAGTGTCGCGCGAACACTTGTTCAGATTTGCCCAATTTTTCGACGTGATTTTTGCTTCATAACCGTCAAGGAACAGGTTCAATGTGTTTCGCTGGCGATCGTTCATCACAACCGAGGCGAAACGCATCCAAAACAGGCATTTGTTGAGTGTCATGCTGATTGCCGCATTAGCGTTGGCGATGGCTTTTTTCAACGTGCCCAGATACCACACGAGCCACTCGGTAAGGTCACCGTTGCCTCGCTGCGTCCTTTCAACCACGTCATAGTAGTGCTTCTTGTCGCGGTTGATTTCCGAAGAAACATTGTAAAACCTTAAACGACTGCCGTCGGCCCTGGCCAGCAACATATCGGCCAGAATGCGCGACAAACGTCCATTTCCATCCTCAAACGGATGGATAGTGACAAACCATATATGCGCGATTGCCGAACATAGCACTTGCGACACTTTGTGCGGCGCATTGAACCAGTCAATGAACCGCTGCATCTCCTCTTCCACCCGATTGGGCGACGGGGCGATGTAATGTATCTTCTCGCGCCCAAACATTCCCGAGGTTGCGTACTCCTCGCCTGTGCGGTATTTTCCCACTTCGATTATGCGGCCTCCGCTTGCCCCCGAGGGGAAAAAAGCCGCTTGCCACGCACACAGTAGCTCCTTGGTGAGCGGCCTGTCGTAATGCTCCATGGCATCGAGCATCACGTTCACAATGCTATCGACATAATGCGATGGCGCGACATCGCGCCCCATATTTTCCACGCCCACTTTCCTTGCTATAGACGAACGCACTTCATCGACATCCAAACTAATGTTTTCAATCCCCGACGAACCGACTATATCGACAAGCAAATTTTCGGCAGTGGCTTTCAGTTGATTTTCAAACCCTAAGCTATCCAGACGGCCATACAATCGCCCTTGCGCCCTTGCCACTTCGTCGAGTAGCGTAGCCACTTCATCGCTATTCCAATAAAAATCGGTCCAATTATCTTTCTCGTGTAAAAACATACTACAATTTTTGCCCAATAATGCCGCAAATTTTGCGGCAAATATAGCTATATAATGCCGCAAAAGCAAGTATTGCGGCATAAAACATCGATAAATACCGCAAATTTTGCGGCATTTTTCACAGCAATGACTTCAATCCACCACACACCTCCCCCGAAACGGTTTAAAACGGTTGTTAGATTCAGCTTGCAGAGCGATCTGACATGGCTGCCACTCACGCGTTTCAAACGCATAATTTTCTTGGCAGCACGGCGAAAGTTTGTCGCGCCGTGTTGTTTTTTTGTAGAAATTGTTTGTAACTTTGTAGGGCAGCGCATTTTGTTAATACTGCACAAAATCAAATATCATAAACCTGCGACAAACAAATATGACCTAAAAACTTATGTTTCACTATATCTAACAAATTTTTGAAATAACATGAACCAAATTGCACTGAAAGTCTGCGCAGCCTCACTGGCATTAATGCCGATGGCTGCTGCTCCCGTGGAAATGCAAGCCAATCCCACTGTAACACAAACGCAAATGGAAAAGTTTTCAACCTACCCCGCTTATGACGGCGAAGACCTCGAATTGACAATCGACCGCAACGGTTACCACTTCTGCCTGTGGTCACCAATGGCCGACAGTGTACGTGTAAACATCTATAAACATGGGCAAGGGCGCAACCTCGTCACCACATTCTTGCTCACCCCCGATGCTGCAACTGGCACTTGGCGCGGCACTTCGACCGACAACTTGATGAACCACTTCTACACGTTCCAAATACACACAGGCGGCAAGTGGCTCGATGAAACTCCTGGCGTGTGGGCCAAAGCCGTGGGTGTGAATGGCAAACGCGCCGCAATCATCGACTTGGCAAAGACAAATCCCGAAGGTTGGGGAGCCGACCATGGGCCAAAGGTGGAAAGCATCACCGATGTCATACTCTACGAAATGCACCACCGCGATTTCTCAATGCACCACAACTCGGGCATAGTCAACAAAGGCAAGTTTGTGGCAATGCTCGAAGAAGGGACTTTGTCGCTCAACGGGCAGCCGACTGGCATCGACCACTTAAAAGAATTGGGAGTGACACATGTGCATATATTGCCATCATTTGACTACATGAGCATCGATGAAACGCAATTGCCATCGAACAACTATAACTGGGGATATGACCCAATCAACTACAACGTGCCCGACGGGTCTTATTCGACCAATCCCGCCGACCCATATTGCCGCATTCGCGAAATGAAACAGATGATAATGGCTCTGCACGAAGCCGGGATCGGCGTGGTGATGGACGTTGTGTATAACCACACCGGCATCACCGAGGGGTCGAATTTCGAACTTACCGCCCCTGGCTACTACTACCGTCAACGCCCCGACGGCACATATTCCGATGCTTCGGCATGCGGCAACGAAACAGCCAGCGACCGCCAACAGATGCGCAACTTCATCGTCAACTCGGTGAAATACTGGGTAAGTGAATACCATATCGATGGCTTCCGCTTCGACTTGATGGCGATACACGACACCGAAACCATGACACAGGCCGCCGCTGCAATCAAGGAAATCAATCCGTCGGCATTCATCTATGGCGAGGGTTGGACGGCTGGCGATTCGCCACTTCCCGTGGAACGGCGCGCATTGAAAGTGAATGTCGCCAAGATGGAAGGCGTAGCCGTGTTCAGCGATGACATACGCGACGCCGTGAAAGGGCACTACTCCAACGAGGCCGACCGCGGATTTGCATCGGGCAAGCCAGGAAATGAAGAAACTGTAAAGATAGGCATCGTCGCATCGACAGCACACCCGCAAGTTGACTACAGCAAAGGGAACAATGCCAAAGAACCATACGCGACATCGCCGCAACAAATCATCAACTACGTTTCGTGCCACGACGACTT
Source organism: Candidatus Avimuribaculum pullicola (assembly GCA_018716295.1). Taxonomy (GTDB): domain Bacteria; phylum Bacteroidota; class Bacteroidia; order Bacteroidales; family Muribaculaceae; genus Avimuribaculum; species Avimuribaculum pullicola. The sequence goes on from DVKC01000027.1 coordinate 52,716, forward strand.
GTGCCTCACCGACAAGCTCGACATTTCGATGAGTGGCAGCTCCGAGGCCGAACGCATCAACACCGCCAAACTGGCACAAACAATAGTGTTCACATCGCAAGGCACACCATTCATGTTTGCCGGCGAGGAAGTGTTCCGCAACAAGCAACACGTACACAACAGTTTCCGTTCGCCCGACACAGTCAACGCCATCGACTGGAACCAAAAGGAACAATACCGCGAACTGTTTGACTATTACCGCAATCTCATCGCCATGCGCAAGGCACACCCTGCATTCCGTCTGCGCACTGCCGAAGAAATTGCCAAGCACATCAAATTTGACGATGTTACAGCCAACAATCTCATCTCATATTCTATCACCGACAATGCTGGTGGCGACACATGGAAAGAGATTAAACTCATATTCAACGGAGCAAACGAGGCCCAAACAGTGAAAGTGAAAAAGGCCGACTGGACTATCGTGGCTCAAGATGGACACCTCGACATGAATGGCATAGGCACATCGCGTGGCGGTGAAATCTCGGTCGCACCACACACTGCACTTATCCTCGTCACCGAGTGATAGCATAAGCCGACATAAAGTATGGCAAAATAAAAAATGAATCAAACATACTTTTTGCCTGTTATTGTCCACAATAAAGTAGCAAGAAGAAGGTGTGTCAAATGAGATAAATACGGCAACTTTACTTACGATTTATAAGTTCAACAACTTAATATGACGATGTAGAATTGCCCCAGAGGGGCAAAACCTTGCTTAACCTGCGGGATTTGTCCCCCATTAAACTACGGCTTCGGAGATGCCGCACTAAAGTAGCAACAAAGTGCGGCATCTCCGAAGTCGCTTAATGTATATGACTGTCTTTCCGCATGCTACGTTCGCTATCGCTCACTCCACCAGTCGGTTAAGCATGGTGCAGCCCCTCCAGGGCTTATTCTAATGACGATTTAGGGTTTAAATGAAAGAGTCCTGACCATCATTTGAACTGATTTTTAGCGTACACTAATAAAATTTTATGAAAAATCACGTTAGAAATTTGCTGGTTTGTAAAAAAGTTTTAATTTTGTGGCGTAAGTGGCGGGGCATGGCTACCGTGACACACAGGTAAACGATATTTACAGATTTGAAATTTTTATGGATTATTCTTTCCTTGATTTGCTGACACTGCTGGGTGCAGTGGGGCTGTTCCTGTATGGAATGAAAGTGATGAGTGAAGGGTTGCAAAAGGTAGCCGGTGAGCGCATGCGCTCAATCTTGTCGGCAATGACCAAGAACCGTTTTACTGGCTTGTTCACAGGTATTCTCATCACAGCACTTATACAAAGTTCATCGGCATCGACTGTAATGGTAGTGAGCTTTGTCAATGCCGGGTTGATGTCGCTTGCCGATTCAATGGCTGTGATAATGGGAGCCAACGTCGGTACTACGGCTACCTCGTGGCTCATAACACTGTTTGGCTTCAAAGTCGATATCACGGCATTCACGCTACCACTCATCGGTGTTTCCATTCCATTCCTGTTTGCCAGCAAGAGCAGCTACAAGTCCACAGCCGAGTGCCTGATAGGCTTTGCCATGCTTTTCATGGGACTTGAATTCATCAACGACAATGTGCCCGACTTGCAATCCAATCCCGAAGTGTTTGGCTTCCTTGTCGAATACACATCGATGGGCTTCCTGTCGATAATCATTTTCCTTATAGTGGGTTGTGTCTTGACGATGATTATACAATCGTCATCGGCAGCTTTTGCTATTATATTGATAATGTGTTCCAAGGGGTGGATACAATTCGACATAGCTTGCGCCATGGTACTCGGAAGCAATATCGGCACCACCATTACTCCAGTCATAGCCTCGCTCGGTGGCAACACAGCAGCAAGGAAAGCTGCACTGGGGCATGTGATGTTCAACTGTTTCGGCACTGTGTGGGCATTGATACTATTCTATCCGTTTGTGGCGATGAATGTTGATATTACCAAGGCTGTTGGATTGGGCGACCCGCACGGATTGATTTCATACCTCGACAATCTACAAGCTACCGACCCGGCAGCACACCAACTTGCAGTTTCGGGTGGCGGCGATGCTGCCATGAAAGCACAGATGGCCCACTTGCAACTGGCTGTGTCGTTTGGTTTGTCGATTTTCCACACAGCCTTCAACATTGTGAATGTGCTGTTGATGATATGGTTTACAAAATATTTCGTGAAAATTGCCGACTATATCATCAAACCAAAGCACAAGGACGACGACGAATTCCAACTCAAGTATATTTCAACTGGTATGCTCACTGCCGGCGAACTTAATATTTCGCAAGCACAGCACGAAATCACCGTGTATGCCGAACGAGTGAAACGCATGTTTGAAATGGTGAAACAGTTGCAACACACGACTCCCGATACCGAAGAATTCAACTCATTATACTCACGCATAGGCAAATACGAGTCTATTTCCGACCGCATGGAGATAGAAATAGCCAATTACCTAAATCGCGTGGTTGACAGCCGATTGAGCTACGAAAGCAAGATACGCATTGCTGCCATGCTCACCATCGTTGGCGAAATCGAGAGCATGGCAGACAGTTGCAACCGCTTGGCCCACACCATGTCGCGCCAGCACGAAGCCAAAGTGACGTTCAACGAAACCGTGGAACATAACGTTGAATCGATGTTCCGTTATGTATCAGAGGCTATCGACAACATGCTTGTGGTTGTCAAGGAGATGGATGCCGACAATGTGGCCGAAAAATCGTTATCGGACTGCTACAACAAAGAGCGAGAAATCAACAACTTCCGTAACACCATCAGGTCGGAGAATATTGAAAACATCAACCAGAAGATATATCCCTACCAAGAGGGCATATTCTACATGGACATAATAGGCGAATGCGAAAAACTCGGCGACTACATCATCAATGTTATCGATGGTGTGAAGTCGCAACTGCCAGTACCTGCGAAATAAGTGCTGAATGACTTTTTTTAGTTATTTTTGCCATCATGGAATGGCAAGATAATGGATACTGGATTGTGACCGGGGCGACTGGCGGAATAGGTCGAGCTATATGCCGCGAATTGGTCGCCAAGGGATATAGTGTGGTGGCAACGTGCCGCAACAGGGAGCGCGGCAGCCAATTAGTCGCTGAATTGCGGCAAGTGGCCGCAGGCAATGCCGATGTGCGTTGCGAGGTGTTGCGGCTCGATGATTGCCATTCGGTGCACAATTTTGCCCAGCGCATGAAAGGGGTGCACATTGCCTCGCTTATCAACAATGCTGGGGTAATGTGCCGCCACTACAGTGTCGCCAGCATCGGCATTGAGCAAACTATGGCAGTAAACTGCATCGGCACTGTATTGCTTGCACGATTGTTGCTGCCGATGATTGCCAATGGCGGGAGCATGGTATTTACCACTTCAATAACCCGCCGATTGCACCATATAACATCTGGCATACTATCCCCAACCGAAAAGGAATTTTCACAACTTGGCACTTACGGGCGCAGCAAACTTGCGCTTACGCACTATGCCATGCACCTTGCCGACGAGGTTGCGGGGCGAGTGCGTGTAAATTGCGCCGACCCCGGCGTGGTAAACTCGGGAATGATAACCATGCACCGATGGTTCGACTCGATAGCCAACGTGCTGTTCCGCCCGTTCATAAGCAGCACACGGCGTGGTGCACAATCGGCATTGCAAGCTGCCATGTCGCCACACAGTGGCATGATCTATTACCACTCGCATTTTCATCCCATTGAGGACGAGTTGCATCATGATGCCTCCCATAGGCAACTTATTGCCGCTATCGACGAGCAATTGCGGCTATGCGATTTCGATGGTTTCTAAATCATCGGGAACAAACACGTTTCCATTGAAGTGCTGCGCGGCTTCGGCAGCATAATTGCACTTGCGGGTGCTTAGAGTGGCATCTTCGGTGTGGTAGAGTATCAAGTTCTCCACATTGAGCGCATCGGCCACCGAAGCAGCATCGAGCACCGTGCTATGGTGCTTTTCATACGGTTTGAACGTTTCACGATCCTTGTACAGGCAAAATGCTTCACTCATCAGCCACTTGGCATTCTCGGCATACTGGCGGCATCGTTCGTTGTAAGGTTCGTCACCAAGGCACACGAGCTTTCCACCCGACGGCAGTTGCATGGCAAAGCCGAATTGTTTCTCCTTGGTAGAAAAAATGTCGAAGCATTGCAACTTGATACCCTCCATGTCGATGCATTCCCCATCGGTCACTTCACGCATCTCCACTTGAGTACCAATTAACGGCTTGTAGCTGGCCGGCAGTGTCATTTGGCATATATATGACAACACTGCCAATGCCTTGTCGTGGCTGTAAACGGTGAATGTGCCGTCGTGCTTGCCGTTTTTCATGAGCTGGATAACCATTCTGACAATCCACACTGCCCCCAATATATGGTCGGTGTGGGCATGGGTTATGAACAAGTGGTGCAATCGGGCAAGGTCTATGCCGGCATGGCGCATCTGCGAGAGTATGCCATTGCCACCTCCGGCATCTACCATGAACATGGATTGCGCCGACTTGACAATGAAGCACGTGTTGTAGCACTGCGTGACTGCCGCACTTCCAGTGCCGAGCATTGTTATTGTGGTTGTTGCCATAATAAAAACAAAAAATAAAGGGGCGGCCGCATATTGTGGCACGTCCCTTGGTGTATGTTAATAAACGGACGACCGCCGGCGGCATCAAGCCTCGGGGTTCCAGAAAATTTCTTCGATTTGGTTGTGTATGTTGTTGTAACGGGCAAAAACAAAGAAAAAGTCGCTCAAGCGGTTCAGATACTTCAACACCACTGGATCGATATATGCCTCATCGGCAAGTTCAAGCACACGACGTTCACAACGGCGTGTTACCACGCGGCACACTTGCGAGGAAGCCGACAATTGGCTTCCACCAGGCAGAATAAAACGGGTTATCGGTGGCAACTCGCCATCAAGTACATCGATAGTGTGCTCAACAGCGGTCACATCATCGATAGTCAAGTTGGGACACGGAGTGCGTTGCGAACTGCTGTTGTCGCTGGCCAAGTATGCGCCGATGTTGAACAACTTGTTTTGTATTTTGCGCAAGAAGCCATACATTTCGGGATATTCGAGCTTGCAATTTATTGCAAGTTTACCCAAGAATGCATTCAATTCGTCAACTGTGCCATAAGCCTCAATGCGAATATCAGTCTTTTTTACGCGTTTTCCGCCTACGAGCGAAGTAGTCCCATTGTCGCCCGTTTCGGTGTAGATGTTACTTTTCATTGTCATAATGTATTGTAATCTAATTGTTTAATCATTTCTTCCACACTATTTGCCACTATGCAATGCCCATCGACAGGCACGCCACCTCTTGCAAAAGGCGATGATGCCGTGGCTTGTAACTGAGCCAGCATATCGTTGAAAATGCCACCGATGTTCACCACCACGATGCGCGTTGCTGTGTCGCCAGCTACCACCAAGTGTGTCAACGTCGAAATCCACTCATCGATAGTGCCTATGCCACCAGGCAGCACTACAAACAAGTCGGCAAGCGCAATCATACGGCTTTTGCGTTCAGCAAGGTCGGTGGTTGATATGAGGGTGTCAACAAGCATGTCGGCACGTTTGGCAAAACATTGCGGGATTACCCCCGTAATGCTTGCACCAGCATCATGGGCGGCTTGTGCCAAGGTGTGCATTGTGCCAGCATTCGAGCCGCCATACACCAGCGTGTGCCCATTGCGTCCAATCCACTCGCCTAATGCAGTGGCTGCCATAATGTAACGCTCTTCGAGGTCACTGCGCGATGAGCAATATACTGCTATATTCATTGACCTAATACAAACTATTTTCCTATTCAGCGCGTGTTTACCTCAACACGACAAATGAAACAGTTATAAAATTTTTTGCAAAGATAGTGCAAGGCGAGTGAAGAAAAAACAAATTCATTTGATTTTTTATTCCGAGCCGAAGCCTGCCTTATCGAAAGAAAAGAATCGTGTGGAAAATCAAAGAAAAGTCCCGAATAAAGTTGTACTACTATACAACTTTTTTTTGTACTTTTGTACTATGAGAAAGATAATCGCATACAAGAATTATTTCAGTGACTTCATAAAGAAGTTGTCAACAGACGAAATAAACAAGATTCGCCGCGCATTGGATTTATTCAAAGTGGAAGACAAGATGCCGAGGCATTTCATAAAGTTCATACGTGACGGCATCTATGAATTTCGTGTAAACTATGGAAATAATGAGTTTCGTATCTTTTTCATATATGATGGTGATATAGTTGTTGTTCTCTTCAATGCTTTTAAGAAGAAAACACAAAAAACACCTGACAATGAAATTAAAAAAGCTATAAAATTAAAGGAGGAATATTATGAAGCTAAAAGAAATCAGTAAAGACATCTACGATGTGGATGCGTGGCTTGATGAAGGACTTGGGGCGGAAGGCACTCCCGAACGTGAAAAGAACCGTGAAAAAGCATGGGAAGAATACAATGCCCAAATCTTGTTGGAAGCACGCAAAAACGCACACCTGACACAAGCAGAACTCGCAAAGCGCATCGGTGCAGACAAAGGGTATATTTCAAGGATAGAACGGGGATTGACAGTACCGACAGTCGCCACCCTCTATAAAATAGCCGCTGCAATGGGATTGACGGTAGAATTGCGGCCAATCTAAGCAAACCGCCGTCGCTTTAACATACAAGCAGCAGAACTCTTTGACAAGCCAGAGAGGGGGTTATATATTGTCCTCATTGTAAAAAGAAAATCGCTTTATCCCAACTACAAAGTCCATATCTTATAGTAATGCTATTGCCGAGCCACCGATGAAATGCAAAGCTTTGCCATATAGACTTATTTAATTCTTTTATTTGTCGATAAATATCGCAACATCACAATTCTACAACATTTAACAACATTTAAATACTTTTTTTTACATTTATGACCAATAATTCATACATTTGAAAACCATAAAAATACCATTACTAACAACAAATGAAAATTGTTATGACTATGAAACGGATTTTAACTTTTATGCTTGTCGTATTGGCTGGAATGTCGGTTGCAATGGCACAGCGCAGCAACCATTTCACGGTTGACTTGAATTTCAACAAGACTATAAAGGGTGGTGACGGTTACACCGATAAGGCACTCAATGCATGGGGTATATCTGCCACAGGTGGTTACAGGTTTTATGTGGTCAAAGGATTTTACATAACACCCGAAGTGACTTTATATTATGAAAACCATAAGCACGAACATATTTACTCGTATATTGGTGCTGATGGCAAACCTGCTGATGGCCCAGTGTATGGCGGGCCCGATAATGGTTCTTACGTTCTTGCCGATGGCCGCGACCGAACGAGCGAAGCGGGCATAGGGCTTGGCGGTATGCTTGGCTATAACCTTGTGTGCAGCGACGTTAGAAGCATAGACATATTCACAGGGCCATACTTCGACTGCGCATTCGTGCAAAAGGACGACTTGATAAACCACCCATCGTTCCGCTGGCGTTTCGGCGCGGCGTTCTCATTCTCGCGGTTCTACATCAAGGGGTCGTTCGACTTGGCATTGACCAACCTCACGGACGGCATTGGTGAGGCCAACATGGTCAATGCGGGCATAGGTTATCATTTCTAATACATATAAATGCTATGCGGCATAGCACCGCTGCAAGCCTCTTCACAGCTTGCAGCGGTGCTTTTTGTCATTTTTAACGTGTGGCATATTTTAAGTTAATAACCGTGCTATGTGACAGAATTAAGTGAATTTGGGCTATTACCGCTGAGGAATTTTTTGTAAATTTGGGTTCAAGTTAACGACCTCTTAATACTATTAACCAGCATGGATAATCTACTTTTTTGGATAGTGCCTGTAGCTTCAATGCTCGCACTGTTGTATGCTTATTACTTCTATCGTCAAATGCTCAAAGAGAGCGAAGGCAACGAGCGAATGGCACACATAGCAGCCGCCGTGCGCCGCGGAGCCATGTCATACCTGCGCCAGCAATACAAGGTGGTGGGGATAGTGTTCCTTGTGTTGGTGGCATTTTTTGCGCTGCTGGCATTTGGCTTGCACGTACAAAACACTTGGGTACCAGTAGCATTCCTCACTGGGGGCTTCTTCTCGGGGCTTGCCGGATACCTGGGTATGAAAACGGCCACATACGCCTCGGTGCGCACAGCCAATGCCGCACGGCGCTCGCTCAACGGAGGTTTGCGCATAGCATTCCGCAGTGGCGCAGTAATGGGGCTTGTGGTAGTCGGACTCGGCTTGCTCGACATATCATTCTGGTATATAATCCTCAATGCAGTTATTCCCGAGTCGATGCTCAACCCAGCAGCCAAGTTGTGTACCATCACAACCACGATGCTCACATTCGGCATGGGAGCCAGCACACAGGCATTGTTTGCACGCGTCGGCGGTGGCATTTACACCAAGGCTGCCGATGTAGGTGCCGACCTTGTGGGCAAAGTCGAGGCGGGCATTCCCGAAGATGACCCACGCAACCCTGCCACAATAGCCGACAACGTGGGCGACAACGTGGGCGACGTGGCCGGAATGGGTGCCGACCTATATGAATCTTATTGCGGTTCGATACTTTCCACCGCAGCCCTTGGTGCTGCCGCCTATATCCAATCGGGCGATGTGGTGATGCAATACAAGGCTGTAATTGCCCCGATGATAGTTGCTGCCGTGGGCATACTGCTCTCGATAGTGGGTATATTTGCCGTGCGCACTCACGAAAACGCCACCATGAAAGGGCTACTCAATGCACTATCTATCGGCACAAACCTCAGTTCGGCTCTTATAGTGGTATTTACTTTTGTAGTACTGTGGCTCTTGGGAATCAACAATTGGTTCAACATCGGTTGCGCAGTAGTTGTTGGCCTGTTGGTCGGTGTGGTTATAGGCCGTGCCACCGAATATTATACATCACAATCCTACCGTCCTACGCAGCGACTGAGTGAAAGCGGGAAAACAGGCCCCGCGACAGTCATAATTTCGGGTATCGGACTTGGAATGTGTTCGACAGCTATTCCCGTGCTATCGGTCGTAGCCGGTGTCATACTCTCCTACTTGTTTGCCGCCGACTTCGTGCCAGGCAATGTCAACATGGGGCTGTATGGCATAGGATTTGCCGCCGTCGGCATGCTTTCGACACTCGGCATCACATTGGCCACCGACGCATACGGGCCTATTGCCGACAATGCCGGCGGCAATGCCGAGATGTCGGGACTTGGAGCCGAAGTAAGGCAGCGTACCGACCAACTCGACTCACTTGGCAACACCACAGCAGCCACAGGCAAAGGATTTGCCATTGGTTCGGCAGCCCTGACGGGACTTGCCCTGCTTGCTTCGTATGTCGAGGAGGTGCGCATCGGGCTTGAACGTGCTGGTACTACCGAACTTCTCATGCCCGACGGTTCGACAGTTGCGACAGCCAGTGCCTCATTCGTCGATTTTATGGAATACTACAATGTCACATTGATGAATCCCAATGTATTGGCAGGAATGTTTATAGGCAGCATGCTTGCATTTGTATTCTGCGGCCTGACAATCAATGCCGTGGGACGTGCCGCACAGAAGATGGTGGAAGAAGTTCGCCGCCAATTCCGCGAAATCAAGGGAATACTGACCGATGGTGTAGAACCCGACTATGAACGCTGTGTGCAAATATCCACTAAAGGTGCTCAACACGAGATGATTGTGCCATCACTGCTCGCTATAATCGCGCCGCTGCTCACAGGGCTTGTTTTCGGCGTACCTGGCATATTGGGTTTGCTCACCGGAGGACTCAGTTGCGGCTTCGTACTGGCAATCTTCATGGCCAATGCTGGCGGCGCATGGGACAATGCAAAGAAATATGTCGAAGAGGGCAATTATGGCGGCAAAGGCAGCGACGTGCATAAAGCAACCGTTGTAGGCGACACAGTAGGCGACCCGTTCAAAGACACTTCTGGCCCCAGCCTTAACATTCTCATCAAGCTCATGAGCATGGTGGCAATAGTGATGGCCGGCCTCACTGTATGCTGGAGCTTGCTGTAACAGCCATCTATGCAACAGTAACCGCGAAGGCAACTTTCACCCGAATTGCCTTTGCGGTTATTTTGTGCGCATAGTGTGGAAATGTGCGGGGAAATATTGCATACGATGTTGCATATATGGGGGAATTGTTGTATCTTTACGTCGGCTATGGAGGTGTGCCGTGTTGCACAATTCCTCCGAGAGTGTTAATTATCTGTTAAAAACAATCACTACTGGAATAAAAAGGTTATCAGCTGTTTCTTTATAATAAACGGCACAGTGGCTTGCCGTCCCAATTATAGGACGATGCCGCTGTCCCGCAAAAGGTAAAGAACGCTTCAATTTTCACAAAACGCAATTACCAAGGAAAGTATTAAGGAGGAACACAATCATGGATGCAACGACGGCAGAAAAAGAATGGCTGCAACGAATAAGCGGCAAAAACGTGAAAGCCGAAGAGAAGACTGCCCCGACTACGGGTGCAGGGAGTGTGCCACATGACCAGCCTACGGCAAAAGGCAGGACTGGAAATGGCTTTGCCGACGTGGCAGGCATGGACGAACTCAAACGGTTTGTAATCGAGGGCTTTGTAAATGTGCTGAACAACAAGGAGTGTGCCGCCGCATACGGCATAACACCGCCAAGCATGTTGTTTTATGGCCCCACTGGCTGCGGCAAAACTTTCTTTGCCGAAAAATTGGCCGAGGAAGTGGGCATAAACTTCATAAAAGTTGTTCCCGACGACATCGCATCGACACTGGTACATGGCACGCAAGAAAAGATAGGTGAATTATTCCGCAAAGCCGAGCGCAAAGCCCCAACGTTGATGTTTTTCGACGAATTTGATGCAATGGTACCGCGACGCACCGAAATCGACAATAATTGCCAAAATGGCGAAGTAAATGAATTTTTGTGTATGCTCAACAATGCCACCGAACGCGGCGTATATGTACTCGCAGCCACCAACCACCCCGAGCGCATCGACAAGGCCGTATTGCGCAAAGGCCGCATCGACGAGATGGTATATGTGGACATGCCCGACATTTCTGCGAGAATGAGCCTGTTCAAATTGGCATTGTCGAAATTGCCAGCTGATGAAAACATCGACTACGAACGACTTGCCATGCTGACAGCGGGTTACAACTGTAGCGACATAAGCTACATAGTGAAAACGGCATCACGACAGATGTTCAACGCTTCGATAAAAGACCGCAACTCGCCCTACAAAAAAATCACACAGGAATTGCTCGAAGCCACCATTTCGCAAAAATCGCCATCGGTGAGCAGCCGCGACTTGCGTGAATATGAGCGCATTCGCAACGAATTTGCGCCCAAGGAAGGCGGCAAATCGGTATCGATAGGTTTTCGTTAATAACACCAACAAGGAAGTTAACCCATAATAAAAAACCATTATGAAAGAGAAAATATTAGAAGCATTCGACTACCTGGGTTTCAAAATGGATCACATGGAGGGATTAGGATATGGATTTGAATATGAAGGTTCGAATTATTTCTACATGCCCATGGACAATGACGAGGATTACGTCAGTATATGTGTACCCGGGATATACGAAATAGAGGAAGGTGAAGACCTGTTTTACTACAAGTTGATGGATAAAGTCAATTCATCGATGAAGTATGTGAAATGCTACAAGTATGGCGACAGGGTGTGGCTGTTTTACGAGCGCGAGCTGCTGGGGGGTGAAGACCTGCTGTTATTACTGTCGCACATGATACTCAGCCTCGAAGCCTCCTACATTTTTGCCCGCAAGACAATGGCTGCACTTAAGGCAGAAGAAGAGGCTGGCAACGGCGATAGCACAGAACTTGCCAACGGCGAGGACTGTGAAGAAGCCGACGACGGCAGCGACCATTCTTCCGATTTGGAAACGTTTATCGACACCGTTTCGCAATCTTCGACGCAATGCGATAGCGATGACGAGGATAACGACACCTGCATGAGCAACAACAAAAAAGACACTGACGACATTAACGACAACAAGTAGAAAGTGGAGGAAACATAATTATGACAAAAAAAGAAATGGTAATATCGGTGCTTGAAGAATTAGGCTTCAAGCCCAAAGAAGACGAAGATGGCGACTTGATGGTACGCTACCAGCTGAAAAACGTATATGCCATGATGGGCGATGCCGACGAGCATTACGTAGTGTTTATCCTGCCACAATTCTACGAAGTGGACGAGGGTGACGAGGCACTGGCAATCACAGCTTGCAACAAGGTGACACGCGAGCTGAAGATGGGCAAGGTGTATATCGACAGCACATACAAGAGTGCCACGGCTTCATGCGAATTTTATTTTACCGACGAGGAATCGTTGAAGCAGAACATCGAGCACTCATTCAACATTATGGGTATAATACGCACGGTATTCCGCAATGCCTTCGATGAATTAAAGGCGGCATCGGCCTAAAAACAGGCTTCACGACCCGAACAATACCTTTTCATCGTGGCGTACTATACAGTGACAAAAAAGGTGTGCCAATTTTTCACTTCGGCACACCTTTTTTTAATTTAGAGATTGTAATTACTCTTAAAATCCTTGGTATTAAACCAATGCCACAAGCACATCGGCATCGCCATCTTCGATGCAAACCTTGCCTTCGCGGGCAAGCCAACCGATTGCTGCATAGATTTCTTTTTCTTTGAGCTTGGTAGCTTTCTTCAAAGCCTTAATGCCGATTTTGCCTTGCTCGTTAAGAGCAACCCATACCAAGCCAGCCCAGTTTCCGATTGTTTCTACGTTCATAATTTTTAATCTACTTTTTATGTAAATATAGAATTTTGATTGTAAAGCTGACGCAAATTTACTATTTTTTTAGCTAAAAACATGATTTTCTGACAGATAATTTCAGCACACAGCCCACCCACAACATTAACACGCTGAATACAAACCACTTACACAATTCCAAGCCAACATTTGTTAAAACCGGCACACTGTATAAACTTCTTTACACGCCTACCAATCATTTTAACGTAACATGAAACACATTCACCGCTGAAAATCACAGCTTTACAAAATCATAACAGATAATAAGAGATTTATGATTGACCGTTTCAGCATCATTACGCGATTATGCGACCTTTGCGGTTGCCATTCCACGGATTATTAGTAACTTTGCCCACTATGAAAGGAGTAGTTATCAAAAACACTGGAAGCTGTTACGTGGTGAAATGCGATGACGGCAATGAAGTGAATTGCCGCATCAAGGGCAGCTTCCGCATTCGTGGAATACGCACCACCAATCCCGTGGCTGTAGGCGACCATGTGACAATTTCCAGCCTGGCACCCGATGGTACAGCCTATATTACAAATATCGACGAACGCAGGAACTACATAATACGCCGAGCAAGCAACCTCTCGAAAGAGTCGCATATCATAGCAGCCAATATCGACCTGGCATTCCTCATCGTAACCATAAAAGAACCCGAAACCAGCACTACTTTCATCGACCGTTTCCTTGCCACTGCCGAAGCCTACGGCATACGTGCCGTCATTGTCATCAACAAAACCGACCTGCTCGACGAGGAAGAATTACAATATGCCGAAGCAATGCGATATCTTTATTCATCAATAGGATACGATGTGATAATGATGTCGGCTACGAGCGACGACGCAGCAAGGGGCATCAACAGCATCTTGCAACTTGCCACAGGACGCATTTCACTATTCTCGGGCAATTCGGGCGTAGGAAAATCAACTATCATTAACCTCCTGATCCCAGGGGCAGGGCTGAAAGTGGGCAGCATAAGCGCAACTCACCACACAGGTATGCACACAACCACGTTCTCCGAGATGTTCCCGCTGCCAGCAGGAGGATACATTATCGACACTCCAGGCATCAAAGGTTTCGGCACAATCGACTTCGACAAGAGCCAGGTAGCCCACTATTTTCCCGAAATATTCCGCATAGCGGCTGATTGCCGATACTACAATTGCACTCACACTCACGAGCCAGGTTGCGCCGTGAGGCAAGCCGTTGAAGATGCCCTAATCAGCCAGTCGCGCTACACAAGCTACCTGAGCATACTTGAAGACTCGACCGAATCAAAATACCGCAAACCTTATTAACACAACCATCACCGTCCCCAATTGTCGCGGTCGAGATTGCGGTAACTAAGTGCTTCTTGAAGATGCACCAGTCGCACTTGTTCGTCGCCGGCAAGGTCGGCAATGGTACGAGCCACTTTCAAAATTCTGTCATAGGCACGAGCCGACATGCTGAGCCGGTTCATTGCCTCTTTAAGATGCGCAAGACCATCACTGTCGGGTGTGGCATACTGCCTTATCAAGCGCGATGTCATTTGGGCATTGCAATGCACTCCAGGCTCATTGCGGAAACGCATCTGTTGCACTTCGCGGGCCTTGACAACTCGGCGGCGTATCGCTTCGCTGCTCTCCGACGGCGTGGGCGAAGCCATCTCATCAAATTGCACAGGCGCGACTTCTATCTGTATATCGATACGGTCGAGCAATGGCCCCGAAATTTTGCTCAAATACTTATGCACCGCACCTGGCGGACACACGCAGGGCTTGGTAGGATGCCCGTAATAACCGCAAGGACACGGATTCATCGATGCCACAAGCATGAATGATGCCGGATAATCGACCGAGTACCTTGCACGAGAGATAGTAATATGGCGGTCTTCGAGCGGCTGCCGCATAACCTCAAGGACTTGCCGTCCAAATTCGGGCAACTCGTCAAGAAAAAGTATGCCATTATGCGCCAAGCTTATCTCGCCAGGGACAGGATATGAACCGCCCCCGACCAATGCCACGGGCGAAATGGTGTGGTGCGGAGCACGAAACGGGCGGCGCGTCATGAGCGTTGCACCACGTTCCAACTTGCCAGCCACCGAATGTATCTTGGTGGTTTCAAGAGCTTCTTGCAAGCTCAACGGAGGCAATATCGATGGCAACCGCTTAGCCATCATCGACTTGCCCGAGCCTGGACTGCCCACGAGTATTATATTGTGACCGCCGGCACAAGCGACCTCAAAAGCCCGTTTCACATTCTCTTGCCCGCGCACCTCGGAGAAATCATAATCATAGTTATTCACAGTCTTGAAAAACTCTTCGCGAGTATTCACAACCGTCGGTTCAAGGCGACAAGTGCCATTAAAGAAATTGATGACATCAACAATATTCTCCACACCATAAATGTCGAGATTGTTGACCACGGCAGCTTCCTTGGCATTAGCTTTCGGCACGATAAATCCCTCATAACCCATTTCGCGAGCCTTTATCGACATTGGCAATACCCCCTTGATGGGCAACACCGACCCATCGAGCGACAACTCACCCATCATCATGAACCGTCCCAAACGGTCGGCATCAACCTTTCCGTCGGCGGCAAGAATGCCTATTGCAAGCGGCAAATCATAGGCTGCACCCTCCTTGCGCACATCGGCTGGCGACATGTTTACCACCACCCGCCTTCGAGGGAACGACTGCCCACACTGCTTCAGAGCCGTCCTTATCCGTTCGTTACTCTCCTTCACGGCTGTATCGGGCAGTCCCACAATGGTATAACCTATGCCTGTGTCAACCGACACCTCAATAGTCACAATTATCGCATCGATGCCCTGCACCGCCGCGCCAAAAATCTTGGTAAGCATAATCCCCTGTTTTTAGGTTATACACAAAATTAGCACATTTGCCCGTAAATAAGACCAAATCCCATACAAAAATGACAGCAATAATATAGCTGATGAAACATAGCAAGTCACGAAACAGCTACACTCCAAGGGCCATGCGTGGCTATTCAAATAAACGGTAGGCTTCTACTCAGTCAGAAGCACATCGTTTTCTCCACACGGCGTATAAATGGTGTTGTCAAGCAATGGAATTGCGGCACTGACTGTGTATGATGTTTTTTGCTCATCAAGCGGAATGAAGAGTGACACTTGCCCCTCATTGTCCGACACAGCTTTATAGCCGCCTATTTCCACTTCGCAGCCGGCAACAACTTGTTCGGTGGTCTGGTTCCACAGTTTAAATTGAATGCTGCCATACACATTGGCATCTCGATATATGTCAATAGTCAAAGTTTCGGCTAATGTGACAGTTGTATCGATTGGCATAAAATCGCGGCACGTCACCGACAACCTGATTTGCTGCCCAACATAGCGGTGCGGAACATTCGAAAATATGGCTTTGCTGTCAACATGGGCAACGGTATCGGTCTTAGTTTCATTATCGAGTGTCATAGTCACCACGGCATTTTCCAACGGCGGTAAATTTTCGTTGTGAGTCGAGGCTTCGTTCAGCGTTACATTTATATCGACAGGCTGGTTTGCAGCCCACACAGCCAGTAATGCGGCAATCACAGCCACAATACCAATTGCCCATGCTATGATGCGCCTCACAAGCATGCGCTTGTGACGTTGCCACACGGCGTCAAATTCCACGCCGAGCAACTTGGTTATAAGTTGCACAAATGCCCGTTCTTTGTTGAGCCATGCCCAGCGGAACACCTTTTCATGAATGTTTGCACCAAGTATCTCGGGCATACCGAGTTCTTCAACAACGGGATTAAAACATTCGGTTGCTTCGTCGCCACTGTGAGGAATACCATCGATGATGAAAAAATGTATATCCTTGGTGCGCCCCAAGCTGTGGAAAAACGCTATTTCCTGACCTACCCACTTTGAGCGAGCCGAATTTGGCGAACAAATCACAATCAGGTGTTGCGAAGCTTTCAACCGTTCCTGTAATTCGGCAGTCAATCCGCCAGGTTGTATGTCGGTGGGAGCAAAGAATACAGGTTTCATCGGTTGGCGTTTCCAACCATGCTCACTGCACAACGTAGTGGGCATGCTGTAGTTTTCCAGTTTACGTTGCAACCGTTTGCCCCATTTAGTGTCATGGGAGTTGTAGCTTATGAATGCGTAATATTTGTATGCGTCAGTTGTTGTCATAAATTATTTGGAGGATTTGATTTTTTTCAACAAGTCACGGGCACCAACCACATCGGGGTGGTTGTCGCCGAAGACTTCTGCCAAGGTTGCCAAGCCTTTTTTCACACATCGGCCGGCATCATCGTTATTGCCTTGCTTATACAATGCTTCGCCTTTGTCGATAAGGCACATCGCCGCTGCCGGGCGGTCGGCTCCAATAGTAGTGCTATATATATGATATGCCTTGTCGTAGCAATCGATTGCTTTATCATATTCGTTGCAGCGGCAGTATGTAATTCCCATATTGTAATAGCCCTCGGCCACACTTGGGTGCCGTGTGCCGAGCAGACGCTCCAATATCGCAAGTGCCTGTGAATAACACTCCAGGGCATCGCCATACTTGCCTTGGTAATAATAAATTCCACCGATATTGGTGAGCCGGGTGGCTATGGAAGGGTGATTTTCTCCAACGGCACGTTTTGACAATTCCAATGCCTCTAAAAAATATCCCAAAGCTGTATCATACTCCCCCTTGCGGGCAAAAGCCACTCCTATGTTGTTGCGATTCATCGACACTTCGGGATGGCTGTCGCCATATATATTGGTCAATATCCCGTATGCCTTGCCATACGCTTCTACAGCCTTGCTGTAATCACCGCTGGCCGAGTATGCCACACCTATGTTGTTGTAGCAACGGGCTACATCAGGTGAGTTCTCGCCATATTCAGCCAATTCAATACCAAGTTCTTTATTGAAACAATCAAGAGCTGCGGCATATTCCCCGCAACTTTCATGCACAATGCCCATGTTGCCCAATAACGAAGCTACGGCAAGGTCGTTGCCGCCAGACAGACCTTGTGCAATATCAAGGGCGTGCGTCATGCATTCCATTGCCTTGCCACTGTTCCCGTTGCGGTCATGTATCAACCCTATGTGAGCAATGCTGTTGGCGATGCCGATATTTTGTTCGCCATGTACACTCTTGCGTATTTCCAATGCACGTTGGCAATATTCAAGAGCTTTGGCATAATCGGCCTTGAAATAATACACACTTCCAATAGCATCCAAGCAAGCAGCCTCATTGATTGAATTTGTGGCAGCGTTGCGACAGGCACGTTGGTATAATGCCAAGGCCTGGTCGTAGTCGGCAATGTATTCACACACGTATCTTCCTGCGTCGAGTTGCCACTGCACATTGGTGGTATCAAGCGAGGCCCTAAGCTCTATGTAATAGGTAGCCGAGTCATTACGATACTGCATCTTGTGTATTTCATACTTGTGGCGGCAATCCTGCGCCAAGTCGGCAAGTTCTTTTTGTGCGTATGCTTGACTTTGTTGCAAAACTTGTTGACGGCGGGCAAGTTCTGCCTCTTCATCGGCATTGGCAGCCTGGTGTTGCCTCAATGCGGCAACACGGCTGCTGATATCGCCCTTTGAAGCTATCATCGAGTCGGCCCGCGCAAGTTCCCCATTGAGAATTAACGTGCTTATCTGGCGGTTAAAGTCATCGAGCTGGTCATAATCGATGCTCGAATAGTATTCCACCATCTTGCCTATCAGCTTTTCGCTTGTTTCTTGTTGTGCATATAGTTCCTGCAACTGTTTGCGGTATTCTTCCTGCGTGATGCGGTTTTCCTCGCGCAACGCCTCTATCTCGTCTTCGCGCTGCATCAACTGCCGTTGCAGATTACGGCGAATTTTTCGCTCATTGGCAAGTTCATCATCGGCCCGTTCGTCGGGCGTTTCGAGCACCAAAACAAGAGGATTGGCCGAATAAGCATATTGCCTCGACAACGTTTCGGGATCAATAAGCTGGTAACCATTCTTCTTCACTGCCTCAAGCGAATACTTATTGCCTGGTATTGGAAAGGTGAAAACCCCTTGCGTGTTGCTGAGCACAGCTGTGCGGCCACGCACCTTCACTGTTACCCCAGGCAAAGGTTTGCCTGGTATGACAGCCCCATTCCTGTCAAGCCTCCCCTTGGTCTTAGCCATGCCTTGCTGCGTCTGTCCCATTGCATAGATGCATGATGCAACCATCACGGCCAGACATAAAAATCTACATATCTTACACATAATTTTGTAACCTTGCTGCAAAAAATGGCATCACCAATGCCACACTGGCAAATATAATACTTTTTAACAAGCAAGAACTTAATTCACGATGAAAAATTTCATAACTTGCAATATATATTTACCATTAACATTGCAACCGCGTATGAAAAATGCATTGCCTTTTATATCTCCTGTAGCCAATACCACGCAGAAACCTGTGCGCAGGGAATTATACGACCAGAGCATAACCCTGTATGAGTCGGGGAAATATGTCGAGGCACTCCATAGCTTGCTCGACTACCTCAACAGCGACATACGGGCAAAGTATGGCAACGAGCAAGGAACAGTGTTCCACATTCCTCATGGCTCAATTGTCGTTGACATGACAATCACGCAAGACACATTGAGCATTGAAGCCGATTTCCTAAATCTGCCGCAAAAGGGGCGTGTGGCGATGCTGCGCCAGATAGCCGACCTCAATATCAACCGCTTGCTGCTTGCCCGCTTTGTAAAACAAGGCGACCGCCTCAAGATGTGCTATTCGACCACGTTGGCCCAAAGCCATCCCCACAAGATATATGGCGTGCTACAGAACATTTGCTGCATCGGCGACCGCTATGACGATGAATTTTGTGCCAAGTTTGGCGCGACACGTTGTTATGAG
Source organism: Candidatus Avimuribaculum pullicola (assembly GCA_018716295.1). Taxonomy (GTDB): domain Bacteria; phylum Bacteroidota; class Bacteroidia; order Bacteroidales; family Muribaculaceae; genus Avimuribaculum; species Avimuribaculum pullicola. Next base: position 72,373 of record DVKC01000027.1, read on the forward strand.
CCTCAAATAAAGCCTTATCCGACCAAAACTGTCGAACTCGTGTATGAGGGCCTTCAATCTTTGGGCAAGAACACACTCAAAGCCATTGCCGATTATAATGCGATACGTGCATACGGGTACTCGTGGAACGTGCTTGACACCACATTCTACCAGATTGCATATTTTGCCAATCCACAAGGGCAATTGTCAAATGATATCGACAAGGCAATAGATGGAATGGATGCCGAACTGCCTGTGGAAGAACTCGTGGCACGCGGAACCGATTTCTTGAAGAAGTTGCTTGCCATGCCAATGGAGCAACTTGCCCGCGACCTTTACTTCGTTGACAAATTGGTGTCGAACCGCCGTAGCGCATCGTTGCAAAACATGCAGGAACTGTTCAAAAACGTATATGACGATGCCATCGCCTCGATACAGCAAGAAGACTACGAAAGGGCTGTGGTGAGAATGATGTATATCTTCTATGAAGCATACTACTACAACGACATGCCGTCGATGGTTGACTTCGTTTTAAACAAGGCCTTGAAAGAAGCCAACAGCCTACCCATGGAACAGGCTTGCAAACCATTGTTCGAAGCCCTCGACAATGTAATGAAAGGCAACCTCAAAGCCACAGTACTTTCATCGCTGCAAAACAAGTGGACAGGTGCCGGATTGCCAAATTATATGAAAAAATAGTGAGAAATTTAAATTTTGCACAAAATGGAAAACAATATATACGACCTTGTATTCAAGGTAACACATGCCGGCGGTTCGGGCAGTTGTTTCTACCTCAAGTCATACGACCTGTTTGTAACCAATTATCATGTTGTGGCCGGATACCATTCAGTAGCCATACACGATAGCGACCGCAACCCATACTATGCAAAAGTGGTGGTGGTGAATGCCGTCCTCGACATTGCACTGCTGGCCGTGGAACATGATTTCTCTTATCTGCCCGACCTGTCGCTTGCAAGTGACGACTCGCTTGCCATTGGCGGCAAAATACGTGTTGCAGGGTATCCATACGGAATGCCATTTACTGTGACCGAAGGCACAGTATCGGCCCCGAAACAGCTGATGGACGGGCAATATTACATACAGACCGACGCAGCCGTCAATCCTGGCAACTCGGGCGGCCCCATCTTCAACGACCGCGACGAGGTGGTGGGTATCACTGTGAGCAAGTTTACCAACGCCGACAACATGGGATTCGGCATACGCATTGAATCGTTGCGCAAGGTGCTTGAATCGCTCGAAGGGATGGAACGTGACAAATTCCATGTGCAATGCCCAAGTTGCGACGAACTCATTGCCGAGGCCGACGAATATTGCCCATCATGTGGCGAAAAGTTGCCCGAGGGCGTGTTTGACGAACGGCATTACTCACCGTTGGCCGAATTTTGTGAAACAGCAATCGAGCAGATGGGCATAAACCCGGTGCTTGCCCGTGATGGTTATGAAGCATGGCTATTCCACAAAGGAAGTTCCGAAATACGCATATTCGTGAATAACGGCACATATCTTTTCATGGTGGCTCCCATCAACTTGCTGCCCAAGAAAGAGGTGGAGCGCGTGCTTGACTACATGCTTAGCACCGACTTGACTCCCTACAAGATGGGGATAGACGGACGGCAGATTTACCTCACCTACCGCTTACACCTGGCCGATATTACCGAAGCATATACCGACCAGATAAAGCAAAATATTGTGAACTTTGCACTCAAGGCTGATGAAATGGACAACATGCTCGTAGAGCAATATGGCTGTGAATTTTCGGCCTATACCAAGCATGTCGATTAACACACTGCCCCAAGCATAAAAAACAAGAGGGTGTGACGAATTAGATAAATGGGTGTATATTACTTACAAAATGTAAGTTGCAGTAATTGCATTATAATTTGCCCCAAATTGGCCATTGAGAATCTTGACAAAATGGATGTGATAGCGACACAGTCATTAGATTGGTTAATACGGCTATAAGCCCCGGAGGGGCTGCACCATGCTTAACCGACTGGTGGAGTGAGCGACAGCGAACGTAACCTGCGGGAAAAACAGTCATATACACTAAGCGGCTTCGGAGATGCCGCACTTTGTTGCTACTTTAGTGCGGCATCTCCGAAGCCGTATTTATGGGGTGACAAATACCGCAGGTTGCGTTCG
>DVKC01000028.1 GCA_018716295.1 Candidatus Avimuribaculum pullicola
CAAAATGATCCAGTATTTCTGAAGGCAGCACGATACGCGCAAGCACTTCCAATTGATTCTTTTCCATAAGGCAAAGTTCGGAATTCCTGTGGATTTGGAAAATTAATCCCCACTAAATTTCTACTGCCCCGCTTTTACCGAGCCGCAGCCTATATTATCCAGAGATAGTGCAAGGCGAGCGTAAAAGCAGCGTACCACAGTTTTTTTATGGGAACTAAAAAACGAAAAGAGGCGCATCGCCTCATCACGACACACCACTTATGTGCAAAAAAAGAGGGCGCACACTCGGCACACCCTCTTAAATCTATTTCAAACTCCTCAAAAACTGGGGAATTAGTCTTCGTTAAGGTTGACGCGACGGAACGAAACAGCTTTCAAACCTGCGCTTTGCTTCTTAAGGTATGTAGCAATATCCATCGAGTTGTCAGAAACAAACTCTTGTTCCATCAATACATTTTCCTTATAGAACTTGTTCAAGCGGCCTTGAGCGATACGATCGATAATATTCTCTGGCTTGCCTTCTTCACGAGCCTTTTCACGACCGATTTCGAGTTCTTGCTCAGCAATCTTTGCAGGAACTTCCTCGCGACATACAGCAATAGGATTCATGGCTGCAACTTGCATTGCCACTTCTTTTGCAACTTGTGCATCAACACCCTCTTCGTTGAAGCCTACCACAGTAGCAAGCTTGTTGCCAAAGTGATTGTAAGCTACAGTAGAAGGAGCTTCCACAAATTCGTATGCACCAAGTTCCATCTTTTCGCCAGTCTTACCTATTTCCTCTACAATGAGGTCGGCAACGCTCTTGCCATCAACAACAAGTGCTTTAACCTCGTCGAGCGACTTGGGGGCGTTGTCCATAACTGCGGCAAGGATTTTCTTGGTAAGATTTACAAAACCTTCGTTCTTTGCCACAAAGTCGGTTTCACATTTCAGAGCCACGATAGCTGCAAACTTGCCATTGGCTGCTGCCAATACGCAACCTTCAGATGCTTCGCGGTCTTCACGCTTGGCTGCCACAGCTTGTCCTTTCTTGCGGATAATCTCGATGGCTGCCTCCATATCGTTGTTTGCTTCGGCCAAAGCTTTCTTGCAATCCATCAAGCCAGCACCTGTCATGTGGCGCAGCTTGCTGATTTCGGCCATAGTAACTGCCATATTTTCTCTTAATTCTTAAAAGTTAACGTTTGATTTTTTTGAAAACAAATCGCCAATGCTTACTCGGCTACGGTTTCTTCGGCTGCTTTAGCTTCAGGTTCGGTAGTTTCAGCAGCTGCGTCGGCTACTTCTTCGCTATCCTCAGCCGACTTGTTGCGGCGCGAGATACGAGCGCGCTTAGGCTTTTCTTCACCTTCGGCATCCTTGTTATCAACCTTCTCTACCTTACGTTCTTCGATACCTTCGGCAATTGCTGCGCAAACAGTGTCAAGAATGATTTCAATCGACTTAGATGCGTCATCATTTGCAGGAATTACGAAATCAACATTTGATGGGTCAGAGTTAGTGTCAACGATACCAAACACAGGTATGCCCAAACGGTTAGCTTCGGCTACGGCAATGTGTTCTTTCATCACGTCGATTACGAAAAGTGCCGACGGCAGACGATTCAAATCGGCGATACTGCCAAGGTTCTTTTCAAGTTTAGCACGTTGACGGCCGATTTGAAGCTTTTCGCGCTTCGACAGGTTATCAAAAGTACCATCCTTTTCCATCTTGTCGATAGTAGCCATCTTCTTCACTGCCTTGCGGATAGTGGGGAAGTTGGTCAACATACCACCTGGCCAACGTTCGATAACGTATGGCATACCGACAGCTGTAGCTTTATCGGCAAGCACTTGCTTGGCTTGTTTCTTAGTGGCTACGAAAAGGATTTTCTTGCCAGCTTTTGCTATATTTTTAAGAGCAGCAGCAGCTTCATCGAGTTTTGCGATTGTCTTATACAGGTCAATGATGTGGATACCATTGCGCTCCATGAAAATATAAGGAGCCATGGCAGGATTCCATTTGCGTTTCAGGTGGCCGAAGTGGCATCCTGCTTCAAGTAATTGTTCAAAATTTGGTGTTGCCATTTGATAAAAAATTTGTTTACATTCTACTTTAACAACCGTGAGGTAGCCCCGACTTAACAATATATGTGTGCAGGAGTCCCCACAATTTGGATACTAAACTCTCTCGCAAAAAACAGATTAACGCTTGCTGAACTGGAATCTCTTGCGAGCCTTTGGACGACCCGGTTTCTTACGTTCAACAACACGCGGGTCGCGGGTAACAAAGCCTGCGGCACGCAATGCAGGTTTATCTTCAGGATTAATCTTGACCAACGCACGGGCGATTGCCAAACGCAAAGCCTCAGCTTGGCCTTTGAAACCACCACCGCACAAGTTAACCTTGATATCATATTTGCCCTCTGCTTCGATCAGCGAAAGGGGTTGCTTAACTATGAATTGAAGTATAGAAGAAGGGAAATACACTTCAAGCGCACGCTTATTGATGGTTATCACGCCAGTTCCTTCTTTAAAAAACACGCGAGCTATTGCGGCTTTACGACGGCCAACTGCATTTACTATTTCCATACTTCCTTATTATTTTAATGTGTTAATGTCAATAACTTTTGGGTTTTGGGCTGCATGAGGATGCTCCGGGCCATTGAAAACATGCACATTCTTCAACAGTTGTGCACCGAGCCTGTTCTTTGGGAGCATACCCTTAAGAACCTTCATGAACAATGGGTTGATACCTGGTTTGATGCCCTTGCGCTCGGCTTTCAACTTCAAGATAGCCGGAGTTGCCGAACGTTGACCGCCTGGATAGCCAGTATATGACAGATAAATCCTGTCGGTCCACTTGTTGCCAGTCAAAACGACTTTATCGGCATTAATGATAATTACATTGTCGCCACAGTCAACATGCGGGGTGTAGCATGGTTTGTACTTGCCTCGCAGTATCTTTGCCACTTTGGCGCACAGGCGACCTAATACTTGGTCGGTAGCATCTACTACTACCCATTCTTTCTTAGCGCCTTCAGCATTAACAGAAACAGTTTTGTAACTTAAAGTATCCACTTTTTAAATCCTGATTAATAGTTAATTAATATCTTCGCAACGCTTCAAGTGGCTCGGCCAAAAGCCCCTTTTGCGACAACGAATTTATAAAATCGGGTATAATCGGACTGCAAAGGTATGAATTAATTGCCGCAAATCAAATAAAACCACATTGCCACATTAACCGCCGAACATATTATTTAACAATATTTATCTATTTACCATCATTTTTCGCACATGCTGGCATATATCTCTCCTCAAAATTTTATAGAAAACCGTTTTTTTGCTAATTTTGTTGCATAAGTATTATCATAATCAATCTTTCCCAATGAATTGGATTGAAATCACATTCATCGTGTGCCTATGTATTGTATTTTACACATATATAGGTTATGGCGTTATATTATGGCTGCTCGTTAAGGTAAAACGTATTTTCGTCAAACGCCCACAATCGCAACCACTCAGCGATGACGACTTCCCCGAAGCCACACTACTGATAGCAGCATATAACGAAGAGTTAATCATAAGCGAAAAGATGGCCAACACCACAATGCTCGACTACCCCAAGGGGAAATTAAAAGTGGTGTGGGTGACCGATGGCAGCAACGACGGCACCAATGCGCTACTCAAGGAATATGAAAACATAACAGTCCTGTTCAAGCCCGAACGAAAAGGGAAAACCGCAGCACTCAATCGCAGCATACCATTTATCGACACACCTATTGTGGTATTTACCGATGCCAACACCATGCTCAACCGCAATGCCATCAAGAATATAGCCGCATGCTTCATTCGCAATCCACGTGTAGGTTGTGTTGCTGGCGAGAAACGCATTGCAACCAGCCTGCGCAGCAACGCATCGACAGGTGGCGAAGGCATGTACTGGAAATACGAGTCGGCATTGAAACGCCTTGACTCAGAACTATGCACTGCTGTAGGAGCCGCTGGCGAATTGTTTGCCATCAAGCGCGAACTGTTTGAAGAAATGGAAAACGACACCCTGCTTGACGACTTCATGATGTCGATGCGCATTGCAGCCAAAGGATATAAGATAGAATATTGTGCCGATGCTTATGCCGAAGAAAACGGGTCGGCCGACATGCAAGAGGAAGAAAAGCGCAAAGTGCGCATTGCCGCCGGAGGATTACAATCGGTGTGGAGGTTGCGCGGATTACTTAATATATTCAAATACGGTACAATGTCGTTCCAATACATATCACACCGTGTACTGCGGTGGACGATTACGCCATTGCTCTTGTTCCTTATGCTGCCACTCAATATCGCAATCACCATTCTCAATCCCACATCAATATTTTTCACAACTACCCTCATTTTTCAGGCACTGTTTTACCTGTGTGGATTGTGGGGACATGCCTTATCCAAGAAAGCGATAAAAAACAAATACCTATACATACCCTACTACTTCCTATTCATGAATGTCAACGTAATAAAAGGCTTCTCCTACCTTTATCGCCGTCGCGGCACTGGAGCCTGGGAAAAGTCAAAACGCGCATGACACAGCATGCATGAAAAGCGGCAAAATGGAAATATTGGTAAAATAATCATAAATCCAATCAGCCATTTGGTTTTTTATTCGTATATTCGTAGCAAAATATTAACATAAATCTTAAAACAACTACAATGAAAGAAGAAATTCAGAAACAATTCTTGGCACGTTTCGGAAAAACCGAAGCAATTTACGCATCATCTGGTAGAATCAATCTTATTGGCGAACATACCGACTACAACGGCGGTTTCGTGATGCCAGGCGCAATCGACAAGTGCATCATGGCTGAAGTTAGAACCAACGGCCTCGACAAAGTTCGCGTTTATTCTATGGATATAGATGAATACGTTGAATTCGGCTTGAACGAAGAAGACGCTCCAAAACAACAATGGGCTCGATATATCTTCGGCGTTTGCCGTGAAGTAATCAAGCGCGGATTTGTTGTCAAGGGATTTGATGCTGTATTCTCGGGCAACATTCCATTGGGTGCTGGCCTGTCGTCTTCGGCAGCTCTTGAATCATGCTTCGCATACGCCATGAATGACATGTTCAACGGCAACAAAATCGACAAATTCGAGCTTGCACGCATCGGACAATCGACCGAACACAACTATTGCGGCGTAAACTGCGGTATCATGGACCAGTTTGCTTCGGTATTCGGGAAAGAAAACTGCCTTATCCGCTTAGACTGCCGCTCGCTCGAATATGAATACTTCCCGTTCGAGCCAAAAGGCTACAAGCTGGTATTGCTCGACTCGGCAGTTAAGCACGAACTTGTTGACTCGCCATACAACAAACGCCGCGAATCATGCGAACGCGTGGCCAACACGCTGGGTGTTCCATCGCTGCGCGACGCCGAAATGGCCGACCTCAACGCACACAAGGGCGAAATTACCGAAGAGGACTTCAAGCGCGCCGAATATGTCATCGGCGAAAAGCAACGTGTGCTCGACGTTTGCGATGCCCTCAAACGTGGCGACTATGAAACCGTGGGCAAAAAGATGTATGAAACTCACGAAGGCTTGTCGAAGTATTACGAAGTGAGCTGCGAAGAGCTCGACTACCTCAACGACATCGCCAAAGAATGTGGCGTGACTGGTTCTCGCATCATGGGCGGCGGTTTCGGAGGTTGCACCATCAACCTTGTCAAGGACGAACTCCACGATGCATTCATCGAAACTGCAAAGAAAAAATTTGCCGAAAAATATGGCCACGAACCAAAGGTTTACGATGTAATAATCTCTGACGGTGCCCGCAGAGTGGAATAACCTACACGAGCAATATGGAAATAACCAAGCGTACAGTAACATCGCCCAAAGGCGACATTACCATATACAAAATCACTAACGAATCAGGTGCATGCGTCGAGCTTTCAAGCCTCGGCGCAGGCATCGTTTCGATATGGGTACCCGATAACGAAGGAAAACTATCGGACGTTGTGCTCGGATATGCCAACGCCGCCGATTATTTCTACGATGGCCCATGTGCAGGCAAGGTCCCCGGCCGATATGCCAACCGCATCGCCAAAGGACACTTCACACTCAACGGCAAAGAATATACACTGGCCATCAACAACGGGCCAAATGCCCTGCACGGCGGCCCCGAAGGTTTCCAAAACCAGATTTGGAACAGCCGCATCGAAGGCGATTCCGTAGTAATGACTTACGAAAGCGCCGACGGCGAGGAAGGCTATCCCGGCAACATGAAAGTCACAGCCCGCTACAGCTGGAACAACGACAACGAACTCACATTGGGCTTTGAGGCAACCTGCGATGCCGACACCATAGTCAACCTCACCAACCACGTGTACTTCAACCTTGCCGGCGAGGAAACAGGCAGCGTGCTCGACCACACCCTGTGGCTGGCCGCCCATAAATACCTACCCACCGACGACACGTTGATACCCACCGGAGAAATAGCCGACGTGGCTGGCACACCGATGGACTTCACCGAGAGCAAGCCGCTGGGCCGTGACATAAAATGCGACTTCCCGGCATTGAACTACGGCAAAGGATATGACAATTGCTACGTAATCGACAACTGGAATCAGGAACTGAAAGAAATAGCCGTGCTGGCCGACCCGGCATCGGGCCGCTCACTGAAAGTTAGCACCGACCAGCCAGCCGTGCAGGTTTACACTGGCAACTGGTTAGAAGGATGTCCCAAGAGCATCAGCGGACACGACTACCACGACTATGCCGGAGTGGCCATAGAATGCCAGGGCATGCCCGACGCTCCCAACAAGCCCCAATTCCCGTCACAGAAATTGGCTGCTGGTGAAACATATAAAAGAACCATAAAATTTTCATTTCTTAAATAATTCATTAATACACAAGACATGAAACCTACTTTGTTTGTACTGGCTGCCGGAATGGGTAGCCGCTATGGAGGCTTGAAACAACTCGATGGACTTGGCCCTCACGGAGAAACCATTATGGACTATTCAATCTATGATGCTATCCGCAGCGGTTTTGGTAAAGTTGTATTCGTAATACGTCATGATTTCGAAGCCGACTTCCGTAGCAAAATCCTCTCTAAATATGAAAACCACATCCCTACCGAGGTCGTATTCCAGTCAATAAACGATCTTCCTGAAGGTTACACTTGCCCAGAGGGTAGAACAAAACCTTGGGGAACCAACCACGCATTGCTCATGGGCAAAAATGTAATCAACGAACCATTTGCCATCATCAATGCCGATGACTTCTACGGACAAGACAGCTTCAGAGTAATGGCTGAACAATTGTCGAAATTGAATGGTGAAAACGAATACTGCATGGTGGGATTCCGCATCTGCAACACAATGTCGAAAAATGGAACAGTGGCTCGCGGTATCTGCGAAACCAAGGATGGTTACCTCACGGGAGTCGTTGAACGCACCTCTATCGGCTACAATAGCAATGATGACATCTGCTTCACCGATGAAAACGGCGTTGAACAAACATTGGCTCCTGAAACTCCTGTTTCAATGAACCTGTGGGGCTTCACTCCCGACTACTTCAAGCATTCCGAAGATTACTTCAAGCGTTTCTTGGATGCCAATATGAGCAACCTCAAAGCCGAGTTCTATGTTCCATTGCTCATCAACGAACTGGTAACAAGTGGAAAGGCTCGCGTGAAAGTACTCGATACTACTTCTAAATGGTTTGGCGTAACTTATGCTGCCGACCGTCCTGCAGTTGTCGAGAAGTTTGCCGAGCTCCATGCAAGTGGCGAATATCCCGAAAAGATGTTCTAAACTCTCAGCAACATAGGACAATAAACACCGAGAGGAACCACCATAATGGCAGTGCCTCTCGTGTTATCTATAACTCAAATCAGTCATTAGATTTTGGGTAATAGGCTATGACCTTAAGAGCTTGATTAGCATGAGCATTCCTGTCATCGTCGCACGGTCTATCACACGGTCGCGTGTACCTGGGAAATGGCACCGTTCGGCAACTTGCTTCTCGCCACACTGCACACATATCCACACAGTGCCAACAGGCTTCTCAAGCGAACCGCCTCCAGGCCCAGCAATACCCGATGTGGCAATGCTGCACTGCGTGTGAAGCAATGCCCCTACACCGCGGCACATCTGTTCAACCACAGGTTTGCTGACAGCTCCTTCTGCCGCCAAAACCGATGGCGACACACCCAATACCGATTGTTTAACTTCATTACTATAAGAAACTACCGACCCAACATAATAGTCTGAACTACCAGCGATTTCGGTTATTTCATGTGCTATGTTTCCTCCAGTGCAACTCTCGGCTGTCGATACAGTCAAGTTCCTTTCACGCAGCATGTCGCCAAGTATTGCGGCCACTGGCTTGTCCTCGTATGATATAATCGAATTGCCAAGCAGGTCATGCAACTGACTTGACAGCCTATCCATATCAGCTGCCAACTTATCACCATCAGCCGACCGACCTGTGAGCCGCAACCTTATTATTCCCGGACGCGGGAGGTATGCAAGATGAATACTTTCAGGTATGCCGTTCTCAAATTGTTCCAACTTCATGGCAAGAGCCGATTCAGAATAGTCTATAACGATAAAAGTGCGGTGCATGATATGCTCATCAGAACAGAAATGATGCATCAATTGTGGAATTACTTCACGTTCCATCATCTGTTCTGTTTCAAACGGCACGCCAGGCATTGCTACAAGCACTTTGCCTTCACGCTCAAACCACATTATGGGAGCTGTACCGACCCGATTTTGTATTACACGGCAAGACGACGGCACGTAAGCTTGAGCAGCAGTCAAATCATTAATTTTCAAATGCCGCTTCTCCACCACCTCAAGTACGTTTTTCTCCACTTCGGTATCATACACCATGCTGCCACCAAAGTATTTGCGCATAGCCTCTTTGGTAATGTCATCTTTCGTTGGTCCCAGCCCACCTGTCGTCAACACAAGGTCGGCTTGGGCAAAGCCTTCATCTATAGCTTTTAATATCTCGCTTTCGTTGTCACCGATTACTTTTACGCTTTTAACATTCCACCCTAAGGGGTTAACATGCCGAGCTATCCAACCCGAATTGGTATCGGTAACCTGCCCTATCAGCAATTCGTCGCCAATGACTATAATCGAAATATCCATTATAATATTATAGTTTTTTATACCGTCACCCTCGCGTATGGAGGAAGATCAAGACTACAGAAATCCTTGTTCAAGTATTTGAAATGCCCTGCTACAGCTACCATAGCAGCATTGTCGGTCGTAAATGCCCGCTTGGGAATAAATGCTTTCAACCCATGATTATCGGCAAACTCCTGAACACGGTTTCTAAAGCCAGAATTGGCCGACACCCCACCACCTATGGCAATTATTTTTATGCCAGTTTCCTTGACGGCTTGGGCAAATTTATCCATTAATATGTCGATTATCGTTTTCTGCAACGAGGCAGCAAGGTCGGCCTTATTTTGTTCTATGAAATCGGGATTTTTGGCAACCTCATCGCGCAACGTGTACAGAAACGATGTCTTAAGTCCGCTGAAACTGTAATCAAGCCCTGGTATATGAGGCTTGCTGAACTTAAAACGCGATGCATCACCTTCAGCAGCCAATCGGTCGATATATGGGCCACCAGGATAAGGCAGTCCCATCACCTTCGCACATTTGTCGAATGCTTCACCAGCAGCATCATCAATCGTCTGCCCCATCACTTGCATTTCATACGGCGACATCACCTTTATAATTTGAGAATTGCCACCCGACACCAACAAGCACAAAAATGGGAACTCAGGGACTTCACTATTCTCATCTTCCTTGATGAAATGCGACAAAACATGCCCATGCAAGTGGTTCACATCTACTATTGGAATGCCCAAGGCTATCGATAGCCCCTTGGCAAACGATGTGCCGACGAGCAGGGAGCCAAGCAATCCAGGCCCACGGGTAAATGCTATGGCATTAATCTCACCCTTGCTGATACCAGCCTGTCTTATCGCTTCCGACACCACAGGGACTATGTTCTGTTGGTGTGCCCGCGATGCCAATTCAGGTACAACGCCACCATAAAACTCATGCACCTTCTGGCTGGCGATGACATTGCTCACAAGCACACAATCGCGCACAATAGCTGCCGACGTATCGTCGCACGACGATTCTATCCCTAATATTGTTATACTCATTTCGTTTATACTAATTTACTCCGCAAAATTAAGCACAAACACCGTAATAAACAAGATTTCGCACAGCACCAAAACAGCATCACAAACGACTCGATTTTTTGTATTACTGATAAAAATAACTACCTTTGAGTAACACAAGTTGTGACTTACCAATAACACACTCTATCTGCATGGCAAATATTATCAAGGAAATAGCCAACTTTTATATCGATGGTTTCCGCAACATGACGGTGGGGAAATCGTTGTGGATATTAATCCTTATCAAACTTTTCCTAATTTTTGTCGTGCTTAAATTCTTCTTTTTCCCCAATTTCCTTAACGATAATTTCGATACCGATGAACAACGGGCACAACACGTGAGGAACGAACTAATCAACAACAAATAAGAAAACCTTAACCAATTACAATGCTAACATAAATCAAAAAAACGCACAAAGATATGAATGACTTAACTACATTAGTCGATTGGTCGAGGGCACAATTCGCCCTCACTGCCATGTACCATTGGCTGTTCGTGCCGCTCACGCTCGGGCTTTCGGTAATTGTGGCAATCATGGAATCGATTTACTTTAAGAATCGCGACCCACGCTGGCTCGCTACGACAAAATTCTGGATGACCATCTTCGGCATCAATTTCGCAATGGGCGTGGCGACTGGCATCATCCTGGAATTTGAATTTGGCACCAATTGGTCAAACTACAGTTGGTTTGTCGGCGATATTTTCGGTGCACCACTTGCCATCGAAGGGCTGCTGGCATTTTTCATGGAATCCACTTTTATTGCAGTGATGTTCTTCGGATGGAAAAAGGTTTCTCCTCGTTTCCATCTCGCTGCCACGTGGCTCACAGCCATAGGTGCAAGTCTGTCGGCATTATGGATTCTTGTAGCCAACTCATGGATGCAATATCCAGTGGGAATGGAATTCAACCCCGACGACATGCGCAATGTCATGGACGACTTCTGGGCACTTGTACTATCGCCAGTAGCAATCAACAAATTTTTCCACTCGGTACTGAGCGGCTGGACACTTGCTGGTGTATTTGTAATAGGCGTGAGTGCATGGCTGTTGCTCAAGAAACGGAATGTGGAAATGGCAGTGCGCAGCATCAAGGTCGCTGGCTGGGTAGGACTAATAGGAATTTTAGCTACACTTGCCACTGGCGACGGCTCAGCCAAGGTGGTTTCAGACGTGCAACCCATGAAACTTGCGGCCATGGAAGGCTTGTACAAGGGCAGTTGCGGTCAATCAATTGTGGGCGTTGGCATCTTGAATCCCGACAAGCAAATAGGCGATAACCAGGAACCCTATATTTTTGAAATATCTATCCCTAATGGACTTTCTATATTGGCCGAAGGCGACCCCGATGCATTCGTACCTGGCGTGGAAGACCTATTGGCTGGAATAGAGTTAACACCCGACGGTGATACAATCATGGGAGTTTCGTATGCCCAGCGCATCGAGCGAGGCAAAGCAGCACACGATGCACTACGACGGTTCGATGTGGCCAAATCGCAAGGCGATGAAAGTGCCATGTTGCTGGCTCGCGCCGACTTGAACAAAGATTTCAAATACTTTGGATATGGATATTTCGACTCCCCACAAGAAGCTGTCCCCGACATACCACTGACATTCTACTCTTTCCACATCATGGTCATTCTTGGCGGATATTTCTTGCTTTTCTACATAGTCGTGCTACTCCTCATTTATAAAAAACGCAATATTGTCGAGGGTAATAAGCTACTGCACTGCATCGCCATGATTTCAATACCATTGGTGTGGATATGCAGCGAGGCTGGATGGGTAGTAGCCGAGGTCGGACGTCAGCCATGGGTCATCGAAGGACTCATGCCAGCACGTGCAGCCATATCCAACATACCAGCATCTTCGGTAATGGTCACTTTCACCTTGTTTGCTATTATCTTCACAGGTTTGCTCATTGCCGAAATAAGTATCATGACGAAATACATTTCACGCAAATCGAAAGAGAACATCGACTAAAACTAAAAATTCACCATTATGGAAACCTACGAATTATTGCAATCATACTGGTGGCTCCTGATTTCGATTCTCGGTGCCGCACTCGTCTTCTTGTTATTTGTGCAAGGCGGACAAACAATGTTGCTTGGAGCTCGCAACGACATGCAACGCACAATGATGGTAAACTCGCTTGGACGCAAGTGGGAACTGTCATTCACGACTCTCGTAGTATTTGGCGGTGCTTTCTTTGCATCGTTCCCTCTTTTTTATTCTGTCAGCTTCGGTGGAGCCTACTGGCTGTGGATTTTGATTTTACTCGGATTTGTTCTGCAAGCCGTTTCTTATGAATTTCGCAAGAAACGTGGCAATATATACGGCACTCGAACATTCGACACGTTCTTGTGCATCAATGGTATCTTAGGTTGCACACTTTTGGGTGTAGCCGTGGGCACATTCTTCTTCGGTGCCGAGTTCACCATACACAAGGGCAACCTACTTGACACCAATGCCCCAGCAATAGCCACTTGGGCTCCTACTCATGGACTTGAAGCTATCATCTGTTGGAAAAACCTGCTACTGGGCGTGGCTGTGCTTTTCCTTGCACGCATGCAAGCTGCATTATACTTCATCAATAGCATAGATGATATAAACAACTACAAGGTGCAACGTAAGGCAGTGCTGGTGAACGGTGGCATATTCGTGTTGCTCTTCATAGCATTCCTTGTTGTGCTCCTCACAGCCGATGGATACCAAGTCACAACCGTCAACGGCAATGAAACAATCACAACAGTACCTTACAAATATTTCCACAATTTCATCGATATGTGGTGGGCACTGGCTGCACTGCTCATCGGTGTAGTATTAGTGCTTTATGCTTATGTGACAACAATCTTCCGCGACCACTTCAATTGCGGCATTTGGTACAGTGGCATAGGCACAGCCCTCGTGGTGATGGCATTATTCTGGGTGGCAGGTTACAACGACACACCCTATTATCCATCGCTACTCGATCCAGCAAGTTCCCTTACTATCGGCAACAGTTCATCAAGTCCATTCACCCTCACAGTAATGAGTTGGGTTACAATAATAATACCATTTGTAGTGGCTTACATCGCCTACGCCTGGCACTCACTTAACAAAAAGCCCATTACAACCGACGAAATGAACAACGACGACCACAAATACTAAACCCCAAACGGTCATTAGACCACAAAAGGTGATTATAAAAGGCTTTTTACAGAATATGGCGGCACTCCACAACGAATGCCGCCATATTTATTTCATAAACAACCACAGTTCAATCGCCAAAAGTGGCATCTACCTTTTCCCTTATATCTTCATAAGTGATTAACCCCGACTTGGCATAATTTCCATATTTTGCCACGACTCTCAAGTTATATTCATTTATCTCGAATGCATCGGCAATCATTTCCAGTGCTGTGCCTGACGGGTCGCTTTCCAAGGCATTTGCAATCATTCCACCTAACGCACCATTCATGCCAGTTTCAATATCAAAAATATCATATACCGATTTATCGGAAAATTCATAACCAAACACTATTTCCCGCTTTGACGTGTCAACATCCAATATCAACTCAAAGTCTATTCCATATTGCGACTTAAACGTATCTTCAAGAGGTTCTTTCATCTCGTACATGCCATCAACCATGGCATCGAGTATTTCATCACCAGTGGAAACTTTCAGCTCAACATTGATTATTGACTCCGAACCAACAGTCTTAACAACTGTCGCATAACCCACATAACTATAGCTTAATTCATCGCCCGTTTCTGCCTCGATACGGTAGCTCCCGTCAAAGTCAACCACTGCACCACGACTGCCATTCTTTACCACTGCACCTATCAATGGTGCACCATCACGACCGTCAGATATTACGCCCGAAATCATTCTACCATAAGTAGTTGACATTACCAGCACCGACAAGATTGTCAAAAATAATAGTCGTTTCATAAATTACCTCCTTTTGTTTTAAAGATTATTTTACAAATATAAACTTTTTAATCACATCAGCACTTCAGCCAACACTATTTAACACTATCTGCCACATTTTTTGAGCCGCACACAAGAAACTGTGCATATATTTGCAACATTAATTTCTATACACTACAAAGCACAATGAGCGATTTCTTCAAGACCCTGGCTGCCCCTTCCGAAGGGATATACAAAGAGAAAATGAGCAAGTTCCTATCATTTGCAATACCGGTAACCTCGGCCACAGAGGCCAAAGAAATCATCAAGCAATATCAAAAACAATATTACGATGCCCGACATGTGTGCTGGGCCTATATGATTGGGACTGAACGCAACGAATTCCTCAGCAGCGACAACGGCGAGCCATCCGGCACTGCCGGCAAGCCAATATTGGGACAAATAAACTCATTCGGCCTCACCAACGTGCTTATCATCGTAGTGCGCTATTTTGGCGGCATATTGCTTGGCACATCAGGACTCATCGTCGCTTACCGCGAGGCTGCGGCCGAAGCCATCAACAATGGCACTATACTTGAATGCCACCAGCAAGCGACTGTAACTTTCACATTCCCATATTTGGGCATGAACGATGTGATGAAACTCGTCAAACGCGACAACTTGAAAGTCACCGAACAAGAATTTGACAACCTCTGTAAAATGACAATCCAAGCCAATCTCGATGACATACCTGCACTGAAGCAAAAAATCGCCGACATAGATGGCACATCACTCCTCGACTGAATCCACCCAAAAAGCGATGAATGCTTCAAAATGATTGCAAAATTTAAACAGGACTAAATAAAAAACAGGTTAATTCACGGCTACCTTGTTGCGGCTTGTCGCAATATTACTTAATTTTGCATGATAATAGCACGCATTTCAGCCTCATACAGGACATAATTCACAAATGACATTTTTCACCAAGTCATGGAATCTACTGAAAACAAATCAAATAACAAGAAAAAGCGCAGCAAGATGACAAGGCGCATCATCAAATGGATGTGGATTACATTTGCCACAATTGTTGTCGCACTCACAATCATCTTCTGCCTCATATACAATGGCATCATAGGCTACATGCCTCCAATCGAGGAACTGAAAAACCCAACCGACCGTTATGCCACCGTACTCTATACTGCCGATGGTGTAGAAATGGGACGATACTACCAAAGCATGTCAAACCGCGTGTTTGTCGATTTCGACGAACTCTCACCCCACCTCACCAACGCACTGATTGCTACCGAGGACGAGCGTTTCCTAAGCCATTCAGGTATCGATTTCCGTGCATTGCTGCGCGCAATCGTAAAACGTGGATTGCTCGGGCAGAAAAATGCAGGTGGTGGTAGTACTATAACACAGCAATTGGCAAAACAACTCTACTCGCCCGACTACGAAAACATGTTCCAGCGAATGCTGCAAAAACCCATAGAATGGGCTATCGCCGTGAAACTCGAACGGTATTACACCAAAGACGAAATCATTCAAATGTATTTCAACCAATTCGACTTCCTGAACAACGCTGTAGGAATCGAAAGTGCATGCTACGTGTATTTTGGCAAAGAGCCGAGCGAAGTAAGCATCGAGGAAGCTGCAACACTTGTGGGAATGGTGAAAAACCCATCGCTCTACAATCCTGTGCGATACAATGAGCGCACCCGCGACCGTCGCAATGTAGTACTTGACCAGATGTGCCGCGCGGGAATGCTCTCCGAGGCCGAAACCGAAGAATTGAAAAAGAAACCGCTTGTCCTCGACTACCACCGCGTTGACCACAAAGATGGCATAGCACCTTATTTCCGCGAAGAGTTGCGGCGCGTACTCTCGGCAAAGCAGCCACAACGCAGCAATTACCCAAGCTGGAATCAACAGGCTTTTGTGGATGACTCCATTGCATGGGCCACAAATCCGCTATTCGGATGGGTTGAGAAAAATCGCAAGCCCGATGGCTCAAAATACAACATCTATACCGATGGACTAAAAATATACACGACCATCGACTCGCGTATGCAAGGCTATGCCGAAGCTGCCGTATTGAAGCACTTGGGCAAGAGTTTACAGCCTCGTTTCATCAAAGAAAAGAAAGGTACACGAAACCCATACACGACCAATCGCGCCGAACTATCGCTTGAGCAGCGCGACCAACTCATCAAACGAGCTATCAAACAGAGCGAACGCTACCGTGTGTTGAAAATTGCCGGATTGAACGACGAGGAAATAACCGAGAATTTCAACCAGCCACGCGAAATGAGAGTATTCTCATACGATGGCGACATTGACACTACCATGTCGCCACTCGACTCGTTGTTATATGCCAAATCGTTCTTGCGCACTGGCATGATGTCAATGGATCCTGTGACAGGCTACGTGAAAGCATACATCGGAGGTCCCAACTTCAAGCATTTCCAATATGACATGGTAAGCCGTGGCCGCCGCCAGATAGGCTCAACCATCAAACCTTTCCTCTATACATACGCAATGGAAGAGGGATACACCCCTTGCGACGAATTTCTAAACTCACAACCAGTGCTTAGGGACGAACTTGGCCGTCCTTGGATGCCACGCAACTCGGGACACGCCAGGATAGGAGAAATGGTGACACTGCGTTGGGCCCTCACCAATTCGAACAACTGGATTTCGGCCCGGCTCATGGACAATTTGTCGCCGGCACAACTTGTTCGCAACATGCACAACTTCGGCATAACCAACTATCTCGACCCAGTCAAGGCAATATGCCTCGGTTCATGCGATGTGTCGGTTAAAGAAATGGTAACTGCATACAGCGCATTTGCCAACAAAGGTATGCGTGTTGACCCTCTTTTTGTTACACGCATCACCGACAACCAGGGTAACA
This sequence comes from Candidatus Avimuribaculum pullicola, assembly GCA_018716295.1. GTDB lineage: Bacteria > Bacteroidota > Bacteroidia > Bacteroidales > Muribaculaceae > Avimuribaculum > Avimuribaculum pullicola. Next base: position 16,990 of record DVKC01000028.1, read on the forward strand.
TCATAAGCGAATTTGTCCCACAGCACACCGAATGCATCAGTGAAGACGGCTACTACAAAATACTGTCAATATTGCTCAATGTCGTTGATGCTGGTACAGGAAACCGTGTGCGGCGAAATCCTTATAACCTCACCGCACAAATGGGTGGCAAAACTGGTACAACCAACTCCAATTCCGACGGCTGGTTCATGGGCTTCACTCCGCAACTTGTAACTGGAGTATGGGTAGGCGGCGAGGAACGTTACATTCACTTCAATACCATGGCCAATGGCCAAGGTGCCGAAATGGCTCTGCCTATATATGGCTTTTACATGAAAAGTGTATATGGCGACTCTTCACTCCCCTATTCTCAAGACGTGAAATTTGAATTTCCCGAGGGGTTTGACCCATGCGCAAGAAGTGGCGTGGTGGGAGTACCACTCGACCAGGTAAACGACGAGGACATAGTCCCGGCCGAATCAATCGAAGGTGTGTTTGACTAACAAACGACACGCAACTTCATACAATCATACGCAGGAGATGCCATCACACACACAACGCCATGGCATCTCCTGTTTTTTGTTTCAATCCACAACGCCTCCACAAACAGCCTGTATGCAATTTCTCAAAGGCAAATATTGCCAAGGCGACAGGAATATATTACCTTTGCACTAAAGTTAAAATGTAGCCGCAATTTTGGCCACACCATATTTTACGACTGGTAAAGAAAAGTCGCATTTGTTTTAGGTTTATACATTATGAACAAATTTACAAAGATTGTAGCAACAATATCGGATAAACGTTGCGACAAAGAATTCATACAACAACTATTCGACAACGGGCTCAATGTAGTGCGCATGAACTCGGCACACATCAACCGTGAAGGGTTTGAAAAGATTATCGGGAACGTGCGTTCGGTGTCCGACCGCATAGGCATTCTGATGGACACAAAAGGCCCTGAAGTACGTACCACCACCAACATTAACGATGCCGACATCGATATCACCGAAGGTGACAAGGTAAAAGTAGTGGGCAATCCCGATGGCATCACCACTCACGACACAATATGCCTTTCATACCCACAAATTGCCGAAGACGTGCAGCCAGGCGCACACCTGCTTATCGATGACGGAGAACTCGACTTCGTGATTGACAGCATTGCCGATGGTACAATTTATTGCACAGCAAAGAATAGCGGTTCGCTCGGCTCACGCAAAAGTGTCAACATTCCAGGAGCAAAAATATGCTTGCCATCGCTCACGCAACGCGACATAGTGAACATACACACGGCAATCGACCTTGACATCGATTTCATCGCCCATTCTTTTGTACGCACAAAGCAAGATGTCCTCGACATACAAGCAATACTCGACTCACGCGGCAGCCACATAAAAATCATTGCAAAAATCGAAAACCAAGAAGGGATTGACAACTTCGACGAAATCCTTGAAGTTGCATACGGCGTGATGATTGCCCGCGGCGACCTTGGCATAGAAGTGCCTGCTGAAAAAATCCCGAGCATACAAAACGACCTTATTAGCCGATGCATCGCCGCCCACAAACCAGTGATTGTGGCCACACAGATGTTACACTCGATGATTACAAGCCCGCGTCCGACACGTGCCGAAGTTTCAGACATCGCCAATGCCGTTTACCAACGTACCGATGCCTTGATGCTAAGCGGAGAAACTGCCTATGGCAAATACCCTATCGAAGCGATTTCAACAATGTCTTCTGTCGCCATCGAAGCCGAAAGCATCTTAAACAAAATGCCGCACAGCGACGAACACCACCCAAAGATGGAAAACGATGTGACTTCATTCCTTGCACATCAAGCTGTAGATTCTGCCGAAGTGCTCGATACACGCGCCATCATAACTGACAGTTACACTGGACGCACGGCACGCTACATAGCCTCGTTCCGCGGAAAGAACCCCACCCTGGCATTATGTTACTACAGCCATGTAATAAGGCAGCTGGCCCTTAGCTATGGCGTTTTCCCCGTATTCTTGGAACGGTCGGCAACTTCCCGTGAATACCTATATACTGGATTGAAACAACTTATCAACCTCGGGTTGCTCAAGGACGACTACTTGATTGCCTATATCGGCGGGGCATACGGCGAAGGACGAGGCACTTCATTCCTCGAAATCAACCGCGTGGGCGACATCCTATCCGACTATGATGCCTACCTGCTCCCCAACTTGGAATCATCAGCTACACGCGACATCAGCAAGCAGGGCTAAAAGGCCATTGCAACTGCCACTTTGCAAGAGAATTTATTGTAACTTTGCAACTGCAAAACCAATAAAACTTTATTATTCATGAAATCTATTAAATTCATAGCGTCGGCTCTTGCATTGTGCATGGCAGCCAACGCGTGGGCCGATGACAATGGAGTGGTTATACCCGACAGCACCGGCTTCAAATTCACCGATGTAAAAATTGTCAAGACCACACCAGTCCGCGACCAAAACCAATCGGGGACATGCTGGTGCTTCTCGGGCGACACTTTCCTTGAAAGCGAAATAATGGGCGCCCAAAATGGACGTGAAGTCGATTTGTCGGAAATGTACACCGTGAGAATGTGCTACGAAGAAAAAGCTCTACGATACGTGCGCATGTATGGTCAAGTCAACTTCGCCGAAGGCGGTGGATTGCTCGATGTGCCTTACATCATTCGTCGCTACGGAGCAATGCCCGAGGAGGCTTATTCTGGGTTGAATTACGGTGAAGACTCACACGATCACACCGAACTTATCGCGACACTTACTGCTTACTTGCAAAGCGTATGCCGCGGGAAAAAATTATCGACCGCATGGTTTGAAGGTTTCAAAGGCATTCTTGACGCATACTTTGGTGAAGTTCCCGAAACATTCACATACAATGGGAAAACCTATACGCCGCAATCATACGCACAGTCACTCAATCTTGACCTCGACAATTACGTGGCTCTGACTTCATTCACACATCACCCATTCTACAGCCCGTTTGTACTCGAAGTTCCCGACAACTGGTGTTTCGGTTTGTACATGAATATTCCGCTTGATGAGCTTAAGGCTGTCATCGACAATTCGCTCAACAATGGTCATGCCATACTGTGGGCTGCCGACGTTAGCGAAGATGGATTCAACTTCCGTCGCGGCTATGCCTTGATGCCCAAGGAAAAAACCGAGGCCGATATGACCAACGAGGAACGCAGCGAATGGCAACAAATCAGCGACAAGGAACGCAAAAGCCGTGCAAAAGACATCAAAGGCCCAGTTGACGAAATAGAAGTAACACAAGAATTGCGCCAAGAGATGTTTGACCGCCAACTCACCACCGACGACCATGGAATGGTAATCGTGGGCATTGCCACCGATCAGAATGGCAAACGCTACTACAAGGTGCAGAACTCATGGAACACCAACCAACTATACGGCGGATTCTTCTACGTTTCCGAACCCTATTTGCTTGCCAAGACCATGAGCATCCTTGTCAACAAGACAACAATCCCGTCCGACATAAAATCCAAAATTGCCATGTAACGCAATTTTCATACACTTTGTTACAAAATCGGCCATCAGACACACACCATTATGGATGTCTGATGGCCGATTTGCTAAACGCGCATTTTGCGGCCCGGTGACCTTTTGGGTTCAAATGCGATCAAGAACCATTTGTACCAAATCTTTTATAGGCGACTTGTAATTAGACGTTGCATTGCCAGCAAGCCTGTTAGCAATAATGGCACACACCGTCATTGTCTTATGCCCGAACATCTTGCCCAAGCCTTGCAAAGCTGCGCTTTCCATTTCATAATTTGTAATGCGGTAGTCTTTGTAACGGAATGCCTCTATCTTACTATTTATTTGAGGATCGGCAAGTTGCAATCTTAACTGCCGTCCCTGTGGCCCATAAAAACCATTAGCCGATATAGTACAACCACGTTTCATGTCATCACGACCTATGCGTTCCACAAGTTCGGGATCGGCATCAACTACATAAGGTTTTGCCCATAATGGATTCCAGCCCACAGTTGCGCAAAAATTATGTTCAAAGTCAAGATCACACACCTTGTTACGGTCGGCATAGAAGTTAATCACACCATCAAATCCGATGCCTTTCTGGGCAATCACAAAAGTACCAACAGGCAAATCGGGCTGCAAGCCTCCCGAAGTTCCCACACGCACAACCGTCAATTGCCTAAACGAGTCTTTTATCTGCCGTGTGGAAAAATCAATATTGGCAAGGGCATCCAATTCGTTCATCACAATGTCGATATTGTCACCGCCAATTCCATGTGACAAGCACATTATATGCTTCCCGCCATACGTCCCCGCTATCGTGTGAAATTCACGCGAAGATACATCATAATCGATACTGTCGAAAAACGATGCCACCATATCTACCCTGGCCGGGTCGCCTACAACGATGATATTATCCCTCAACTGTTCGGGACGCAAGTGCAAGTGGAATATGCTACCATCATCATTGATTATCATTTCAGAACTTTCAATCGATTTTTTCATGTCAACTAATTGAATTTAGATTATTAAGAACTGTCTTGATTTTCTCATACGTAGTGATGCGTGTAGGCACAAGAGGCAACCGCAATTCATTTTCAATAAATCCCATTGCATTCAGCAAGCATTTCACGCCAGCAGGATTGCCATCGACAAAAAGCAAGCTGAACAACTCGGTGAAGCGATGGTGTATCTCGCGTGCATGTGCATAATCGCCATTCAATGCCAGACGCACCATGCGGCTGAATTCACGCGGGAAAGCATTGCCTATGACCGATATTACACCCACTGCACCAAGCGTGATGAGCGGGAACGTAATACCATCATCACCCGATATTACCATGAAGTCGGATGGCTTGTTTTTTATTATTTCATCCATTTGGGCAATATTGCCCGAGGCCTCTTTCACGCCCACTATATTTTCAAATTCACGAGCCAGGCGCAAGCACACCTCAGGCGACATATTCACCCCTGTGCGTCCTGGCACATTATACAAGATTACTGGCAACGGGCTTGCAGTGGCTATTGCCTTGTAATGCTGGTATATCCCTTCTTGCGAAGGTTTGTTGTAATATGGCACTACCGACAATATGGCATCAAAAGCCGACAAATCGAGTGTTTTTGCTGCCTCAACAATTGCCATGGTATTGTTCCCACCAAGTCCGAGAACCATTGGAACACGACCATGCACACGCTCGGCGACAAAATGCCGCACTTGCGCCTGCTCGTCAGGCGTAAGTGTCGCCGTTTCGGCTGTGGTTCCCAACACCACAAGGTAATCTATGCCGCTACGTATCTGATACTCAAGCAAACGAGCGAGCGAGTCAAAGTCTATTGACTTATCTTTATGGAATGGGGTTATCAATGCAACGCCCATGCCTTTTAAGTTAATGCGAGCCATTATGGTGCAGTTATATTTTATTTATTGAAACATCAGCCACTTTTAGGCACGATGTTTGAATTATCCTTAAATAAAAACTTTTAAATAATTACGTTATGAACAATTTTGAAACACTTATCTCGGGAGAAAAGCCCGTACTGGTAGATTTCTATGCCGAATGGTGCCGTCCGTGCCAAGTAATGGCTCCGATACTGGAAGAAGTAAAATCCCAAATTGGCGACAAAGCCACTATTATCAAAATCAATGTTGACGAAAATCGCGACTTGACCGCACAATACGGCATCCAATCGATTCCAACCTTGTTCATCTTCAAGCAGGGACAAATAGTGTGGCAAGCATCGGGGGTACAAAGCCGGGCCACGGTTGCTACAGCTTTAAAGCAATTTATTTAATCCTCCGCCCTACATACACATATCGGGTGATTAAAAGCCAGTCATATATGCCATGGCTGGCTTTTGTTTTACCCGTTTCTTATTAATCGTGCGAAAAATACGACTTCGGCAGATTACGGCAATTATATTGCATGGCCATAACCTCGCCGTATGCGCCAGCCGAACGTAATGCTATCATATCGCCACGATGTGTGCATGGCAATGCCTCATCTGTAGCAAACTTGTCGCTTGATTCACAAATGGGCCCAACAATATCATATTGCATCAACTCGGCTGACGACGATGTAATATTCTCGGCCACATGATGTGCCTGGTAAAGTGCCGGGCGAATAAGGTCGGTCATACCAGCATCGACAATCACAAAATTGCGCTTCGTGCCCTCTTTCACATACAATACGCGTGTGATAAGTGAACCGCACTGCCCTACTATAGAACGACCAAGTTCAAAGTGCAATTCTTGCCCCGGGCGCAACTTCAAGTGCTGTTTGAAAGTGTCGAAATATCCCTTGAAATTAGGTATCGGATTGCCATCGGGATTATCATAGTCAATACCAAGTCCACCACCCACATTAATAATCTTGAAAGATATGCCACGAGCCTCAAAATGCTCTTGCAACTCGTTGATGCGGTTGCACAACATTTCATAAGGCTTGAAGTCGAGCAATTGCGAACCTATGTGGAAGTGCAAACCTATCAAATTAACATCGGGCATAGACATAGCCTTATCCACAGCCTTGTCGAGTTGTTCCAAGTTGATACCAAACTTATTTTCACTCAGACCAGTGGTTATATATTCATGCGTATGGGCATCAATATTGGGATTTACCCTCAAAGCAACATTTGCCACCTTGCCTTTTGTTGCAGCTATTTCATTGATAACTGCCAGTTCAGGCATCGACTCCACGTTGAAACAAAATATATCGTGGTTCACACCAAGCCCTATTTCTTGGTCGGTCTTGCCAACACCTGCAAATGCTATAGAATCGCCCTTAAACCCTGCAGCAAGTGCGGCAACAATCTCGCCGCCGCTCACGCAGTCGATCGACAAGCCAGCCTCCTTTATTTCGTGCATGATGCGCTGATTGGCATTGGCTTTGACAGCATAATGCACTTTATAAGGCAACCCTTTTATGCACGTTTTCAACTCATGCAAGGTAGCCCTCAACAAGTCCATATCGTAGTAATAGAACGGCGTAGCATAATGCTTGAAAGCGTCTATTGGGAATATTGTTCTCATATTTATTGTGTAACAGCTTGTTATTTCTTGTTTTTAAACAGGTGGTCGCTTAACAGGTTCAAAGCCCTCACTTTGTCTTTCTTGCTCACGAGGAACGATATGTTGAAATTGCTTCCGCCATAAGAAATCATTCTCACAGGAATGTCTTTCAGCGCATCAAGGGCTGCCGCTTCAATGCCCTTGTTCTGCCATTCCAAATCCCCAACGACACATATTATCACCATGTCACGGTCAATAGTGACAGTACCGAATTTTTTCAAGTCGTCAAGTATATTGTCGATATTCTTTTCGCTATCGATTGTTACCGATACGCCCACTTCAGACGTCGCAATCATATCGATAGGAGTCTTATACGTTTCAAATATCTCAAACACCTTGCGCAAGAAACCATAAGCCAACAGCATACGTCCCGATTTTATCTTTATCGCCGTGATGTTGTCCTTGGCAGCCACAGCCTTCACCCCGTGTGGAGCTGTAGTGTTATAGATAAGCGTACCTTTGGCCTCAGGCGACATTGTATTCAACAACCTTACAGGTATATTGTTCAGCTTGGCTGGCAACACACAGGTAGGATGCAGTATCTTTGCACCGAAATATGCAAGTTCGGCAGCTTCCTCGAAATGCAATTCGTCAACAGGATCGGTACCCTCCACATAACGTGGGTCGTTGTTGTGCATGCCGTCTATATCAGTCCATATTTCTATCTCCTCGGCATTTATAGCAGCTCCTATGAGCGATGCACTATAATCACTGCCGCCACGTTGCAAATTATCAATCTCACCGTATGCATTGCGGCAAATGAAGCCTTGTGTTATATATACCTCGGCTTCGGCAAACTTCGCCAACAGTGCGCTCAATTTCTGTTTAATATACAAGCTGTCGGGTTCTCCATTTTTGTCGGTACGCATATAATCAAGTGCTGGCAGCATTACCGATTTAACACCCAACGACTGCAAGTATATATTCATCATCGCCGTTGACATCAATTCACCTTGAGCCAAGATTTCTTTCTCCTCAAATACAGTGAACAAGTCCTTGGTAAACGAGCGCATGTAATTGAAACAAGCCTTGACTTCGGTTGCTGCAGCTTCATACGCCTGGGCATTGTCGGCAAACAGCTCTTGAAGCGTCAAGTTATACTTCTTTTCCAATGCGTTGATAGTTTCTTTTGCACCATCTATATTGTGTTTATAAAGATAGTCCGAAATCTCCACAAGCGTGTTGGTCGTCCCCGACATGGCCGACAATACAACGATGTTCTTGCCTCTCTCGACTATTAGTTTGGCTACATTTTTAATTCTTTCAGCCGAGCCGACTGAAGTACCTCCAAATTTAAGAACTTTCATTGGCTATTGAATAAATAATTATTTGATTTACAAAGTTACTACATAAATTCCCGGCGCAACCTTGCCAAAGGCAAAAAAACCTTAACAGGCCGACACTTTTCACGGTGCGACTCTGTCATTGTAAGGCAAAATCACACCGCGATGATACAAGTTGCAATGCACACGCCGGTGCGTTAATGCAACTTGGTTTTACTTCCCTTTATGCCACCGGCACCGAGATTGAAAATATTGTGGTCATACGAAACAGTTTTCATGCCCTGTTCACGTTTACGCTTGATGGCCAGCTCTACAAGGCGATCCATCAATTGCGTGAAACTGATTCCACTTGCTTCCCACAAATAGAACGATAATGACCCTGGAATGGTGTTGATTTCGTTCACGTATATGTCGCGCGTAGCACGGTCTATAATCATGTCAACACGGCTTACGCCATGGCACGACAATACTCTGAACGTTTCACGGGCAAGGAATTGAATTCGTTCGGTTTCAGACTGCGGCAATTCGGCAGGTATTCGTTTTTGGGCAGCTTGCATACCCTTTGCGCCCTTAGTCCCACCGACATACTTGTCTTCATACGACAATATTTCTCCACTTTTGATAGGCTCTTCAAGCACCGATGCTTGGCATTCGTCACAAACACCAAGTACCGAGCAATTAATTTCCTGCAAGTCCTCAACCATGTCTTCCACGATAATGCGTGTCGTGTATATTTCGGCACCGTCAACTTTCTCAATCAGCTCCTCGCGATTACGAGCACGACCAATACCTACGCTCGATCCAAGATTTGCAGGCTTTACAATCACCGGATATCCTATTTCATTTTCAATGCGTGAAATCAATTCATCACGCTTGGCAAACCATTCTTTGTCGGTAAACCATACGAAATCTACCACAGGAATGCCACACGAGCGCAGTATCATTTTCATCGTGATTTTATCCATGCCATTGGCACTCGACACAGTGTTACAACCTGCATAGGGAATGCCTATGGTTTCAAGCACGCCTTCAAAAATACCATCTTCACCATTCGAGCCATGAAGCACTGGAATCACCACATCAAGGTGCTTGAGCACTCCCGAGCCGAAAAGGCTTTGTTTCTTTTTATACAAGTTGTAATCGCCGAAAATCGGTTTCATATACACCTCTTCTACACGGGCAAGCAGGTCGGGAATGTTACGGTAATTCTGTATGTCGAGTAATGCCTCGCCAGTGTACCATTTCCCTTGCTTGGAAATATATATGGGAATTACGTCATATTTCTCCGCATCAATTGCATGCATGGCTTGAGAAGCCGAAATTACCGAAATCTCATGTTCGGTCGAACGGCCTCCGAAAAATACGCCAATAGTTGTTTTCATTACTGTCTTATATGTTTTTGCTTTTTATTTTGGTGCTTATTTGAAAGTATCGGGCAAGTCATTTTCATACAGCACAGTATCACCCGGCTTAGCCAGTCGGAGCATGGTACTTTGCGCTTCGGCAAATGTAGCTACAGTATGACATTCAAGCTTCGGCTGCCGTTTTCGCTCAATGCCGCGCATTATAGCGTCGCGATTATACTCGCCGACTATGATTGCCACATCGCAAGTTTCGGCAATATGTTCTCCGAAAATCTCATTGTAATGCTCTTGCTTGCTGCCAAGCTCTATCATGCCGGGTGTAATAACTATGCGTTTGCCTCCTGTCATGCCAGCAAGCACGTCAAGTGCCATGCGCGAGCCATCGGGATTGGAATTAAACGCATCATCAATAATTGTTATACCGCCAGGTGTACGCTTGACATTCAGGCGATGTTCCACCTGCTCGATTTTGCTCACAGCATATTGTATCTTTTGGTCGGGCACACCGAGGCGCATTGCCATGATTACGGCAGCCATCAGGTTGGAAATATTACATTCACCCACGAGCCGAGTGGTAAGTTCCAATGATTTGCCCTCACCGACGACCTTAAACGATGTGCCACGAGCCGAGTAAGTTATATCCTCGGCATGATAGTCACTGCCATTTGCCGGCTTTACCGAATAACGCTTAACCGCAACATTTTCCACTTTGCGATTTGCCACGTAGGGAAAATCATTGTTAAGCACACCATATCCATCGGCAGGCAAAGCATCGATAAGCTCAAATTTGGTACGTTGCACATTCTCAATGGTCTTGAACGACTCCAAGTGCTGTTCACCCACAGCTGTCACAATGCCGTATGTTGGATGTACTATGTCGCATATTTCTCGAATGTCACCTATGTTTTTCGCACCCATTTCCACGATGAACAGGTTATTATATGGCTGCAACATTTCGCGGACGGTGCGCACCACGCCCATCGGGGTATTGTAACTACCTGGTGTCATCAACACCGAGTATTTCTCACTTAATATTCTATTCAAATAGTGCTTCGTACTCGTCTTGCCATAACTGCCAGTAATACCCACTATTATCATATCGGGCTTTTGGGCAAGTATGCGACGGGCATCATTTACATATCGATTATTGATTGACTTTTCCACGGGTTTCAACAACCAATTGGCAACGAGCGTGATGGCCGATGACACAGCAGTCGCAAGCATCATAATTTGCCCAAACACATCAACTCTGAATCCCGAGCCATGGGAAACGAACGCCACCAATGCTGCCATCACCCACGCCAACACATTTATAGTCGCAAACAATCTCCACACACGCTTGGTAAATACAAGCGGCTTCTTCGACTTGCGAGTTATCAACACGGCACACTCCACAATCATAGCCACAAGAGCTATACCAGCTACAAAAATCGACAATGACAACGAAGATGCCAACAACAGGAATAATGCCACATTGAAAAGCCGCCGAGGCGACATTGTGTCGCCACTCGTTTTTATCCAACGCACATACCGCTCATTGCGGTAGGAATTTTGTTGCAGCATCTGCAAGTCTTTTGCAACGACCGCGCCATACAGCACCACGGCCGCCACAGCTATTGCCACATATACTATAAACATGAGTCCTATTTCCATTTCGTCACTTCTTTTTCATTTCTTCACTCAAGAAACTGCGTATTACAGCTGCAAATTGGTAAGGGTTGTCAAGGAAGCTGTAATGCCCTGCCCCCTTAAACAACGCCAATCCGGCATCAGGTATCAACCGTTCCATCTTCTGCGCATCGGCAACTGGTGTCGCTGTATCATTCTCGCCCCAGACAAGCAGCGTGGGACACTTTATCAATGGCATAAGGTGGCACAAATCTTCATTGACTATCTTGCTCATTATGCTTCGCATCATGGGAGAGGCATTATTGTAATCGCTCGACCCGACACGTTTGCGATAACTGTCAATTATCTCATTTGCACGCTGTTCACCTACAATCAACGGTAACAAACGTTTATATATCTTATAACTGTAAACTTTGAAATAATACTTCAAGGTACGACGTGGCTTGACACCAGCAGCATCAATCAGCACCAATTTAGCCACATCATTGCGTGAAGCATAAACTATGCCTACTCGCCCACCAAATGAATGTCCCATCATGATAGGGTTGCTGATGTGTTCGTTATGCACAAGTTGCTCAATTAGTGTAGTGTATTGTTCCATGCCCCACACAAATGGAGGCTCGGTGCTGTCGCCAAAGCCTGGGAAATCGACATTGTACACAGTAAAACTATCGGTGAGCAACCGCTCTATGCTTGCAAGAGTGGTGTGGTTGCACCCCCACCCATGCATCAATATAACAGCTTGGCTGCCCGTCCCTTCGACCGTGTAACTAAATTCTACATCTTGTGCCTTGATAACCTTTTTCATATCCAGTCATAAACAAGTCACAAAATTAGAAACTGTTTTGATTTTACGCAAAATTTTCTACAATTATCACCCGCCCGCTACGGCACACATCAACTGTCGCATTCCACTATTCGGGAATTAGCACATACTTCGGGATTTGTAACTATCGACAAGTTAGGAGGAAAACTTTGGCAACATTGACGTATAGCTGACAACCATCCTCGACGGTCATCACTTATTACCTGCTTGTCATTGTGCACCAGCGCAAAAAGCAATCCTACTACCCCATATTTGTCGCCTTTTACAATAACCGTGTCTTCAACAAATTGGCCATCGACCAACTCACTATAACAATCATGCAACCCGAGCAACCGTTTTACTTGCCAAGCCGCCATGCAACCTGCATATAAATACAGTCCTTGTACACAATAATTGAAATATCTCGACACTTCAATCTTTTGTCTTAGTTCGGCATAATGCGCATTATAAAAATGCCGCATTTCCTTGGCCAATACAGCATATTCACGCCGACCGACAGCAGGAATACGCTTGCCGACTTCTATCAATATCTTCCCACGATTGAGCCATGCACACCCTTTGGGCATTACATGCCCCACCCCGTGTATAAACACTGGCAACAAATCGCATTGCAATTCTTCGGCAAGATAAAAGGCACCTCGATGAAACCGCAAAATATCACAATTCTGAGACCGTTCCCCCTCGGGAAAGACAACTACCAGGTATCCCTTATCGATAAATTTGCGAAAATGGGTCGCACCTTCGGCAAGTCCTTTTGACATAGGATAAAAATCGGCAAACTTCAATATATTTCTGATTACGATATTACGCCAAACGTTATCATTGGCTGCAATCAACAATTTGGGAGTAAGAATCATCAAGCACATTGAATCAAGAAACGACTGATGGTTACATATCATTATGCCACCTTTTGAGAAATCTTCACCGTGAGCATTCTCTATATGATGCTTCACACCTGGCATTATTTTCATGTCGAGCCGATATATGGCATTGATGTAGCGATGATATATCTCCCGTTTGCGGTCGGTTTTCTTGCCGAATGCAAACAAGACAATTCCCAACAAAATTGCCGTAGGCACTTGAAGCAAATATACAATTGCCGACAGGGCGGTAAACACCACCCTGCGCAATGTGACTGGCATACCTATAAACGGGTTGGTCATTTAAGGCTATTGATTACTGGGTTGGCATACATCTTCAAGAATATATCTTGCAATACGTCGAGCTCCCACTCGGAATACTGGCACAATTGCTTGGCATGCTCAATAAATTCGGCTTTCTGCCCATCAGTATAAAAGTTCTTATATCGCTCCCTACCGTAAAGCAAGTCATACGCTATATAGTTGTTTGGCATCAGTTTATACCCGCGATGTATGCGGTCTTCAATAAGAGCAGCCACATTCTTGTGAAACTCATTGCTGGTACAATCGTCAAATGCCATCAAATCATCAACCGTCAACGGCTGGCACAACTCGATATGTACATGGCCCTTTGGTTGCACTATACCAGTCATTATGCTATTGAGATCTTCACCAGGCTTCTTTATATATTTTACCCCTCGTGACTCATAAAGTTCCATCATTTTCAACACATCGCATGGCTCCCATTCGTATGATATTGCCATTGGCAATATATTCAACTGGGCAAGCGACTGCACTTTGTCGTGCGCGCCACTCATGCCGAACATTTTTATTATACCTTGGTCGGTGAGGTCATTACCATCTTTTGTGCGACCATTGCGTTGTGCTATCCACACCGATTGCCTCTTTTCGGTAAGGGCATAACGAATATATTCCGACAAATGGATCGAATTGCGGTAAAAATCTTTCATGCTGCCACCACGTACCACTTTAAACATCTTGTTGCATTTGCCTATGTCAACAACCAATTGGTTTACCATCAAGTTCGAGCCAAATGTAATTTCGGTGGTGTCATAACCATTCTTGTGCAATATATTTTGCAGGAGGCTTGCATCAAGCACTATGTCGCGATGGTTGGAAACAAACAAATATTGTTTATCCTTTTCGACATGTTCAAGCCCGCTATATGTAAATTCGCTCACACTGCTCCTTATCACCTGCTGGGTGAATGCATGCATTACTTTACGCTGAAACTCTCCGACAGTACTAATCCCCTTGAGCATCTGTTTCACTTCATCAAGTTCCTTGTCGGGGAAAACATACGATGCCAGCAAAGAAAACCATTGATTATCGGCTATGCGGTGCATCGCTTCATTGATTTCACTTTCGTAATAAGGTCTTATGTCGTCAAAATCTGAACGTACCATTTATCTCAAATTTTTACGGTTATCCACAAATTTCACAGGTTTGCGACTCTTGGCAGGAAAATTCAATCGCGCAATTTCGTCCACGGGCAATATTTCAATCGATGGAGCCACACGTATGCGTGAACGGAAGCGGTCTTTCAAATCCTTGATTACATCAAAATCAGGTTCGCTGTTCAATCCCACCTTTACCACCACATCGTCAGTCCCGGCATCGCTATTTTGGACGATAATTATATAATTCTCCACATATTGTGTATTGTCAAGCACATCATTGATTGCAGGTGGATACAATGTAGTGCCTTTCAACTTTATCATATTGTTTTTACGACCAACGAGCGGAGTGAGCCTGTAGGAATACCGTCCACAACGACAACGCTCCACACACTTGGCTGCCATATCGCCCGTGCGGAAACGCAGCAACGGCATACCTTCAACACCCAATGTTGTCACAACTATCTCGCCTACCTCGCCATCAGGCACAGGCAAGTTGTCGTCACCTATAATTTCCACAATTATAAGTTCGGGGTGTACATGCCCACCCATTCCATATTCACACTCTGAGAATGTCGCACCCATCTCGGTCGAAGAATAAGTGGCAAACATATCCACATCCCATTTCTCCTTTATTCTACGTCCAAGCAAATTAAGACTGAAATCTTGCTCACGCAGCCCCTCACCGATACCTATAATACGGCGCACACTGCTGTTGCGGTAGTCTATCCCATGCTCCTCGGCATATTGTATAAGTCGCAATATAAACGATGGTACACACATAATCGTGTCGGGCTTGATGCGCTTTATTGTGTCCCATTGCAATTCGGGTATTCCATTACCCACCCTGATAATGCTTGCACCGAGTTCACGTATTCCCAAGAAGTATGCCAACCCAGCCATGAACCGCTTGTCAATGGTAGTCATCAGCTGCAAGATATTGCCAGGCTTGAGTCCTGCACATGCAAACGACTTCTTCTCGTTATAAGCAAGCCGTTGCAAATCTTTCTCGGTACATCCAAACGTCACAGGCTCGCCAAGCGTACCCGATGTCGTTATATAGTCTATAATCTTCTCCCGTGGGCAACATAAGAAATCTTCATTGAAAATCTGCAAATCTTTCTTCTCGGTGAACGGAATTTTCACAAGGTCTTCAAGATGCACAATCTTATCCACGTTTATTTCACAACGCGCAAACATGCGTTGATAATAAGCCGAATGACCCTGCAAATATGCAAGGGCCGTATGTAGCAATTCCTCTTGGTAAGATTTTATTTCTTCGGGTGTCCTATATTCTATGTCATCCATGATTACAAGTTTAATTACACACAGTTTATTTTGTCAAGTATTACATTGCGTCCCACTATTGCTTCGGCTGTTTCGATGGCAGTCAGTGGCACACCGCATATTCCATGCAAATTGATATTTCCGCCCGTAAGCAACAAATTGCGCACCTTTGTGAAAATGGGCACTTGCGACAATGCCATATTGTGGCAATCTTTGCTGAATCCGTATATTGTACCCTCTTTCGCTCCATAATAATCGCGAATAGTGAGTGGCGATGATGCAAGTGTAAATTCGATAGTGTCTTCAAACCCAGAATAGAGCTTGCCGAGCTTGCCGATTACACGTTTCATGCACCATTGTTTCCACTCTTCATATTCACGGCCGCGATGCCCCGTGTAGGTATCACTCCACTTTTCCACCACTTCATACTTCATCAAGCAGTTGACGAGCATACGACTGGCATAGCGTCCCTGAACACGCGACGGCGGCGTCATATACATAAAACCATAAGGCCAATCGGCACTCTCATCATACTTCCACAATTCCCACACCATTCCCACGTGTTCCTGACAATAACACGTATGATTGATATACGGAAAAGTGTTTTCTTTAAATTTAATATACACCGAGAATGCCGAATACGAATTTGGTATTTCCGATAGTCGGTTCATATATGCACGTGAAAATGCACCTTCGCTCATCAGCCCAAACAACGTGCAAGGGTGCACGTCCGAAATATAATAATCGGCACTGTAAATTTTCCCTTTCTTGGTAACGACATGATTTACAAGTCTGTCGTCAACTTGAATTTTTTCAACACCGTCACCCGCATAGACCCTGCCACCCGCATTTTCAATCACATCGACAAGCTGCTCGGCAAGCTGTTGGCTGCCATCGTTGAAACGGCTTGCGCCATTGATATACAGCACATTTATCAATGCATGTATATATGCCGGTGTATGCCCCGCCACACCTCCATACATGGGATTCATGTAGGCAAGTAACTCACGCAATTGTTCATCGGCCACATAATGGTTTATAAACCTGTCGGCCGACCATAAGAATTGCTCACTATGCAATGTAACTTGCTGGCTATTTTTGCGCAAATAAAACAAATCGACCTCTTGCGTCAACCGATATAAATTGTCGAAATATGCAGCAATACCATCCGACTCGGCAGGAAACGACGACGACAAGTAACGCACAACCGCCTCACGCCCCTTGGGTATATCGTATGTGCGTCCATCGGCAAGATAAGTGATGGTGTCGATGGCATAATCGTCGCACGGGCGCACCGACAGCCTATCCATAATGCCCAAGTGGGAACATATTTTGTAGAGTGTACCACCCTCATCAAATCCACCCAAAATGTGCATACCCGTTTCAAACAATTCACCATGGCGCATAAAACATTGCAGCCCGCCACCGACGATGCTATTCTTTTCAAGCACCTCCACGCGACAACCTTCCTTTGCCAGCAATGCGCCTGTGAACAACCCGCCAAGCCCGCCACCTATTATTAATACTTTTTTATCCATTGTCGGCTTGTGATAATTGTTTATATATTTCACTATTGCCAATAAATTCCGAGCAAGTAACAATCGCACCTACAAGCACACCAAGCATGCCGTGCGAGTTAACATTTTGCCCAGTCATGAACAAGTTTGGTACTCGTGTCTTGTGCGACACACGGCACGATGCTCCCATCGTTATATCTTTGGCCACACCATACATCGAACCGCCCTCGGTACCTGTATAATCACGATAGGTCAATGGCGTAGAAGTGTAATAATGGGCAATGTTATTTCGCAATCCCGGGAAATCGCGCTCGACAGCCGAAAGCAATATCTCGGCACGCACACGCTTGAACTCCTCATAATCAGTTCCACGCCGTCCCACAGTAGTTTCAAACCACGGGGCAAGTTCCTCCATGCGCATATATGATAATATTACGCCACCCAAGGCATATACAGGATTATCGGTATGACAAAAGTGCATATACAAGTATCCTTTGGGCCACGTTGATTTATCGTACTCTTCACAGCCCCATGGGGTATTTCCTCGGTAACTATAAAAATTACTATTCATGTAAGGAACAGTATTTTCCTTGAAATGCAGATATATCGAAAAGCCGCCAACGGTATTAGGCAAAGTGGCTATACGGCGGCGGAACGCTGGCCTTATCAGTTTCGTATCGAGCATCTCAAGCAAACGTGCAGGGTGGATATCAGCCACGACATAATCGGCGGCCAAACATTGCCCTTGCTCTGTTTCAACGCCAGTGGCACGGCTCGCATCACACAATATGCGTTTCACCTTGCAACGAGTTATAATCTTTCCACCATACTCTTCCAATTTCTTCACCAATGCTCGGCTTATTGCGTCACTGCCGCCGACTACCCGGCAAGCACTTTGATTGTAAAAATCAACTATAAATGCATGTGATGAAAATGGCGTTTTTCCTTTCACAGCTGCATATAACGGCAAGTTTCCCACAAGTACATTTTGCAATACCGGGTCGTCGATCAACTTTTCTATCACATCATCGATGCTACGCAACTGATACTCGGTATTGATAGCCATGTCCGACTCGCCATACTTCAATGAGTGCAGCGACGAAGCAGAAGCCACCTTTTTCACCAAGTCATAGTAATTGACAATATTGTCGGTCTGCGAAGGGAAATAACTTGAAAACTGTTCTATAAACCGCTCCCTGCCCATCGGAAATTTAAATTGGTCGCCACAAAGCGAAACCACATCATATCCATCACGGTCAAGACTGCTCAATGCAAGTTCATCACGGACACCCAGATAGTTAAGCATTCGTGCCAATACTTGCCCATCATCGACACTGCCGATAAAGTGCATTCCGGTTTCAAACTTAACCCCACGCCGCGTAAAACATTGCAGACAACCGCCCACCTGTGCGGCTTGTTCAAGTATGGTGACATCATATCCATTCTTCGCAAGGATTACACCACAAGCCAGTCCACCAAGTCCGCTACCAATGATTATGCAACTACCACGATTCATATCTTCTTACATAATTTTTTTCACATCAATGCACTTGTCATACTTGGGAATATCACCAGCCGCAACCACAAAGTGCAAGTTGCGAGGTTGACACGATGTATTGACCGCCACAGCGAGCAGTTCCTCATCATTGTCGGTTGCATATACCTCGACCCCTTTGTTGACAAGGGCATAAACCCAGGCAAATTCACCTTGCCCGCAATTTTCAATCTTGACCACGCTACCTATGGGCAAATCGCATGCAACATCGGCCTGCTTAACCGACTTCAAAGCCCTATGGTTAGCCATTTCGATGCCATGCCCTTTATACATATATTTGTACCGCACATAAGGGACAAAATATTGCACAGTTTCACATTGGTTGCATATTTCACTGTAATGTTCCACATACATTTTATGGCACATAGCCGTCAACTTCCTGTCGCTGACAGATTGCACCTCGGCAGCTGGAATGCGCTTTCCAACCTCGGTATAAATACAGCCTTCGCGTAGCATGAAATCGTTCTTTGGCAACACATGTCCCACACCATGCAAATAAACAGGCAAAATGCCAATACCCAATTGCTGTGCCAAGTAAAATGCACCTCGATGAAACCGCAATATGGAACAATCGGCCGACCGCGTACCCTCGGGGAATACCACAACTGAATATCCTCGCGTCACAAGCGATTGCAACCGAGCCAAATTCATATCGATTCCATCAGATACTGGATAAAACTCTGCGTGGCGTATTACCATACCATAGAATGGATTATGCCATACCCAGTCGTTGGTGAGTATTACAAGCCTTGGTGTAAGCATCATTATGCACATCAAGTCGAGATGCGACTGGTGGTTACTGATAATCACACATGGCTCATCGAATGTTTCACCATATTTGTTATTGCAGTAGAATTTGACTCCTGGCACATGACGCACAACGAAACTTGAAATCCGTTGCAAAAGCCCATGATACCACAACCGTTTCTTTTCGGAAACCTTGCCTATGTGAAAATAGAAAAATGTAAATGGTATCAACAACACATACATTCCAAGCAAGAAAAACGAAAACGAAAATACCGAATATGCCCATCGTTTCAATGTTATAGGCACATCACGCACTACGCCATTACGCATGGTCAGCCACCTGAACACAAGCGGCGGCAAGTAATAGGCCATCATCACCACGGTGAGCATTCCTATTATCGCAACTTCGGCAAGCGACTTCATAGCTGGATGCTTGGCAAATATGAGCATACCCATGCCTATAAACATTATCACAGCCGACAATGCAACACTATTTTTGTATGATGCCAACACTTTCTTGCCATACGCATATTCATACATCAACCCCTCGGTAATGAATATGGTATAATCGTCACCTTGGCCGAAAATAAACGTGGCAAGTATAATATTGACTATGTTAAACCTGATATCAAACAACCCCATTATGCCCATTATCCAAATCCAGCTCACAGCAAGTGGCAAAAACGACAACAAGCTTAACTCGAAGCGGCCAAAAGAAACCCACAAGAAGAAAAATACCACAAATCCACAAACGAAACCGACATAATCAAACTCATCGGACAGCAACGACACCAACCTGTTGCCCACATCACTGGCATCAAAAACAAATCCAGTGGATTGTAGCAAGTTTGCGTTCATATATTCCTTGAACTCATCAACCCTGTTTGCCGGCAACGACACATGATTTACTATACGCACCAACGAGTCGGCTTTCATTATATAATTTTTGCCAACTTGAGCTATTATTGGGGTGAAATACTCTACCTCCTGCAACTCATGGGCAGCCTCTACACTCTCAATAAACGGTGCAAATGCCTTCTGCGAAAACCCCAATCGCTTACTTTCGACATTTATTTCATTTATTACATCACCATGCTTCTCCCACAACTGCCGCCATAACTGCAAACTTTGCTCCTGCTGCCGTTTAGATGGGATAAAATAGCCTATACCATTTACCCGTGCATGCATTGCTGTGTCTTTGCCGATTGTTGCCAGCAACTGCTCATTGTTTTGCAGTGCAAGTTGCATTTCGCCACTCTCGGCAACAGCGTAAACAGTGGCTGTACCATCATTACGGTTAACACTTGAATAGAGCATTTGCAAGTCGTCGCGCTGTTGTGGTGTCATGTAATTTATATGCTGCATGTTCGAATCAAACGAAGTCTGTTGGCCAAAGTATGCCAACACACACGTCAGAAGCACTACAATAGGAATTACAAACTTATTGCCACGCCCTTCGGGTACTGCAACAAAACGCCCCATGTTTAAATGCCACTGCCCGGCATCGCCACTGTGGCGGCGCGATTTCACCATTGGAGGCAACAGTACAAGCACAAACAAGATTGTACCGATTAATGTCAATGCACCAAACAACCCCAAGTCACGCATCGCCTCGGCTTTCAAGAACAACAAGCACAGGAATGCACTCACAGTGGTTATATTGCCTATAAGCAATGGCGACACCATTTCACGCAACGCAACGCGCTTTGTCGGACTATGCTTCAGATGGTCGAGAAAATGAAGCGGATAATTCACCGCTATACCTATTATAACCGAACCAATACCCAACACTATTATCGAAATCACAGACTTGAATATCGATATGACACCCAATGCAAACAAGCTGCCAAACAATATAGACGCGCCTATCCACAACAAGTCGCCACTACGTCTGAACGACAAAATCAAGATAATAAAAATCAATACTACAGCAAGCGTCACAGTAATAAGGCTGTCACGCTTTATTTGCTGAGCATTAGTGACGGCAATCAATGGAGCTCCCACTGCCGAGATTTCAATTCCGTCAACTTGCTGTTCGGTTTTGGCAATGGCAATCTCAATCATCTCGGCAAGTCGCTGATTTTGCATCGACTCACTTATACCATACGGCGACAATATAAACGCAAGTCCCTTATCCCCTTCTTTATTGAAAATATATCCTCCTGCCAGCTTGTAATAGTCACTAAGGCTATTAAACGACTGCATTTTACGCAGCACCGACGGGAAAAGTTCAAGCGGGTCATATCTCATGCTCTGAGCCACCATGCTACCAGTCGGCAACATCAAGGCACGTTTTCTCGCTTCGAGCTGTCGCGAAACATACCCATGCAACGACAGTAACGAGTCGGCTCGTCCATACTCTTCTTGGCTCATGAAATATGGATAATTACTTTGTACAAAGTTCATCATTTCAAGAACTTGCATTTCATCAACCGATATCTGCACCGAAGCTACCGAAGCCGTATCAACCTCTGCCCACATTTCGCCAAACGCATTCATCGCACTGGTTATGCTTTCATAATCATCGGCACTACCTCGGGCATCATCTTTTGAGAAAATCACCACTATGCGGTCTTGCCCTCCAAGGTTGTTATATACCGATGTGTATTTCTCTCCTTCAGGATCTTGAGGCAAAAAGTCGGAAATATCTTCGCTGTAATGCAGGTTTAATGCAGCAAATATGCACAAGGCGACGCATACTATACTGGCAGCCACGGCAAGCCACTTGCGTTTCGACAAAGCATCATATATCGACAAAAAAAAGTTGTTCATGGCTTAATCTTTTTCAAAATCATTCTTGGCCAACCATATACAACAGCCAATATACACAAAACTGTATTTAACACACTTATACGCAAAAAATCCATGCCAGGTCTAAAATGAGTTACCCTCTCACCTCGCGGTGGATAATATACATTGATTGGCAACGTGCGCAACTCCACACCCGCCCATGCTGCAAGCACGAGCAACATCAATTCGGCCTCATACCTGCTTGTCAAAGAACGCAACCCTGTGAGTTTCTTCAACGGATATGCACGATAGCCACTTTGAGTGTCGGCAAGTCGATGCCACGTCTGCACTGTAAACCAAAAATTCGAAAACCTGTTGGCAAAAGTGTTCTTTCCTGGCATGTTTTCACTCTCAAGGTTTCGACTGCCAACAATTATGGTATCGGGATAACGTTCTATGCAATCCATAAATTGTGGAATGTCGCTCGGATAATGCTGCCCGTCGGCATCCATGGTTATTGCATGGCTATACCCCATCTCCATAGCTTTCAAGAAACCTGTTTTCAAGGCACAACCTTTTCCGCGATTTTTGTCATGGCTGACAATAGTGATACCCTGGCATTCCAGACCTTTCAAAATAGCAGGAGTTTCATCGTTGCTACCATCATCGACCACTATCACATTCTGGCAATATGCATGCGCTGCCGTGGCAACTTGTGCCACAGTTCCGGCATTGTCATAAGTGGGAATTACCACACACACTTGCCGATGTTGCGATATTTCGACACCTGCGAGTTCAGTCATAAATTACCGATATTTTGGCATAGGTAGTGCTGGCATCACACACTGTCGATTGCACATGATATTTCCCATCTTCGCTTTTTAATATTTTGCTGAATGAGATTTCTACCTCTTTGTTTCCGTCGGGGACTATTGTATTCAAGAACTTTACATTCTTCACATATTCCAACTGTAACATTTCTTCCAAATGCTGCTGCAAGCATTCTGTTACCATCTGTATAATACACACACCTGGCGTGATGGGCATTCCAGGAAAATGGGCCTTATAAATCACATGGCTTGCATTCAACCTTACCTTGAAAGTGAGTTGCCCACTTTTCAGGTCAACACCACTCTCTACTATTTGGAAAAAATCATTCAGCAATATCATTGTTGCAATCTGTTATTTTAATGGCGACAACTTATAAACGATGCCGCGCTTCTTGTTTTTAAATATTATTTCTCCACGCTCAGTAACCACTATGCTGCGTTTCTTGTCGGCTTTAGTAATGGAGCTAAACGACAATAAATATTTCCAGTCGGCTTTCAACGTGCGTTTTACAAGCAATCGGTTCATAAAGCCAATCACATTGCGCAAGTCTATCGACCGAGAATTGGTATCATATACAAAATCAAAGGCTTTTACTCCAAATTCATTCATTATGCTACCTCTGATTTCTTGCCCCATGAGTTTCATCACACAAACGCCGGTAAATGTGTTGTTCTTGAACTGGAGCGAAAAGTTATATTCCACCCGTTCACTATTTTCAAAGCGGAAAAGCGTGTCGGGGGGAATCAACTCTTGTTCACTTGCCGATGCAAAAAGATTTGCCACCGACGCAAACAATATACTAATCAATAGTAAAAACCGAGTCATCTAACCCTACATTTGTAATCACGTTTTTTAACAGTATCTGTGTCATGTCGCCACTGTTCTCTTCCATCTCCACTTGTGTTATCATCTTGGCTTCGGGGTCGAAATACAACGTTATCACACTAAACATTTGCCTCAACTCTTTCTTGCGGGGGACGAGTTTTGCCACCCATTCGCCCGACTTACCTGCCGTGTACATTGTGGTGTTAAAGTCACTGCCGACCGACAAACATTTGCCTGTGACACTATTTACCATTATGCCCACTATCTCTTGGAATAACCTGCTCGAACGCACATCTATTTCATCGGTACTCTGCGATGATTTTATCATCACCTTAGCCCCTGCCACTATGAAAATGTATCGATATGGAGCAGTGTATTCCCATCGCAAGTTTTGTTCTTGCTTGAAACGCATCACTCCTTTCGACACCATTTTATCATCAAGCAGCGACATGAACTTGGTTTGTTCAAAATCGCATTGCATGGTTTTCACCGATGAAGCTGCCTCATTGATTTGTGCAATCATCGCCTGTTGTTCACTCTTGCTTACACGTTCCAAGCCATTTTGCGACATCACGACAAAAGGGAAAACGAGCAACAGTATCAATAATAATCTGTACATACTCCTCTTACTTTACGATAAAATAACAACCTCCTACAATCAAACACACCCCTATCCAGCGCGACAAGCTACTCTCTTCCTTCAATACGACCACGGCAGCTATCATGCCGAACACATAAGTCAAACTCATCAGCGAGAATGCCACACTGAATGGGAAATGTTTCAAGATATACATCCATAGCACAGTAGCTATGCCGAAGCAAGCACCACAAGCACAAAAATGCCAATTAGTGAACAACCGTTTCCAGAACTCCATAGTCCAAGAAAAGTTGCCCATTTCCTGCAATGCCAATTTCAACAACACTTGTCCGCCCGACAGCAACAAGCACTGAGCCAGCGAATATGGTATTATTTTCCACATATTTTTTCAAGCAATATAAATGAATAATCTTTACCGTCAGCAATATTCAATAACAATATCCTATTCGGTGCCGGCACACTGCATGTCGGTTGTTCCAGCACAAGCGACTGCGGTATAAAACCATGCTGCAAGCACCTCACTGTGGCATATACTCCCAACCCCGAGGCAGAATAACTTTCACCGAATATATGTTTATAATGCAACACTGGTACTCCTGGCAACAATTCTGGCAACAAATCGTAGTAATATTTGTCATTGAGTCTGTTACCACTTATTCCTGTCATGACAGCATCGATACCGCCAAGCGATGTATCGGCCTCGGAAAGCATCTGCGACAATGCACTTTGCAACCGACACACATCAGGGCGGTACAGCACCTTCACACCTTTCACTTGGCACAAGGCATTTTCCTGCTCATTACTTAACATCATTGCCACCGACGCTTCGCCACACACTTCGGAGTCTTGTCCTACAAAACCTATTTTCTTAAGCAATGTAAAATATGATGGAGAAACCTCGTCATTACCACCTACCAACGCCGAACCTATCATGCCAAGTTTGAACTGTACCAAAGCATCGTGCAATGCACAGTCAACCGATATGCCTTTGTGCGAATAGGTAATATTGTAACCCGTGTTGCCCGTTTGTATGCCTATCAGTGAAGCCACAGTGTTGTGGGTCGATTGCATGAAATGTGTCGGCTTGAGCAATTGTTCGCCATCACGGCAAAGTGATTCAAGAAAACGCTCGGTACTCTCAATGCAGCCAAGTCCCGTACCCATCATTATCGCATCGGGACAAGCGATTCCTGATTCCCGTATAACGCTCAGCGACGTAGTTAATGCCCTTTTTAGCAATTTGCCCATACGACGACCTTGCGCAGCTGGCACGAAAGGCTTAAAATCAGGGTCTATCGACCTGACAAAATTCGCATCATACCAATGTGGACTTTCCATCCACACATCGGTCAATGGCTCTTGTATCGAAATTTGCGATACGGCTTTTATATATGGGAATACCTTCATTACACACGAGATAACAATAATGATGTATCATTTCCACCGAAACCGAACGAATTGCACAAGGCCATGTTAATCGGCCTCGGCGACTTCATGTCGGTAACAGGTTTAATACCATTCTCCATCGGCTCTTTCCAATTCAAATTTACTGGCAAGAATTGATGCTGCAATGCAAGAATACATATAACTGCCTCTATAGCCCCCGAAGCACTGGTAGTGTGCCCTGTAAATGACTTCGTAGAGGAAATAGGAGGAACGCAATCGCCAAACAACCTGATTATAGCCTGGCTCTCGCTCAAGTCGTTGTTTTCTGTTCCTGTGCCATGGGCATTTATATAATCTATGCCACTTGGCACCACCCCGCCCATTTCAAGAGCTTTAGCCATAGCCTTATACGCACCTGTGCCATCGGGCGATGATGCAGTCTGATGAAAAGCGTCGCAAGCATTGCCGTAACCCCAAAGCGAAGCCAAGGGGACAATTCCCCTGCGCTTGACCGATGCCGCCGATTCCAATACCATATATGCCGCACCCTCGCCCAGATTAAGCCCACGACGGGTGGCATCAAATGGACGGCATGGGGCAGTATCAAGTATCATGAGTGAATTAAAGCCATTAAGGTGGAACTTCGACAGACATTCACATCCACCAGCAACAACTATGTCGGCCTCTCCTGCTTTAATCAAGTTGGCTGCCGCCACTATAGCATTGGCTGCCGAAGAGCAAGCCGTGGATATCGTTGAAAGCCACGCAAACCGACCGAAGTGGTCGGCAATCATTTCAGTGCAAGCTCCACAATCATGTGTGGCTATATATTCATTATGCCTGTCGTTGTCAAGAAAGTCGAGATAATATTGCTCGCTTTTATCCATTCCGCCAACTGTTGTCCCCGATATGAACCCCGTGCTTCCAATCAAATCGCTATTTATACCTGCTTCTTG
The DNA here is from genome assembly GCA_018716295.1 of Candidatus Avimuribaculum pullicola. GTDB lineage: Bacteria > Bacteroidota > Bacteroidia > Bacteroidales > Muribaculaceae > Avimuribaculum > Avimuribaculum pullicola. The sequence goes on from DVKC01000028.1 coordinate 43,858, forward strand.
CAATGCTTCTTTCAAAGCAATCATTCCCATGAGCGAAGTACGAATCTGTGTGCTATCTTGCGGCAAGCCCAACATCGACATCATCTCACCATCAGAAAGTTTCACTTCCCCGACAGGAAACTCGTCATGTGCAGTCTGCAAATACTTCACATCACCTATACCGCTTGATTGCGACAGCAACGACTTGAGCGTCGGCTCTTTACCCACGCCTATAGCCGAAACAATTCCAGCACCACTAATCAATATCGGTTCGCTCATAATATGTCGCTTCGTTATTATTTCTTTCGGTTCTTTGCAATATAATCGGCCATCGTGTTCAACGACTTGAATATCTCTTTGCCTTTAGCCGCGTCCTGTAATTTTATCCCATAGTTTTTCTCCATCAACACAATCAGTTCAAGTGCATCGATAGAGTCGAGTCCAAGCCCCTCACCGAATAACGGTGCATCGTTGTCTATATCTTCGGGCTTGACATCTTCGAGATTCAAGACATCTATTATTTCTTTTTTCAAGTTTAATATCAATTCTTCCATTTCAAGTATTTTTGTTTTTTATTGTTCTGTAAATAATGATTTTATCTCCTCTTCGAAGCTTGCCCGATCAATGTCGCCGTCCAGCAAGAACACCACAGCGGTAAATTCATCATCACAAGTGCATTCTACCCACCCGCATAGAGCCGATTTCATGCCACTGCCAACAAGCGTATTACATATAACCTGTGCCATTATGCGGGCATCAGGTTCGTCGATAACATAAAACGATGTTTCACCGAAATACTTGTTACGTATGGCAATTTCGCCAGTGACGATGTTAGGCAATGTATATACGAAAACCGACGGGCTGGGATAAAAGTCGTCAACGTCCTGTATTGTCTGTTGGAAATGGCAATCGGCATTATACGAGCTACTGTGGTTAAACATGATTACTGCCCTGTCGTCAAAGCTATTTCGCTCAGTACCCTCGATATCGTTCAGCAATAGCTCCGATGCGATGAACCCCAATTTACACAACGTGTCCATCTTGAAGAACTTTGGGTAATTGTTTACATATTTTCGATACACCTCTACCAACAACTTTTGTCCCGCAACATCGTTACTTGCCAGCACCGATTTCCCTGCAACAATCGCATCATGAGGCGTGATTTTCACCCACGATTTCACATTCATGCCACATCACCTCCTTTCTTGAATAGCATAGCGGCATTACACCCACCGAACCCCGACAACATCTTTACAAATGCCTGCTTGTCGGTTATCCGATTTTCACACGACACCTGCACGTATGCCGAAACTCCCAATGAGGCAAAACCCAAAGTGCCTGGTACAATATGATCGTCAACAGCGAGCATCGACATAATGGTTTCAAGCACCCCCGCAGCACCCAATGTATGCCCGAAGTAACCTTTTAACCCTGTTACAGGCACTTGCAACAATCCAGCCCGCTGCAAAGCTATCGACTCCATTTCGTCGTTATACACCGTGGCCGTACCATGCACATTCACAAATGCCAACCCACTGCTGTCCACCCCATCTACGACAGCCGACAAAGCCCTGTAGCACCCTTCACCAGTGCGAGATGGCCCCGATATATGGTTGGCATCGTTGCGAATTGCACCACGACACGCAACCCAGCCGCCTCTCGACGACCGATGACGGGAATAAACGACAGTCGCAGCAGCTTCGCCAAGGTTCAATCCATCTCTTGACATGTCAAAAGGGCGGCACAACTGCGAAGAAACAGCTTTGAACGACTGGAAGCCCGAGATTATAAACGGCGACAAAACATCGCAACCGGCAACCACGGCATAATCATAGTCGCCACACTGCAAGCAACGCATGGCTGCAATCTGTGCACATAGTCCCGATGTGCAAGCATTTGACACGACGAGCGGATTATTGGGATTATTGAAATACCGTGCAACTTGTTTTGCGGCTGTTGCAAGGAACACCCGTTCACGAGGAATAGAATTGGAAGCATTCCTGTCGAGCAATTCCACATTTCCCTTAGTGGTCGATATGATAAAAATTACCCGTGGCGACGATAAATCGATTTCACTATCGGCTACAGCTTGACTAATCGACAAAATCAGCATCTTTTCAAACCGAGTATAATCATTCCTCGACAAGCCGATAAATGCACACGCATCATCAAGCATACTTCCATCAACGACAGCCAATGGCAAAGGCCCTTGCAACGCGCCGAAACTGCCATGCACACGCACAGCTGTTCGACCGTCTTTGACCGCCTCATAATTATCAGCCGATGTTAACCCCAACGGTGAAACTACATTATGGGCTACTATTGCTGCTATTGAACTTTCCATCGCTGTTTCCATTGTTCGTAAAACTCAGGATTAGTCCACACAAGGTTATAATTCTTGTCAAGAAACACCTGCACCGAATGCCCTGTAGCCAACAGCGAACCATCGGCACTGTCGTGTATCTCATAATCAAATATGATTTTCGCCGCTGGCGTCGCACGATAATACACGGTTATCTGCGGCTTCATTCCATACACAATCGGACGCTTATACTGGAACGACAAGTCAACAAGCGGAGCATAATACCCGTTACCGAATATATCTAAATATCCAAGCCCATACTTTTGTCCGAAAGCTTCACGAGCATCTTCAAAATACAGGGCGTATGAACCGTGCCAAACAATGTTCATGGAATCAACCTCGCTAAAGCGCACTTCGAGCATCTTAGTAGCTGATAATATGTTTGTACATTCTTCTGCCATCACATCATTCACTTATTTCGCTGTCACTAAGTGCTATTTTCATTTCGGCCGTAGCTATTGCCACACCATCGCACATTACGGTGGCATCGGCAAGCGTCATTCCAAATACTTCGTCCTTTACGCTCACCACAGTGTGCAGCATTTCGCCCACACGAGGAAGTCGCGTTATAGCCATATTCCTGATTGCTCCGATAAATCCTATTTTAATACGCTTGCGATTGATATAATTGATATAACCCAGTCGTGCAGCACACGTCTGAGCCATATTCTCAATCAACCCCATCGGGGCAAGATGCCCATCCTCGACCATGATACAACTGCCATCGACAGTAAACACGGTTTCGGTCTTTTCATTGTCGAAATGCCACAAACTGTCAACCACGACAAATGGCGGACGTTGCGGCAACAACTCCGACATAGGTATGCTGGATATTTCCTTTTCTTCCATTATTCAATGCGACCAAAAGTCGTAATAATTAAACCACTGTGTGGGATATTGCCTTACTATCGCCTCAAGTTCACTGGCAAAGGATTTGGCGGCAGCCTCGATACGTTCCTTGCGTGAAAGGGCTGCATCGGCATCAATTTTCCTTACATAGATTTTATAACCCATTGTGGAAATTTTCATCACAAATACAGCCAAAAGTGGTACATCGCGCTGGATAGCCATGGCAAATGGCCCCATTGGAAAACGCGCGACATCGCCGAAGAAATCACATTCGACATATCGTGGAGAACCAAATATCCTGTCGCCAGGTACACTCACAATCTCTCCATCGCCAAGTGCCTGGTTCAAAGCGAATATATGCGACATGTCGTTGCCGACGAGTATCATACGCATATTGTTGGGAGCAAACATCGCTGCGCGGTTACGCATAACGGTTGCCGTTTCGCCAGCATAGACAACTGCATTGAACCGCTTATCGTGCGAAACAAGCGAATAGCCAGCCATCTCATAATTGCCAACGTGGGAACTTAGTTGTACAAATCCCGATGGTTGCTTGGCAAGGTGGTCAAACAACTCGCCACCTTCGATAATAAATTTGAAACGCTTCCTGGCATATACGGCAAAACGATCAAGAATGACTTGTCCAAACTTCAAATGGTTCTTGAACACATTCCAAAACGATTTTACTCTGCCATATCCAAAACGTTTCCTGAAAAATCGGTACATTGCAAGGTATTCCTTATGATTTCGCAACATATAGAACGGCACCACCCACCCCATCATAAAATACATGATGCGAATGTCGGTCACCTTGAATATCTTTATCAGCGTGCGTTGCATCCATGGTTGCCCATCGGTACGCCCGCTCCATTGTTCATGCCCTATATGCTTGTCCACAAAAAATACCTCTACCTATTCACGGTTTATATAAACCTATGGGTCACTTCTTGTTGACCTTTGATTCTATGTAGTCGCAAAATTGGCTCAACGTGGTAACACCAGCCATCTCTTCGGGCTGAATCTTGAACCCAAATATTTTCTCGACCATCACCACGATATCAACGAAGTCAAGGCTTTCAATACCCATGTCTTCCTTCAATTTTGCATCAGGCGAGATCTTGTCTTCATCTATTTCGAGATCTTCGATCAAGAAAGTTTTTACTTTTTCTTCAATTTCTTTTCTATCCATATTTAATCTATTTTATTAATCTTTTAATTTACAAACTATTATACTATGTCCCATTCCCAAATGGTCATGAATTTCTTCCACTGCAAGACCTGCACGGTCTATCAGCCTTTCCATGTCGGCCGAGTGGTACATCTTGCTATTGCCGTTAGCCATTGCCGTGAAATAAACGCTTGTCAATGTCAGGCACAAAGTAGCCGACTCATAACGTTGCCGATCCCACAATGTTTCCATGATATACAGGCGTGTATCGGCATTCATTATGACTGCCGCACGGCTCAAGATACTCACTATGTCTTCTTCGCCGAAACAGTCGAGGAACTGGCTCATCCATATTGCATCGTAATGCACACTGGCAGGAAACGCGGCATTGCGATCGAGCAAGTTTGTGCCATATCCGTCAATGCGTTCTGCCCCTGGTTTGCCAGCAGTCTGTGCCCGCATCATTTCAAGCTGTTGGGGCAAGTCCATTACCGTAACACGCACATTGGCATCATAGCCCACACAGCACAACGCCCATCGTCCGGTGTTGCCGCCCACATCGAGCAACCGACGAGGATTGCGGCTAAAAACAATGGGCAATGCTTGTTCAAATGCGCCATCGGAATAAAAATGGTCAAACGCAAACCAGCTTTTCTGTACTTGCTGCGGCAATTGCGACAATCCTTCATAGATTGTAGGCCAATTGCCAAAGTGTTCAAGCCCAGCCGGACGTCCTTCCAGCAATGCCTCTTCAAGATGGAACATCCCCTCATAATTCACGTCATGGTTGAAATCCATGTCCACCCTTATAGCTGTATCGGTGAGTAAGAACCACCCAGTCTTAGACAAGCCATATCGTTCGGTAACAGGTTCAACCAATACAGTACCTATCGACAACGATGCTTCCAAAAGCACTTTTGCAGCATAGTCGGTCAATCCTGCCTTGCGAGCAATCTCTTCAACTGTCATTCCCTCATTGCTGTCGCGAAGCATGGCAAGAATACCAAACTTCACCATCAAACGCGACACCTGAAACACAATCGGTCCGAATGCGATATATTCGGCCAAGCGTTGAGCCTCGCCAGCTTTCATGTGTTCTTGGGTATAAGCCCGATGTATATTTGGGAACAAGTTCATAATTCCTGCATTTTTCTCTTATATTTTTTGAATGACCAGTGCACTGTTGGTACCACCAAAACCAAACGAATTAGACAAAACCACATTTAGTTCCACATCGACAGTTTTAGGTGCTATATTGATTTTTTCGGAATATTCGTCGGGATTCTCAAAGTTGATATTGGGTGCTACAAAATTATTCCTCAACATCAACACCGAATATACTATTTCGCTTGCTCCAGCCATCCAGCATTCATGTCCCGTCATCGACTTTGTAGAACTAATCAGAGCATGTTGTCCGCGAAACACACGGTCAAGTGCCATTGCTTCATACATGTCGCCCTGGCGGGTTGACGTGGCATGGGCATTGATGTAATCTACATCCTTGGCGGCAATGCCAGCATCGGCCAATGCCCTCATGATAGCTGTCACCGACCCGTCATCATTCGGCTGCGAAATTCCTCCACCATTTGATGAAAAACCATATCCTGTGACCTCGGCCAAAATGTTGGCACCACGAGCTACAGCATGATCATAATCTTCGAGCACCACGGCAGCCGCACCACCGCTCGGTACAAGCCCATCACGGTCGCGGTCAAATGGGCGCGAAGCCTTGGCAGGGTCGTCCATACGAACCGAGAATGCCGCCAAAGCATCAAAAGTAGCCATTGAGTAGTAATTGGTTTCTTGTGCACCGCCGCATATAATCATATCTTGCAATCCCTGCTTTATAAACATGTATCCCAGCCCTATCGAATGTGAACCGCTGGCACAAGCCGCACTTACCGAGAAGTTCACTCCTCGCAAGTGAAATATGGTGCTCATGTTCATGTTCACAGTGGAATTCATCGACTGGAATATCAGCCCTGACCCGAGCAGTGCCGAATCGTGCTTTTCGTCCATGATTTTGGCCGCTTCTATCACAGGTTTGGCCGATGAATCGTTACCAAAAATCACGCCCACCTCATTATTGAGCAAATAATCATCGTCAACACCAGCCATTGCAAACGCTTCCTTGCTTGCCATGTAGGCATATTCGGCCTCTTCCGACAATCCTACACGTAAACGGCGTTCAATGACACCTTTTAACTTCGGCCTCTCAACGATACCAGTCAATGCCGACCGATAACCATATTGAATTCGTTCTTGTTCAATACCGATGCCCGAACGTCCTTCATATAACGATTGCCGCACTTCATCTACATTCTTTCCCAAGCACGACCATATACCAATACCAGTAATAACTACCCGTTTAGCCATTATTGTAATAATTTAAGTGTAAAGACCTCCATTTATAGAAATCACTTCGCCAGTAATGTAAGCTGCTTTGTCCGATGCAAGGAATGCAACTGCTGCCGCCACTTCCTCGGGCTTGCCAAAGCGATTGGCAGGAATCATCTTCTTCAACGATGCTTCGTCCAAGTCCTTTGTCATGTCCGATGTTATAAACCCTGGAGCTACGGCATTCACCGTCACGCGGCGTGGGGCGACTTCCTGCGCAAGGGCCTTTGTCGCACCTATAAGCGCGGCCTTGGCTGCCGAATAATTGCATTGTCCCGGCAAACCTTTAAGCCCCGAAAGCGAAGCTACATTCACAATGCGCCCATACCTATGCGTGAGCATACCCTTGAGCAACCGACGTGTAATGTAAAAAAAGCCATTAAGCGTAGTGTCAAGCACATCATGCCACTGGCTGTCCTGCATGAATATAAGCAGATTGTCCTGCCTTATGCCGGCATTGTTGACAAGTACCTCCACGAAACAATCGGGATGCGTTTCCTCCCATTGCCCGAGTGCTGCATCAATGGCATTGGCATCCGACACATCACATTGCATCAATTCGCCTTTGCCATCCTGTTCGGTTATCATTTTCAATGTTTCATTGGCAGCTGCGGCATTGTCACGGAAATTAACAATCACGCAATATCCCATTTGCGACAATTCCAAGCAAATGGCTCTCCCGATACCACGGGAACCGCCAGTAACCAGTGCATATTTCTTATTTTCCATACAATTAAATTCTTTTATATCGACACTTGTGATTGCCTCAGATACGCCTCGACTGCTGCAATCTCTTTATAATACGGCCTGTCGGCGACTATCGTTGGCGAAATGTGCCGTATATCGTTATATATAGCCTGTGTAACAGGCGACAACTTGTCAACTATCCCCAAGCAATCCACAGCCTGGGCCAATGCCATGAATTGTATTGCCATAACCTGATACACATTGTCTATAACACGCTTGCACAGCAAAGCCGAGTTTGTACCCATGCTCACTATGTCTTGATTGTCATTGTTGTTTGGAATGCTATGCACATAGTTTGGCATCGAAAGTGTCTGGCACTCTGCCGTGGTAGATGTCGCTGTGAACTGGCAGGCCTGCATACCATAATTCAACCCTAACGTACCCAAGTTAAGGAACGGTGGCAAAATACCATTGATACGGTCGTGAAACAGGTAGTTAAGTTGCCGTTCGGCCGTCATGGCAACTCGCGTCATGGCTATTTTCACCTTGTCTTGCTCAAGCGACACATAATCTCCATGGAAATTACCGCCATGATATACATTCCCCGACACAGGGTCAACTATAGGATTGTCGCTCGCCGAGTTTACCTCATCGACCAGCACCTGCCGGGCATTGGCAAGTGTGTCATACACTGGGCCGAGTATTTGCGGAGCACAACGCAACGAATAATATGCTTGAACTTTGTGTTCAAACACCTTGTCATCGCTGTGCCCGTTATCATACAGTTCATGTTCGCGCTTTTGCAAGCAACGGCTTCCCTCGGCTATTCGCCTCATTTTGGCAGCAATCACCTGTTGCCCACGATGATGCCGGCAATCATTCAATGCCGGAGCCATCAAGTCGTCAAACGATGCTGCAATCTCATTCATCCACACAGCAGCAATCGTAGCCCAGCATAGAAGTTGCTCAGCTGCAATCTGGTTGACAAGTCCTACGCCAGTCATCACCGATGTACCATTGGTCATTGACAACCCTTCGCGTATGTATATCTTCATTGGTTCAAGCCCCACCTCGGCAAGTACCGTTCCAGCATCACGCCACACGCCATTGTAATGCACCTGCCCCTCACCTATCATAGCCAACGCTATATGTGCAAGTTGCACGAGGTCGCCACTTGCTCCCACGCTGCCATGTTGCGGGATAAACGGGTATATGCCACGGTTTATGAAATCTATCAGCAACGCCACAGTATCGGGATGTACACCCGACTTGCACTGCAACAAAGTTCCCAGGCGGGCAAGCATGGCCGCCTTGACGCACATATCGTCAAGTGGCTCTCCTGCTCCTGTCGAATGGCTTCTGATTATGTTATATTGCAAGTCCGACAAATATTGGTCGTCAACACGCCATTGCGCCATGGGGCCAAACCCAGTGTTTATGCCATATATGACTTTATCGGCAGCAAACTTTTTCAAGAAAACATAACACTCGCCTATCTCGTCCATTGGTAGGCGAGATTTGTCGAGCTTCACGTTTTCGGTCAATATAGCTTTAATTTCATTCCAAGACAATGTCATAGTATCGTTAACGGCTTTTAAAGGAAGCCCTTTATTCAAAAACAGTGCAAGGTCAACAAAAAAAGAAAAACAATATGATTTATTTTTCTCTCCAGTCGTACACCCCCTGCTTACCGTAAGGCTGTGTGTTTACGAGCGCAAATATATGTAAAATTTCGCACATTTTACCCGAAGCGTTCACCGTTTTTATACACGTTTTTTCATCACGTCACAATTTCGACTTTATCTATAGTTATTTTCTTAAAATATGGCTAATTTTGCCACAATTTGAATATTATTCAGCAAAAGCATGAGCAACAAGAAATACCTACTGCGTGCCGAAAGCGACACGCTCCAATATACTGGCGTGAAACTCCTCAACCCGCACCCTTTTGAAATTGCCGCAGGAAAAACCTACGTGATTATAGGTGAAAATGGCGCAGGGAAAACCACACTCGGCAAAATCATCGAACGTGGCTGGAATATCGGCATGAACCGCATTCTTGGCGACAAAAAAGCATTGCGCATAAAAAGCATTGAATTTACCGACATTCATTCGCTCACCGGCTGTAACGACACTTATTACCAACAACGATTCGAATCGACTGCCAACGACAGCATTCCGACTGTAGAACAACTGATTGGCGGCAAAATGAGCGAACAAAGGTGGCTAGAATTGTGCCACTCGCTATCAATCGACGACGTGCGGCACAAGCGCATCAACTACTTGTCGAGCGGCGAGCTGCGCAAATTCCTAATCATAAACATGCTCACCGAGCAACCCGACTTGCTCATAATCGACAATCCATACATAGGTCTTGATGCCGCTTCTCGCGACTTATTCAACAACCTCATTGCCGACCTCGCCAAGCGTGGCACCGCAATAATGCTACTGCTCTGCAACACCATCGACATACCATCATACACCGATTACATATTGCCATTGAAGCGGCTATCTATCGGCGAAATGATTAATTACGACCATAACAACGAAAATGGCATAAGACACCAACTTGAAGCCCTTTTTGAAGTACCGCAGCAAATCAATCTACCAGCGACCACACCCACATCGCCCATCGACTACGACATAGCTTTTGCACTGAAACATTGCAACGTGTCATACGGCAACAATATAATCTTGCACGACGTGTCGTGGCAGGTACAAGCTGGCGAGAAATGGGCTTTGCTCGGCAAAAATGGCTCGGGCAAATCCACACTGCTAAGCCTTGTCTATGCCGACAATCCCCAAGGCTACCGCAACGACATCACCATCTTTGACCACCGTCGCGGCACAGGCGAGAGCATTTGGGACATAAAACGCCGCATAGGGTACATCTCGCCCGAGATGCACCTATACTTCAACAACGGTGAAACGTTAATGGCCGTTGTCGCTTCGGGGCTGCACGACAATGTGGGCTGCTTCCGCCGCATCAACGATGAACAACAAGCCATAGCAATGCAGTGGCTGCAAGCTTTCGGGCTCGAAACGCTCGCCGACAGGTATTTTAATACCCTCTCATCGGGCGAGCAACGGCTCGCACTCATTGCCCGCACATTCGCCCACCGCGCCTCGTTGCTAATCCTCGACGAACCGCTGCACGGCCTCGACATGGCACGCAAACGGCTCGTGGCACAAGCCATCGCCCGCATCACAGCGGCCGACGGCATCTCGCTCGTTTACGTCACCCACTACGAGCATGAAATCCCGCCAATCATTCCGCGAGAACACATTTTCACGCTTAGCAAACCTACGCCCAACAAGCCCTAATCCACAATCTCGAAGCGCACGAGCATGGAATAACTTTGCTTAATCGTGCGGAAACCGTCGAACGATGCAGCATCCGACGACATCACATTGCTTTGGATAGGCAGGAAAGCATCGCCTCCGCCCTGCTCCTCAATGCTTATCACGTCGCCAAGCCTCTTGCCCAAAGCCTCTACCAAATAGGTGGCCTTGCGCTGTGCAGCTTTCAATGCCTCGATTTTGCCACGTTGGTGGTAGGCAAGCATATCCTTGTTTTCCAATTCACCTATGCGCATGGTGTTGACACCGCGGGTGTCGATACATTCAACGATTTTATTTATCTGGTTAAAGTCGGTCAACGTAATGTCATACCTCTTCGACACCAAGAAGTCTTGCCCCTGCTGCCGCCAATAGTCGCCTATCTCTTGTGTACGAATGGCGTTTTGCGAAATGCCAGCCTTGGCAAGAGCCTCCATCAACCCTTGCTCAATTTCCGACAAAGGCACTTTGGTGCGGTACTCCTCGGGCTTCGACTTCCCGTCAAACTCCTCCTCGAAATATTCGCGTATTTCTATCATATAATGAATCTTGTCGGGAACAATCTCTATCTCCGACGTGCCAGTCACCTCAATATACCGCCCATTAGTTTGCGCCTTCAACGACAATGCCGACATTAGCACCAACACTGCCAATAAAACCTTAAATTTCATATCCATAGTAATTTAATTCATTATCACAAATATACTCGACACCACCCACAAAACCAACCCCAACCCAGAAAATCTGGGAAAGTTGGCAAGAACTATTGATTTTTATCCGTAACTTCTATGCGCAGGTTGCACTCCTTTCCACATTGCAAAATAGAATAACAAAGTGTCATGTTAAAATTTCACACTTTCCAAAGACCAGACAAGGAATGATTGTCCGATTACTTCATTTATACAAAACATTGCTTCAATGCCTATCGGCTCTTTATATGCGGTTATTATTTCACTTTCGTTTCAAGTCAAAATACAGCAACCGTGTTTTCAAAGGCTCGTCTTGCAGAATATCATAATATTGCTTCTCTATCTCTTCTGTCTTGTATAGAGGAACAAAGCCGTTTTTCTCGTAATATCGAAGCACTTTTTCTTCATTGTAAGCATCCACCACGATGAAACGGCATCCTGTCTTGTTGTCCTCATGCCGAAACCAGTCCTTTATAAAAGACATCAGTTGATGCCCGATATGGCTCGGTGTATTTTGAAACTCACAATTGACACCCAATCTGCCAATCAGCACAGCCGGGTAACTGCGTCCTCTCTTAGGGTTTACAATATTACGCTGGAAGCGGTTTTTATCATTGGAGGACATCAACTTGGTCTTAATGCTGTCATTAGACAATGTGAACAACGCCACAATGCGGTGCGGGGCTTCGGTCGTCACCCAACAATAGGTTTTCCCCAACAGTTCTTCCGCATACAAATCGGCATCATTGAGGAAAAAATCGTCAAGGTCATCCACACCACAACTGAAAGGAAGGCAATTTTCACGCACTTCCATGTTGTAGGCGAGCATGACGCAATCATCGTATAAGGAAATCTCGCCCATTGTCAGTTGAATCGGAATGAGCGGGATTTTTCCAATACTTTCTGTAACCGTTTCTTGGCTAAATCTGACAAACGTGGCGTTGCTTTCACGGCGTTCTCATCTGCACTACGTACAAATTCTTCTGCCGTAGCACCTTCCAAAACCGGGATGTTTTTAATCGTTATGGCCATAATTGTAATTTTTATGCAAATGTACTACTTAATTATCACACAGCAAAAAACAAATGGCGATGTGGATTCATACAGGAATTATGCACTTACAATAAAAGGAAATATCAGTGGCTGGTGATGGCAGTTACGAGGATATTGAGTAACTTTGCGGCGATTATTTTGAGAACTACGCTACTATGTGGGTACTACTTGCCGTGGCATCGGCTTTATGCTTGGGATTTTATGATGTGTTCAAGAAATTGTCGGTTACGGCCAACAATGTGCTCACAGTGTTGCTGCTCAACACGTTGTTCGGCACACTGCTCATGTCGCCGGTCATTGTCACCGACATTGCTGGTGGCGGCAACGGACTGGGCGGACTCACGGGACACTTGCTTATCGCCCTCAAGTCGGCCATCGTGCTATCGTCGTGGGTGCTTGGCTACTTCAGCATAAAGCACTTGCCGCTCACGATCACAGGCCCAATCAATGCCACACGCCCCGTGCTTGTACTCATTGGAGCGTTGCTGCTATTCGGCGAGAGGCTCAATGCCATGCAATGGGGCGGAATACTACTTGGATTCGTATCGTTATACCTCGTCAGCCGCATCGGCAAAAAAGAGGGACACTCCATCGTTCACGACCGCTGGTTGTGGATGGGTATAGGCGCGATGGTGATGGGCGCAGTCAGCGGATTGTATGACAAGTGGCTACTACAAGTATATGAGCCACTGCAAGTGCAAGCCTGGCACTCGCTCTACCAGTTGGTAATAATGGGGGCAACAGTGTTCATTCTCAAAAAGACGGGACACGACTCCACGCCGTTCCGCTGGAAGTGGACAATACCCTGCATCGCCATTTTCCTCACTGTCGCCGACATGGCATACTTCTACGCATTGTCGCTCGACGGCTCAATGATAAGCGTCGTGTCGATGGTGAGGCGCGGCAGCGTGATTGTTTCGTTCCTTTTCGGCGCATTCGTGCTTCACGAAAAAAACCTGCGGCTCAAGCTCATCGACTTGTCGGTATTGCTTGCGGGACTTATCCTGCTCGTAATCGGAAGTAGATAGAAACCACGAATTTAAAACAATAATACAATGTCAATCATCAAAGAAAACATTCCTGTGGGCCTGTGCAGCGACCATGCAGGATATGCCACCAAGCTGGCAATCATCGATTATCTGAAAAGCAACGGAATCGCATACACCGACTTCGGCACTTTCAGCGATGAAAGTTGCGACTACCCCGACTTTGCACACTTGTGCGCCGCCGCCGTGGAAGAGGGCAAATGCTATCCTGGAATAGGTATTTGCGGTAGTGGCGAGGGGATAAACATGACTCTCAACAAGCATCAGGGCATACGTTCAGCACTGTGCTGGATGCCCGAGATTACCCGCCTTGCCCGCCAGCACAACGATGCCAACGTGCTGGCTCTGCCCGGTCGCTTCATCAGCAACGACGAGGCCATCGACATCGTGAAAACGTTCCTCGACACGCCATTTGAAGGTGGTCGTCATCAACGCCGCATCGATAAAATTCCTGTAAAATAAATCTTCTTCACATAGAAACACAGAAGAATGTTAAACTTTGTTATCACACAAAACTTTTACACCACCTTCTGTGTTATACTAATATAAAGAAATTCGTACTTTTCTCAATAGCAACGCGTGAGCGTTATCTTTGACACTTTTAATTAAGCATAATGTGATAAAAACGGGAAAGGACTGCGCGAGCAGCCCTTTCTTGTTGTATTATGTGCGAATGCATTGTCAACGACTGGCATACATGGCAGCTTGCACAGCTTGGCGATATGCATAAAGTCCGGCATTGGAGAGTTCTACCTGCTCGAAAGTGCCGTCGGGGGTTACCATCTCCACATTGTTGTCATCAATGTAACGCATGAACTTATGTTCCTCACCATTGGCTTCGACCGACCAAGAGTTATCTACTTCATCGAAGTTAAACTTTATCACCGAACCATCATTCAAGTTGGTGACAATATACCCCTTGGGGTTCGACATGATTTCATAGCGGGCATCCTTGCCATCGATAATCTTGGTGTCATACGCAATCGGGTTATTGCCCGACCAAAATTCTATTGAATTTATAACCAAGATGTCGGCCATTGCCGATAATTCATACACTGGTAAAATCCAAAAAGCTATAAATACAAGCTCGTTGACAAACTTGCCACCTATCTGGTCGTTCCATTCAAGCACTTTGTGCGTCAGCCTGAAACTACCGATGCACGAAGTCATCATCAATGACCCAGCAATAGTCAAAGCTATTGCCGCTGTAAAAAAATTCTTCTTCATAAAATATAAATTGTTTTTAACATTGTTCCAAAATCAAATCGGCAGTTTGCGCACAACCTTGCCCGTGGGCGTTTCTTCAAACTTGCGCACTGCAACGTAGCGGCGTGGCACAGCATGGTGTGGCAACAATTTCTTCATTTCATCAATGAAAGCGGGCTTTATTTCACCTTCCTTGACACACCCCTCAGGCAACGTGCGATATTCCAACGCAAGCACCAGCTCTTCGCCCCATTTTTCAGATGGACGCGAAGTGACATAAAAGCGCGAATTGTGTATCAATTTTGCGAGCTTCGCCTCGACTTCCTCGGGAAATACTTTCAAGCCCCCAGTATTGATCACGTTATCAAATCTGCCAAGCCAATAAAAACGCTTGTTGTCAAGCAGTCTGACCACATCATTTGTTACCAAACGTTTAATCGAGTATTGTGGTATGTTTATAACCAAGCAACCACGCTCGTCACATTCAAATGTTATGCCGCCCAACGCCTCATAAGGATTATCGGCCGTTTCCACCACCCGCGACAATGCAACGTGGCTGCACGTTTCGGTCATGCCGTATGTCTTGTAGGCCTTCACGCCACGCTCGGCAAGCCGCCGCTCTACCTGTTGCGACAACTGCCCACCGCCAATTATCATGCACTTAATCTTGTCAAGCAGCCCTGGCGTGTTGAGCAGGAAAGGCAGTTGCGACGGCACTACGGCAATAAGATCTATATCTGGCCCACCGTAATCGGCCAATATCTCGTTGCTCGGCTTGCAGTCAAAAATATTTGCTTGTGCCTCGATGGCACGAACTATCATCATTTTGCCGGCAATGTATTTTGGCGACAAAGGCAAGAACAAAGTGGAATTTTCATTTATGCCGAAAAAGGCATTTGTCGCGCGCGCCGAAACGACCATGTCGCACTTTGGCAACTTTATCTCCTTAGGTTCGCCTGTCGAGCCCGATGTATGCGCAACCACACAAGGCTCGCCATTACAATATTCTGCGACGAACTCACGGAACTCGGCAGTTGCTGCTGCCTCCTCTTGCATTATATTGCCTGATCGTGTTACTTTCATAATTGCTTAAAACTCTATCCAATCCATCGGTGGAATCTCCCACTTCAATTGTGGATTATACGACACTGTTTCACCCGTCTGCTCAAGCGGACTTTGGATATTATTGCTGAAAAGCCGTCCAGTACCAAGCCCTTGAGGAATCTTGGGCTGCAACGTAGCCACCCATTGAGCCAACGCGTTCAATCCTATATTCGACTCCAACGCCGAGGTTATCCAAGCCCCGATATTGAACTGCGCAGCCATCTTGAGCCAAGTAGTCGCACCGCTGAATCCGCCCACCAACGAAGGCTTCAATACAAGGTAATGCGGACGTATGGTCTTGATTAATTCCATCATCATCATAGGATTGTCAATACCTATCAGCTCCTCGTCAAGTGCCACAGGCAACGGCGAATTGCGGCACACTCGTGCCATCTCTTCCCACTGTCCCTGCTTGATAGGTTGCTCGATTGAATGTATTGAATACTGCGACAAAGCTTCGAGGCGGCTCATCACGTTTTGCGGCGTGAATGCGCCATTGGCATCGACACGTATTTCCACCACGTCGGCAGGAAAACGCGAACGCAACGATTTTATCAAATCAAGTTCGGCATCAAAGTCTATCGCACCTATTTTTATTTTTATGGTTTTGAAGCCAGCTGCCAATTTTTCTTCCATGCGCGCTTGCATCTCCTCTTTCGACCCCATCCACACAAGCCCATTAATAGGTATGGCATATTTTCCTGTACAGAATGGTGTAGGATAAAGCATGCGCTGGCAACCATTGGAATAGTCAAGTATCGCTGTTTCAAAGCCAAACATTATCGACGAATACCCTACCAAGTCGGTACCTTGCCCCATCGATATGTTACGGCATAGCTCCTGCAATTTAGCTTCATAAGTATCGTCATCTTCGGCCGAAAGACCTTTAAACAATGCGCACTCGCCTATCCCGAACCGTTCAGGCTCTTCAGGCTCCCATATTTTCAAGAAATAAGTATCTTTGTACGTCAACACCCCACGTGACGTTCCACCGGGAACGATAAAATTGAGGCGATATTTTGCGTATGCAGCTTTCATCGTCTTCTATTATCCTGGAAATTTGGGGAATTGCTCAAAATCGGGATCGCGCTTTTCAAGGAAAGCATTTTTGCCCTCTTGTGCCTCGTCCATGAGGTAATACATCAGTGTGGCATCTCCTGCCAGCTCCATCAAGCCACGTTCACCATCAAGCTCGGCATTAAGGCACCGCTTGATCATGCGTATTGCCATCGGGCTACGCTTCAAGATTGTTTCACACCATTCCACCGTTTCATCTTCAAGCCTGTCGAGCGGCACAACCTTGTTCACAAGCCCCATTGCCTCGGCTTCCTGCGCCGTATATTGACGGCATAAGTACCATATCTCACGAGCCTTCTTCTGCCCCACACACCGAGCCAAGTATGACGAACCGAAACCGCCATCAAAACTGCCCACCTTGGGACCAGTCTGCCCGAAACGCGCATTTTCCGATGCTATCGACAAGTCGCACACCACATTCAGCACATTGCCTCCACCTATGGCATAACCATTGACCATCGCTATGACAGGTTTCGGTATCGACCTTATAGCCTTGTGCAAATCAAGGACATTGAGGCGCGGCACGCCATAATCATCATTATATCCGCCACGTGTCTTATAATTCTGGTCGCCACCCGAGCAAAAAGCCTTGTCGCCTATGCCAGTGAGGATTATCACACCTATGTCTTGGCGTTCACGGCATATACCCATAGCATCAAGCATCTCGCTATTAGTTAACGGGCGAAACGCATTATACACTTTTGGGCGGTTTATCGTTATCTTAGCAATTCCGCCATATTGTTGAAACAGAATATCGGTGTATTCCTTTATAGTTTTCCATTCTCTTGTTGCCATAACATTTATATTTACCTTTCTCACAAAATTACAACAAATCTGCGGAATATCCGCCATCTCCCCCCACCAAACCCATCGGGCGGAGTATTGAATATTAGCGTCGGGCAAAATGAGGGCATGGGGACTTACAGCCACATACCTTGCAATAGGCACAAAAAAAAAGCCCCAGAATGGCATTGCCAAACTGGGGCCTGAATTACAGTGTGTGCGATTTATAACTGTGTTGAGTGTTATTGCCGCATTTGGATTTATTCGGCTACAACTTCAAACGGAATTTCAACAGAAACTTCCTTGTGCAACTTGATGGTAGCTGTGTACTTGCCTACTTCCTTAATGGTTTCAACAAAAATCAACTTGCGGTCGATGTTGTGACCAAGCTTTTCGAGAGCATCGGCAATCTGGATATTGTTGACAGAACCAAAGATAGTGCCTGTTGCACTTGTCTTTGCGCCGATAGTCAACGATACACCTTCCAACGAAGCTGCTACAGCCTCGGCATCGGCTTTCATCTTAGCCAACTTGTGGGCACGTTGACGCTGGTTCTCGGCCAGCACCTTCAGTGCCGATTCCGATGCTATGACAGCTTTCTTTTGTGGTATAAGATAGTTACGACCATAGCCGTCCTTTACTTCCACTACGTCATCCTTGTATCCAAGGTTGACAATATCTTCTTTCAATATAACTTTCATAAATGTTGCCTTTCTAAAAGATAATTATTTCATCAAGTCGGTTACGTATGGAAGGAGTGCGAGATGGCGTGCGCGCTTTACGGCACGTGCAACTCTCCTTTGGAACTTGAGCGAAGTACCAGTGATGCGGCGGGGAAGTATCTTACCCTGCTCGTTGAGGAACTTCTTCAAGAACTCGGGATCCTTATAGTCGATATACTTGATACCGCTTCTTTTAAAACGGCAATATTTCTTTTTCTTCACATCAACCGACAGCGGAGTGAGGTATCTGATTTCTGATTGAGTCTGTGCCATGTTGTTAATCCTCCTTTGCTTCAACTTCCTTTACTTCAACTTCTTTGTTGCTTTCTTCGCGTTTTGCACCTTTCAAGCTCCTGCGCTTTGCTGCATATTCGGCAGCATGCTTGTCATTGCGGAAAATCAAGAACCTGATGACCTTTTCGTCACGACGGAATGCAATTTCGAGTTTCTTTACAACATTTGGCTCAGCATCAAACTCAATGAGTGTGTAGAAGCCAGTTGACTTGTGTTGGATAGGATAAGCGAGCTTGCGCAATCCCCAATTCTCCTCATTCACGACAGTAGCATTGTTCTCGGCAAGCACTGCCTTGAATTTTTCTACCGCTTCCTTCATCTGTGCATCAGACAAAACGGGAGTCAAAATGAAAACGGTTTCGTAATGATTCATAAAAATTTCTTTTTCTGTTTATTTATAGTTGCTAAAAAGCGGTGCAAAATTAGCAATTTCCCTCAAATTACACAAATATAATCCCCAATATTCCTCAAAATTATCGAAGAAACCACTTTATGCGCACACACAGCGCATAACGAATAGCTTGATTATATTATCTCGATAGCCGAAGCTGCAATCCATGCACGGCTTGTTTCGTTGGCTCGCACATCATACCATTTCTCGTTGCTGCCCGACACCACATTTGTCACCGAATCTATGACAGTCACCTTTGTACCCTCGTTCAGCATAAAGGCTTCCTCGGTCTTGTCTTTGGGCTGACGCGGAGAAGTGCTCAATGTAGCCGATGGAATCACCACCACAGCCTGGTCATGTGCTTCAACTTTCGACTCCACATGAAAGGCGCATATATTGGCAAGAATTGTCACAATAAGCATTATACCGCCACCAAAAAAACCTATTTTGCGCAAAATCACAGCATCGACAAAAATATATACCAACAACAAAACGATAAACGCCAAAAACGACACTACTGCCAAAACGCCCCATGCCGTCGCAGTCTGGCTGCATACCATGTTGTCGATGGAATCTTTCCAGTAGGTTGCACCAATATCGGTGGTCAAGCTGGATTTTGAACGGACATAATCCAAATTGTCGCGTGCATCACTGTTATTAGGATCAAGCAGCAATGCCCGCTCGTAATACAATATAGCTTTTCCTTTCTTGTCGAGTTTATAATAAGTGTTGCCAATGTTATAGAACAACTCGCTCGACGTACCTTCTTGCTGCGATGCTTCAAGGTATAACTCAAGAGCCTGGTTAAAATCGTCCTTATTGTATGCTGCGGCAGCCTGTTCGGTCAACGACTGGGCATAACTTGTGAAAACAGCAAAAACAATAAACGAACATAATATAAAAATATTCCTTTTCATCGCATCATTTCTTTTTAACGGTTTCCAATTTGTCCATCACTTCGACAGCCTTATTGTAGGTTTCTCCTATACCCGAATCGGCAAGTTCAGGAGCATATTGCGCAAACTCACACTTGTCGAGCAGTTCCATGAGCATGGTCACGGTGCCATCGTCCACTTCGCGCGAAGCCAACACGCTCGCTATATTTTCCTTGTTCAATTCCGACACAGGTATTCCCAATTTGTCGCTCAGGTACCCCCAAATGGCATTGAGCAACTCGGCATAAAACTTACCCGAATCATTGGCAGCCATATAAGCTTTCGCTTGCTTAAGACGCTTCTTGGCAAGCTTGTTGGCATGTTTGGTACGCATCAAAGCCATATTCTGCCGTTCCTTGAGTAATTTTCTGTAATATACCAAGATTGCAGCAAGCAATATTGTCGGTAACACATACCACAACCAATAAGTCCATCCAGCAACAAACGACACATGCTCTTTCTGCAATCCCAAGTCACCTGTCTTGATATGCAGGATGTCGGTATTCTTTTGTTCGATGTTGTTATCCACTGGCACTTGTGCAGCAGTTCCGCTACCCTTTGCCACCGAAAGGTCATATTTAGGAGTGTTCAACGTCACATATTTTCCTGCCGATGGATCGAAATAAGTAAATTCTGTCGCTGGAATTTCATATTTCCCGACATACTGTGGAATAAACGTGTATTCAAATGTCATCGTGCCGCTCACTGTGCTACCCGACGGCTTGGCATCGGCATTGTTTTGAGGGTCATACACATCAAATTGAGCAGGGAACTGAATTTTCGGGGCTTTTAGGTACTTAATGTTACCTTGTCCAGTAACCTTGTACGACAATGTAGATGCCTCATAGGTTTTCAAAACTGGAGGCTTGATTTCGGTTTCTACCGAGAATTTGCCCACCGCCCCACTGAACGAAGCTGGACGAGGCGCAGGCAAGGCCTTGATATTAATCTTCTGTGAATTAGACTTTATTGACAACTGACGCTCTACTGGTTGGCGCATAGTTCCAAACAATGTCCTGACAGCTTCATACTGGACAACTGTCACATCATAATTGCCCGATGTAATTTCCAATTCGCCCGATTGTTGTGGAAACAAAATGCACTTTTTCAACTCGGCAACCATGTAATTCTGCCCATTGACACGCTCCACATTGTTCAACGCAGAAGTTATGGGCAATTCCTCTATTAAAAAGCCATTGAACGACGGTTGCAACGTAGGCATGAATTGTGAAACCTGATACTTGGTATATAACTTTATTGTACACACCACGGCCTCTTGCTCGTATGCACTTGACTTCGACAAGTTTATGCGAATAAACAAGTCATCGGCACCCACTTCTTTCCCTGCCCTCTGTGAGTCGTAATTGTCGATTTGCACACCACCCTGACCATTTTGGGCTGTACGGTCAGGTGGCAGTATTTCGAGCGTAAAGGGCTGGGTCGAATAGGTTTTCCCATCTACTTGCACCTTTGCTGCCGCAACGTTGTATTTGCCAGCTTTGTCGGCACGGTAAGTGATAGCATACTCTTCCGACGTACTGCTTGAACTGACCCCATTCACCCATTGCGAGCTATAGCTGCGCGAAGTTGCCGGGCCAAACAGTTTGGTCGTACCTTCCACCTTGGGTTCCTGGAAAGAACTACCCTCGCCGTTACGCAAGACATAGGTGATGGTAAATTTATTCCCTTCTATGACTTGGCGGGGCGCATCAACAGTGAATGACACTTGTGCCAACGCACACAGCCCACCCACAACCAGCAATGTTGCAACTATAAGTAATTTGTTCAATATGTTATTCATAATCAAGAAATTCCCATGTTAATATAATTCATCACGGCAACCCGACACAAGTGCTTACCAGTTTTTATCAGTTCGCGCACCAGCTCGGCGTTCCTCTTCTTCGGCCTTTTTGGCGTTGACACGTTGCTGTGTACTTTGCTCGGCATCTTGCATGGCCTTGAGTATCTGGTCGATATTTTCTTGGCTCATGCTTTGTTGCTGTTGCTGCTGATTATTCTGCTGCTGGTCTTGCTGTGGAGGCTGCTGCTGGTCTTTATTATCTTCCTGCTGCTGTTGCTCCTGCTCTTGTTGTTGCTGTTGTTGTTCCTGTTGCTGCTTATCCTGATCTTGGTTCTGATTTTGGTCTTGCTGCTGTTGCTCTTGTTTTTTCTTTTGCGCAAGTCGCAGGTTATCCCTTGCCTCATCATCATCGGGATTACGCCGCAAACAGTTTTTATACAATTCTATACTTTTATCATACTGGTTTTGTTCAAATGCCACATTGCCAAGGTTGTAATAAGCTCGCGATGCAAGTTGCTGGTCGCTTGTGGTTGTAGCAAGGTTCGACAGCATCTGCGTTGCTTGCTTGGTAGGATTATTTTTGTCCTCGGCACTATTGGCATTCGACTGCTTGAGCAACGACAGTGCCAGGTTATACGTGGCAATCTCCGAACCAGGATTTGCCTCCAAAGCCTTTTTGTATTCCACTTCGGCTTCGGCGTAACGTCCTTGGTCGTACAACTCGTTACCGCTTCTTATATAATTACGTTCACGCCTGTTGCTGTTTTCATCGCCAGCATAAACTGCTGTCGATGACAACAACGTTATAGCCATCATGACTACCCACGACAAAAGTTTCCTTTTCCTATTATTATTGATTGCCATAATGCTGTTTGTTTTCTTTTGTAAAGAAATTTATTTTCCTCAACCACGAGTTTTTACGTTCAAGCACGAATAAGTCGGCAACAAGGAAAACCAAAGCCAACCAAGCAAAAATAGGGAATTGCTCGCTATTTTGCGAATACACCACCTTTTGCAAGTCAGACTTTGCCAACTTGTCAAGTTCTTTCGACAGCAAGCTTGCCGCATTGCCGGCTGTGCCATTCACATATATGCCTCCACCTGCCTTTGCAATGCGTTGCGCCGTTTCTTCATTAAGGTATGTAGTAACCACATTACCTTGCAAGTCTTTCATCCACGCGCCATTTCCAGCCGGGATAGGCGACCCTTTGGTAGAACCGACACCTATCACATTGACTTGTATGCCCCTGTCGGCTGCACTTTTTGCTGCCGACACTGCGTCATCTTCAAAGTTTTCTCCATCGGTTATGACTATGATAGTTTTCTGCGTCTTTTCATTGCCCGAGAAACTATTCATGGCCAGTTTAATCGCCGCCCCGATAGCTGTACCTTGGGCCGACACCATGTCGGTACTGATACTATTTATAAACATTTTTGCCGAAGTGAAATCGGCAGTTATGGGAAGCTGCGTATAAGCATTGCCCGCAAAAACAATAAGTCCAACCTTGTCATCACCAAATGTGTCAATAAGCCGCTCAAGCAACAACTTGGCCCGTTGCAAACGGCTGACACTCTTCGGGTCGTCGTTCGATGAGGCATTCATCGAGTTTGAAACATCAAGAGCTACCATTACCTCGATGCCGCGAACCTTCACAGTTTGCTCCACAGCACCAGCGCGAGGACGCGCAAGAACTATGATGATAAGCACAACGGCAATAAGTTGCAATATCAGCTTTATGCCAGGCTTATACTTCGACACATCGGGCATCAACGCCGTCAACACATCGATGCGCCCAAACCGTTTTAAATTCCTGATTCGGGAACTTCGTGCAAATATATATAATGCCACTACCACTGGCACTATCAGCATCAGGTACAAAAATTCGGGATATGCAAAACTTAACATACTTTTTTCTCTACTTTACACAATTATGGAATATTGCGCAGCAACGTGTATCGGACAAACAGGTCGAGCAACACCAATGCGAGCAAAGCAATCGCCCACGGCATGTAATCATCTTCGGCATTGCTAAAGTTCATCACATCCATGCGTGTTTTCTCAAGTTTGTCTATCTCGCTGAAAATATCTTGCAATACACCTTTATTCGTAGCTCTGAAATACTTGCCTCCAGTCACATTGGCAATTTTGCGCAACGTGGTTTCATCAATTACAACTGGCAGCACCTGGTATTCTATTTTTCCGTAATAATTCACTCCAACCGGGAATTTAGCCGACCCGTTGCTACCGACACCTATCGTATATATCTTGATGCCATACTCCTTGGCAATCTCAGCCGCCGTGAGCGGGGCCACAACTCCAGTATTGTTAGAGCCATCAGTTAGCAAAATGATACTCTTCGACTTGGCTTTGCCATTTTTAATGCGGTTAATTGATGTAGCTATGCCATCGCCTATTGCCGTGCCATCTTGCAGAGTACCTATTTTTATATCTTGGATATAATTCATCAATACCGCCTTGTCGAGCGTCAACGGCACTTGAGTAAAACTCTCACCTGCAAATATCACAACACCTATGTTGTCGGTTTCACGCCCGGCGACAAATTGCAACGCCACTTCCTTGGCTGCATTAAAACGGTCGGGGTCGAAATCCTTTGCGAGCATACTCGTAGAAACGTCCACTGCAAGAACGATGTCGGTACCCTCAGTTTCGGTCGTTGACCAGCTGTCATACGTCTGCGGGCGGCAAATGATTATTATCAGACACCCTATAGCAGCCAATTTCACGGCAAACATGAAGTGCTTCAAATATAATTTCCAAGAATTGCCCATTCGCGCGAAAGGCATTGTCGAGGAAACTTGCAATGTGGGATTGTTATTTTTGTGCCGCATAATGTACCACACGATAAGTGGCACATACAGCAGGAACAACCACAGGAAATATGGATTGGCAAACCTTATCATTGCTCAACTCCTCCTTTCTCGCCTCCATCATTGGTTGACGGCTCTCTTTTGCTGCCATCTGCGGCAACCTCTTCCGCTACTACAGTGACAGGCTTGGTTTCTTCAACGAAGTTGAAAGCTCGCTGCAACGATGCTTCATTGTCGCTTGCCAGCGGCTTGACTTTGGCAAACTTCACAAAATCGGCAATTTCAAGTATTTGCCCCAATTGTTCATTTACAGCTTTCGTTTCCTTGTTTTTACGCAACACTGCTATAATCTGTGATGAAGTCATCTCCATGGCATTGATTCCAAAACGGCGATCAATGTAGTTGCGCAATATATCGGTAAGCTCAGTATAATAAGCCTTCTCTTGCCCCGACTGCCACAATTGGCGACCTTTCAATTCCTCAAGGCGCACCATGGCCTCTTCATAAGGCGGCATCAATACTGGCAACTGTACAGCCAATTCTTTTTTCTTGGTCATCAGCATATACCCGGCTACACCCAATGCGGCTATCACGATGATTAACAAAAATATCCACCAATAGTCAACCAAAAAATCGGGCAAATAGTCGAGCAAATGAAATGGGACACCCTCAACTGGCTTGTAACTGTGGATATTCGACAATGTATCAACATTCACGGGGACTACTTTCAATGTGAGTTGCCCCGACGATTTAAACGTGTCACTGCCCACTATATATTGCATGGGCGGCAGCACATACAGTCCCGAGTCAAACGATTGCAATATCCAGTCGCGGTTAATCTGTATTCTATTGTTCCCCAAGTCAACAGTGTCACCATCGGTGCGACCGACCACCTCGACAAACTGCGTCAGCGTGTCGGCCCGTTCATTGAGAAAACTGCCATCAACATCGGCACTTTGCAACACCTCGATGTGCAATGCAGTTTGCTTGCCCATGAGCAACACGGCAGAATCCAAACGTGCACTCACAGTGACATTGCCGTATGCAGCCACCGAAGCAGCAAAAGCCACCACTAACGGCAGAAGTAATGTTTTCAATAGATTGCTCATTCTAATTCTTTGTTTCATTTTTTCACCTCACAGCTCGTTTCCTGAACAGCCCCATCAAGGCTTTGACATAATCCTCGTCGGTGGCTATCGACACCACATCAACCGCACACCGGCGCATGGTTTCATTCATAGACAGCTGGCGTTCATACCACCATTTGTTATACACCTTGCGCACGTTCGACGAACTGGTATTGATCCATTGCTCCCGACCAGTTTCAGCATCGACCACTTTTATCAGCCCCACATTGGGCAGCTGCGATTCACGTTTGTCATAAACCTGGATGCCTGTTACATCGTGCTTGTGATTAGCTATCGACAGAACCTTGTAGTAATCGGTAGCGTCTATGAAATCTGATATAAGGAATGTGGCACAATGCTTCTTTATAACACTTGTAAGGTATTCAAGGGCTTTGTTTATGTTTGTGCCGCGGCTTGTGGGTGTGAAATCGAGCAACTCGCGTATGACAAGCAAAATATGTTTCTTGCCTTTCTTGGGCGGAATGAATTTCTCGATTTTGTCGGAAAAGAATATTATACCCACTTTATCATTGTTTTGTATGGCCGAGAAAGCCAATGTTGCTGCAATCTCGGCTATCATTTCCTTCTTTTCCTCACCGACGGCACCAAAGTTACGGCTGCCCGACACGTCAATCAACAGCATTAGTGTCAATTCACGCTCTTCTTCATACACTTTTATGTGAGGTCGGTTTTGCCTCGCAGTGACATTCCAGTCAATGTCACGGATATCATCGCCATACTGGTACTCGCGGACTTCCGAAAACGTCATGCCACGCCCCTTGAATGCCGTGTGATATTCGCCCGCAAATATATTTTGCGACAATCCACGGGTTTTTATCTCTATTTTTCGGACTTTCTTAAGTAACTCCAACGAATCCATTTGCTTATTCCCTATACTGAGTGTGATAACAAGAAACTGCTTCAAGCCTTTGCCGCTACACGTTTTTTATCGTATATAGCAAATACCGCCAGTTTCATAATTTAATTATATGCCATGGCTGGTTAAAACTCACCTGCACGGCCAAATAAATGCGTGACTTTCATTGTCACTCGCAATTTGCGCATCAAGGCACTGCCACCTTGTCGAGAATACCGCTAATCACCTCATCGGCAGCAATATTGTTGGCTTCGGCCTCGTATGACAGACCTATGCGGTGGCGCATGACATCATGGCACACAGCACGTACATCTTCGGGAATTACGTAACCACGCCCCTTGAGGAATGCGTATGCGCGAGCGGCAATTGCCAAACTAATCGAAGCACGTGGCGACGCGCCAAACGAAATTATGCCCGACAACTCGTTCAGCCCATAATCCTTCGGGAAACGCGATGCAAACACTATGTCAACGATATATCGTTCAATTTTCTCGTCAATATATATCTTCTCGACAACCGAACGTGTTTCAATTATATCCTTGGTTGATATCACGGGAGTAACAGTCTTCTTTGCCGACTTGATATTCTGCCGAATAATCAGTTTCTCCTCCTCTTTGTTAGGATACCCTATCACCACTTTCATCAAGAAACGGTCAACTTGTGCCTCGGGCAATGGGTATGTTCCTTCCTGTTCTATTGGGTTTTGCGTGGCCAGCACCAAAAAGGGCTCTTCGAGTTTAAACGTCGTTTCACCTATCGTCACTTGACGTTCCTGCATCGCTTCGAGCAAAGCACTCTGCACCTTGGCTGGAGCACGGTTGATTTCATCGGCCAAAACGAAATTGGCAAATACAGGGCCTTGCTTCACTTCAAATTTTTCCTGCTTGGCACTATACACCATTGTACCCACCACATCGGCAGGGAGCAAGTCGGGTGTAAATTGAATGCGGCTATATTTTGCATCTACAAGTGATGACAGCGTTTTTATTGCAAGCGTCTTGGCCAAACCAGGGACACCCTCAAGCAATATGTGACCATTGGCGAGCAACGAGATTAGCAACGAGTTAATCAAGTGCTTTTGCCCCACGATAGTCTGATCCATTCCTTGGGTTATCATGCCAACAATGTTGCTCTTGCTCGCAATCAAGTCGTTAAGTTCTCGGATATTTACAGATTCATCCATACTGGTTTATATGTTTTTTATTGTAATATTCTATTAGAGGGCTGTTTTATTCTCTCGTGCAAAATTATTATTTTGCACACTAAAAAAGAGTGTACACGGAGTTAATTTATAATATTTTAAGTTAGAGATGTTAAACCCAAGCAGCCATTCCATTTTACGCATCTCCACACTTATGGTTCAATTTCCACTCGCTCCCAATATTGCCACAGCCTTGGCCCGCGCCCTGTCTATGCTCTCCTTGCTATCCTTGTCAATGCCATATTTCTCCGCCGGAGGTATCACCACAGCCGTACCCGGAGCAATGGCGTTAGGGTCTTTTATTTTACTCTTGTTCTCTTCATATATATACACCCAAAAGCGGAAATCGCCATAATACTCACGCGACATAGTGGTGAGGTAACGGCTACGCGTAACAGTGTCATAGCGCACTGCCTCCTCGTCGCCACCCGATGCCGTGTGAGGCGCATCGGCTACAGGCTCCTCTTCATGCTGCGGCACGGCAACAGTGTCGGCCACAACTGGCTTGCCGGCCACGCCAGCCGCATCATCTGGGACAAAAGGCACACTGCTGGCGACAGTATCACGCACAGCCGATTCATCACCCACCTTTTCATGCTGGGCATTGGCAAAAGCCATGGCTTGGTCATAAGCCTTGTTTTCCTCGTTATATAAATAATAAGAATAAAATGCTACCGCAGCGACAGCCAGCATAGTCACAACGCCCCAGAAAAATCCCCTGAAAAAGAGTGTACTTTTATAAGGCACGGCATATCGTTCTTCCAATCGGCGGCGCAAGTCATCAAGTCGCCCTGCCTTTTCTTCGCCACTCTCCTGTTCACTCATGCCGCTATCAGCCTCTTCTGCGCCACCGCCCGATTCTTCCCCTTCGGCATCGCCACTCTCGGCTTCATCGCTTACAGTTACGGCATCTTCTTCGTTTTCCTGTTTTTCTGCATCATCAGCCTCAACCTTGGTATCGCCAGTTTCTTCTGTTATCACTGCTGGCTGTTCCTTCATACTGCTGTTTTCTGGCTGCTCATCAAGTGTCGCAACGTCGTCGTCACCACCAGCAACGACAACATCGCCTGCACTCTCCTGCTCCACCTCTTTCACATCATCAGCCACAGCTACATCCTCTTGAGGCAAACTTTCAGTTGCTTTTTCAGGCAATTGGTCGGCCGATGACATCATTTTCAATTCTTCTTCGGTTGCATTACCGCTTATTTCCACCGTTTCAAAACTTGCGAACGGCATGTTTATGGCATCGGCAAGCGACTTGTCGGGTGTGAAAGTAACCTTGGTGTGACTTGGGATTTGCATCTCTTCACCAGTATTGACATTCACACTCTTGCGCTCCCCGACTTCGGTAAGTTTAAATTGTCCGAAATTCTTAATCCTTACATTCTCGCCATTGACCAACGAATTAGATATGACGGCAAACAACTCCTTCAGAAACACCTCGCTGGTACGCTTTGATGTTTCCGTTGCAGTTGCAACAGTTTCGATCAATTCGGGGAATGTAATTTTTTTATTCATCTACTTTCGTCCTATATGCTTGGATTAACGCAACTTGTTTTTCAACAACGCACTCGGCTTGAACGAAAGCGTTATCTTAGGCGGTATTAGCATACGTTTTCCCGTAGCTGGGTTCACCGATATGCGTTCAAGCCTCTTCTTTGCCTCAAAAGTGCCAAATCCGGGAATAGCCACACTGTCAAGGTCGCCACAACGCCCCCTGACTGCCGCAATAAAAGCCTCCAACAACTTCTCCACATCACTTTGGCTGCGGTTCAATCGTTTGGCCAATGTTTCAACAAGCGATTTATTATCCATAGTTTTGAGTTAAATGCTAATGTGGCAGCACCTGCCAAGCGGCTTTTTCCAATTACAAAGATAGTGCAAGGCGAGCGAAGAAAAAACAAATTCATTTGATTTTTTTATTCCGAGCCGACGCCTACCCCCCTATTGTAGAGCCGTCATACCATGGCGGCTCGATAACAGCCACAATGCAATAGCCCCACCCGGCTCGTTACTGCAACAACGCTATTACCCACGGTGGCGGTCATCGCGGGTGTATCAAAATGGATAAATGCGGCGACTTTACTTACAAAATGTAAGTACAACTTCATTTGACGATGTAGAATTGCCCTGGAAGGGCAAAACCATGCTTAGCCGACTGGTGGAGTGAGCGATAGCGAACGAAACCTGCGGTATTTGACCTTCGTGAATACGGCTTCGGAGATGCCGTACTTTGTTGCTACTTTAGTGCGGCATCTCCGAAGCCGCTTAGTGGATATATCTGT
>DVKC01000029.1 GCA_018716295.1 Candidatus Avimuribaculum pullicola
TGAACTACGGCTTCGGAGATGCCGTACTTTAGTTGTAGCAATAGTGCGGCATCTCCGAAGCCGCTTAGTGTATATATTTGCCTTTCCGCAGGTTACGTTCGCTGCGCTCACTCCACGCTGCGGTTAAGCATAGTATAGCCCCTCCAGGGCTTATTTTAAAGACGATTTGAGTTTAAATGAAAGAGCCGTGAGCTTGGAAGAAAAAATCAAATAAATTTGTTTTTTCTTAACTTGCCTTACACTATCTTTGTACTTTAATTTTTGCTATAGTTTAATAATTTTACTTTTTGTCCAATGGCAGAAAATATTGACACCGATATTAACGAGCCCCGAAAGGGACTGAATTTCGTAGAGCAAATCATTGCCGATGACTTGAGTGCCGGTAAGAACGGCGGCCGGCTGAACACACGTTTCCCGCCCGAGCCAAACGGATACCTGCACATTGGCCACGCAAAGGCCATCTGCATGGACTTCGGTGCAGCCGAGAAGTTTGGCGGCACATGCAATCTACGCTTCGACGACACAAACCCCACAAAAGAGGATGTGGAATATGTCGAATCCATAAAGGAAGACATTCACTGGCTCGGTTTTGACTGGGGCAACCGCGAATATTACGCATCAGACTATTTCCCGAAACTCTTCGACCTCGCAGTGCGCCTTATCAAAGAGGGAAAGGCATACGTCGATGACCAGACTTCCGAACAAATCGCGCAACAGAAAGGCACGCCTACAACGCCTGGCACAAACAGCCCCTACCGTGACCGCTCGGTGGAGGAAAACCTCGACCTGTTCATGCGCATGAACGCCGGCGAATTTGAAGAAGGCTCACGTGTGCTACGCGCCAAGATCGACATGGCTTCATCAAACATGCACTTCCGCGACCCCATCATGTACCGCATCATCAAGACTCCGCACCATCGCACTGGCACAACGTGGAAGGTTTACCCGATGTATGACTTCGCACACGGGCAGAGCGACTACTTCGAAGGAGTGACGCACTCGATATGCACACTTGAGTTTGTGCCTCACCGTCCGCTATACGACTACTTCATCGACCAAATCGCCGACGAAACCTACCGCCCGCGGCAGATAGAGTTCAACCGCCTCAACCTCACCTACACCGTCATGAGCAAACGCAAGCTGTTGCAACTCGTGAAAGAAGGATTGGTGGCTGGCTGGGACGACCCACGAATGCCGACAATCTGCGGACTTCGCCGCCGTGGCTACACGCCCGAATCAATCAAGGCTTTTGTCGATGCCATCGGTTACACCAAGTATGAAGCACTCAACGACATATCACTGCTCGAACACAGCATACGCGAAGACCTCAACAAGCGTGCCAACCGCGTGAGTGCTGTCATCGACCCCGTGAAAGTGATTATCACAAACTATCCCGAGGGACAAACCGAAATGCTCGACATCGAGAACAACCCCGAAAATCCCGATGCAGGGACACACCAGATACCATTCTCGCGTGAAATCTACATCGAACGGGCCGACTTCATGGAAAATCCGCCAAAGAAATTCTTCCGTCTTGCCCCCGACCGCGAGGTACGACTCAAGGCTGGGTACATAATAAAATGCACAGGCTTCAAGAACGACGCCAATGGCAATGTCGAGGAGATATATTGCGAATACGACCCCGAGTCGAAGAGCGGAATGCCTGGCTCGATGCGCAAAGTGAAAGGCACATTGCACTGGGTATCGGCGGCTCATTGCCAGGAAGCCGAAGTGAGGCTCTACGACCGCCTCTTCAGCTGCGAGAACCCTGCCGAAGCCAAAGAAGGCGACTTCCGCCAACTGCTCAATCCCGACTCATTGAAAGTGGTGACAAACGTGAAAATCGAGCCATTCCTTGCCGAAACGGCCAAGGTTGGCGATCACTACCAATTCCAGCGCATAGGCTACTTCACCGTCGATCCCGACACTACGCCGGGACACATCGTCTTCAATCGAACTATCTCGCTGAAAGATAGCTGGGCCAAGGAGCAAAACAAGTCGAAGTAAGCCGACCCAAATATTAGGAACTGTATCAAAATAAAATATCCAGCTTGTAGGGACGCACGGCTCGTGCGTCCTTTTTAGTGCCACGACATCCAACTGATTACCACATAGTTATGTAGAGATGTCATACCATAGCGGCTCGTTACAGCAACTTTTACAGCACATTGTGCCCCACTATCGGGCGGTTATCGTGGCTGTGTCAAAATAGCATATTTGTAACATCGTAGGGCCGCGGCTCGTCTGTGCAAATTGGAACAAACTTAATGCCAATTGTTTGCATTGTGGCAAAATTTGAGCCGCGGCTCGCCACGGCTATCTACAAATATGCACGGCTCTTTCATTTAAAGCGGCACTAGGGGCGGCGAAGCCGTCCAACTATGCCGTAACCGGCGGTGACAAGCCCCAAGGGGGCGAAGAAACCGTCGGGAAAGGCTTACCCCCTGGAACGGCCTCAAAGAGGTCGAACGAAGCTACACGACGCATAACGGCATGGATGGAAAAATGTGGCACGTTGGACCTCCAAGGAGGCCCTGCTGGTCAAGGTGTTACATACCGACGGTTCCTGCGCCCCGTTGGGGCTTGTCACCGCCGGTTACAGGAAATTGGACGGCTTCGCCGCCCTTCCCATGCTATCGCATGGATTAAATGAAAAAGCCGTGACAATTCGGTGGCTGATTGCCTACTTTTCACAGAAATGTGCTATTTTTGCAGTAGCGAAACAGCCGTTTCGGAAATGGCCGTTTCGGAACTCCAAAAGCCTTGAAACATGAAATTCTTTCAATAATTCCGGAACCGGAAATCCGACTGGAATAGATTCAGTATTATGCGCCTTGGGTGTCGGTCTGTTTATGTTTTGGCGTATCATTCAATTGCCCAATTCCCCAAATTCCAAGACAAAGGGCAACAAAACTCACGCACGAGAGAAAAATTATCAATCCCATATCAATCACTTTTTAGATGCAGCCGTTAAAATCAAGCCAGAGATGAAACATAACAACACTGTTGTTCAACCAATGCTAAACAGCCACGCCTGATTTATACTATCATATTTCATAATCCCAGCAAGGATAATTCCGCCAAACACTAATTTTACAATGTCTATTAAGAATTTCCCTGTTTCTTGCAAAACTGCAGTTTTCTTTTCGTTTTCCTTATCATAAAGATAAGGCGTTATTTCCAAATATGCCAACAAAACATCATGGTTTGCAACATGGCTTTTTCATTTAATCCATACAATAGCCCATGAGAGGGGGCGGCTTCGCCGCTCGCCCACCAGAGATGGACACCTCCTCCAATTGCCGCATTCTCACTCGGTTCCGTTGTATTTCCGAATCCAACGGTTATGAATATAAGGATTTACAATCCGCAAACGGTGACAATAGAACTAATAAACGGATTTAAAATCCTAATACTAACCACTTTCGGATTGCGAATCCGAAAGAACACAGCTGCGGCACCACGATGCCAAAAGAATGCGGTGGGGATAAAAACAGCACGGGAAGCGAGGTACACATCTCGCTTCCCGTGACTAAATGTATTTTACACAATCAGTGTGCTGTTACTTCACGATTACTTTCACGGCTTGCGCGCCACACTTCACGATGTAGGCACCCGGGGCTACCGCGGTCGTGAACTCCGGTTGTGCCGAGCTGCCCATCACCATGCCGCCAATCGAATAGATGGTCGCCGTTTCGCCAGTGGTGTTGCGCACGGTTATAGCATCATCGCCAGCAAATGCCGCAAATGCGCCATCATCGGCCTCCACATCGTCGATACCTGTCGAGCCAGTAATATCCCTTATTTCAAGACCTGTAAGGCCAAGATATCCATGGTTGCGGGGCGAAATCACATGAAGCCCGAAGAAGTAAACGCCATCTTCAGTGGGAGTGACTTCATAGCTATAAGTGGTTTCAAGCGTCGGTATTTCGGCGATGGTTTCAAGCACCTGTTGTGCTTCAATCTCGTCGTCGTTGCCGAAGGTCACTTCCATGCTTTCGAGATAGCCTTCAAGGCTCGACATGGCAGTCACCGACATCTTGTAGGTGTGCCCGCCAATGTAGTTGATTGGCGGTGTGAACATCCAGTCGTCGGCATCTTGCGTCTCGTTGTAGAAATACATTGCCATGCCGCCATACCACACCCATGTGTGGCCGTCACCATTCACGTCGAGAATCTTATAACGGTTAAACATCTCGTATATGTCATAGAAGTCGGTCGAATATGGAGTGTCGAGGTCGAGCGGGTCGCCGACAATCAGCGCATTGGAAGTCATGCCTAAGCCCACATTGTCGCCATACTTTGAATATACCACATAGCTATAACGCGTCAGCTCGTCGGCAGCCGGAATTGTCACCGACGTACCATCATAGTTGTCATACAGCACCTCGCCGTCGATATATGAGTTGATGCGGTAGCGTATGGCGTCATTGGCTATTTCGCCGCCATGCGTTCCGCCCGTGGGAGCAGTCCACGACAGCGTCATGGTTTTGCCATCGGCCGAAAGTGTCACGTTGGTGGGATTCAAAGGCACATCATAGCCCACAAACACATCGAAATCGCGCTTGAGGCTCTCAATGCCGTCGGCCGAAATAGTGTAGGTCGTATATGTATGCTCGCCGTAAGGAAACGTGGTTTCGTCGGTGCGTACAGTCGAACCCGGCGCCAAGTTTTCGATGCGCGCCACCTCGGTTTCTCCCTCGGTGACAACCAGGGTGAGCGTTCCTTCGATGTCGTCGCCTATATAGGTCTTTGACGGAAGTTCAATGACAAGGTTACCCATAGTGCGGTCGGCCGACGACTCGGAATATTCATATTCAAGGCCGACCACACCGTCGGGCGAGTCGAGCAACGGTTCATTGAAAAATGCGCCACTTGTCGAATATCCGCCAGGCAGATAGCCAACCATCGTTGCCACAGCCGACGACAGGTTCACCTCAAATATAGGCGTATATGATGCCTCCATCAAGTTGATGCTTATGCCGTTGAACATCCAATACATCTTGTCGTCCTTGAAATTGTAGAAGAGCGAATACTCGTTGTTGTCATTCATCAATATATAGTCGCCATCGAGCATGTTGCGTGGCGAAATGTCGCCTATGTAGGTAATAGCACCTGCATTGCTGCCACTCTTGGCGATGCGGCCAAACCTGAGCGTACCCGACATGTCGGGATAACGCACGTATATGGCATATATTTCACCATAACGGTCAACAGCAATAGTAGGACACATCTGTATGCTACCCGTAGCTCCCGAACCCGACGGATAACCCACCTCGCGCAAGTTGCCGACATCGGTCTTTTCGCCCGTTGCAGGGTCGATTCTGGCCAAAGTCGAACCGCCGTTGTGCAATCTCACGCCATATATCACATCTTCGGTTACATCATAAGTGAGTGCGCCAGTGAGGTCGCCATAATCGGCCTCTCCCGGAATACTTTCTTCAAGCTCTCCTGTAGCCAGGTCATATATGCGCCATTCGGGTGTTATCGAGCCCATGCCGCCATCATTGCTATTGAATGAGTTGGTATATACCTTGCCGTCATGATAGGCTATGCCGCCACTCATCAACACGGGAGCCTTGACACACACCAAGCCACCCTGACCAGCAACAGTCCTGTAAATCCCGGCCGAATCCTCACGGAACACATCGGCATTGTCCCACGACTGCTTGTATTGCACACTCATATACAAGTCCACACCATCGACCGACAGCGTGGGCATAGTTTGCGCACTTGCTACCAGCGACAAGCCCGACAAGAGTAACGATAATATTTTCTTCATTAGTTTATCGTAGAATATTTGGTTTATATAAAAAATGGTGTGCCCCGAGTGCTTGCACACAAGGCACACCAACTAACAAATATGCTTACTTAATAAATTTAAGTGTCTGCACTGCGCCGCCGGCATTCACAGCTTTCACTACATAGATGCCATCGGCCAAACCTTCAACCGATACTTCGCCCGTTTCGGTAGTGTTCATCACTGTGCGGCCCTGCATGTCATATACAGTTACAAGAGCTACACCAGCCGGAACATTGAGCAAGCCGTCGTGGTAACAAACAGCCTCCTTGGCTTCGACAGCCGCAGCCGACACTGGGTCGTACTCATAAATCTTGAAGTTGTCGATTGCAGTAATCATGTCGCGCACTTCGGTTGCATAAGACACGAAACCGAATACCAACGAACCCGAACCACTGAAAGCTTCAGACAACTCATAACGAGTCCATTCGGTGGCTTGTTGCAATTCTTCGATTATGGCATATTCGCCTTCGGTATATGTCGGAGCCAATGCCCAAACAAATGCCAGACCGGTATCAGCCGAAGGCATATAATAATCAAATTCTACAACATAATCCTTGTCTTCCTCGATTATGAAATATGGCGTATAAATATAATCGAGCGGAGAAGTCGATGCAAGTTCGGAAGTCGAAGGAGCAATCAACGCACGTGTGCCCGAAGCTGCTGTCAAGCCCTCGCCATAGTTGGCCATTTCGTCGATTCTCCACGGATTGGTGTTAAACGGACGAGTCCAATTTGGCTCTATTGTGCCACTTTCCACTGCCAGGTCGTCGAAGTCGTTAGAGTATGGAACAGCGCACTCGGCCTCATACTCGCGCACTTCATATACCTCGACTGTTTCAACCGATATGCGGGAACCTATGTTGCTTGCCGAAATCTCAACGTTATACGTACCAGCTACTTCGATGCGCGGCAGCAAGAAGTCGATATACATGTATTTGCCCAAGCGGTAATTCGGGTCGTTCGGGTCCAAGATGCTCCAGTCATACGTGTTCTTACCTATATAAGCGCCAGTGAACACCTGCTGCATGTCGTCCACAGCCACTGTGAAGTCGGCTGCAGCATCGGCATCGGTGGCAATATAGTAGCGTACAAGATAGAGCTGGCCTTCGGCAAGGTCAAAGCTCGGCGAGGTAAGCACCGGAGTGCCAGTCGTTGCCACAGCTTCGCCATCGGCGATAGTCCAACCGTCGTTAGTCCAAGCATCGTCGCCCGTGAAGCCGAACGATGCAATTTGTGCGATATTGCCGTTATACGACCATGTCTGGTCGTCGTTCATCCTCAAAATCCATGTGGCTGCACCGCCCGTTGCATCGCCTATCGACGACACGGCACGCATCAACTTGGTGTCGTTAGTCCACTCATCGCTAATATCGGCTCTTTCTATTATACCCTGTGCGCCAGGTTCGCCAGTCTGGGTGGCTATAACTTGGTCACCGTCATACATGGTCACGGTCACTTGCGCCGTCGATTCAAGCGGGTTTCCGTCGGCATCGGTAGTCGGGTATTCCCAAACCACCATTTTATCTAAATACACGCGGAAGTTGGTCGGGGCTGCTGCCACTATTGCACGTTCGTTACGGGTTATGACGAAGTCGTCGATTTGCAGCGTACCTTCGCCGAATGTTTCAAACATCAAGTAGAAGTTATGAGGCTCAGCCAATGTATTTGCTGACAAGGTAAACGATGCTTCTATCCAGTCGGTCGATGCGTCGCCTTCGAACGAGGTTATTTCTTCTTCATCGCCATTTTCGTCAACTGTAAGAATTACCCAGCCGCTGTAGTCGCTCTTCTTGTAACGCAGCGTAGCGGTGTAGGTGTCGTTAGGCGAGTCGCAGATAAACCACGGCGTGCGTCCGCCATTGCTCGAAAACTCGGCGGCAATGTTGCCATCATTTTCCGCAAAGGTAGTCAAGCCGACGTAGCCAAACGGAAGTTCGCCAGCCTCATACGCATTGAAGTCTTCGCTATAAGGCATTGTGGTGTATATGTTCACACCTATTGCAAGGTTGTCAATCTGTGCCGTAGCATCGTCGTCGGCTCCGGCTGTGAGCTGCCATGCGGCGCAATATGTGCCGTCGGTTGCCGGGGTGAACATGTAGCGGCATTGCGTGCCATCGGCACTCAGCTCGGTACGGCTGTCGGCAATAAGCTCGGTTGCGCTATGTCCACCAGCCATGTAGAATGCCAATGCACTCTCGGCTGCGCCATTGAAGGCATAGTCGAATGTCACTTCGTAGGTATAACCGGCCTTGAACTCGATGAGCGGCGAGAAGATGGTTTCGTTGCGCTCTGCACCGTTGCCCGTCGAGGCCAATGCGCCGTCGGTCACTGCAAACGTGCTGCCAGCTGGCAAGCTCCAGCCGCTGAGCGAGCTGTCGTCGAATGCCTCGGTGTAAGGCAATTCTTCAGGACCGGTAGTATTTTCGTAATAATAGATGGTGTATCTCAACAAAGCTGTCTGCGAGGCGATGCTGGTCGCACGTACTCCAAGGTAGTATTCGCCATCCTCGTCGATGCCAAATTGGTCGGTGGTATAAACCAATGCTCCATTACCCTCGCAAGTGAAAGTCTGCACAAGGTTGTCCATGTCATTGACGGTGTTGCCACGACCAGTATATAGCTCGATGGTTGCCGGATTATTAATTCCACTCCTCACCTCTATCTCAATCACATAGCGGCGGTTTGCCGTCAAGCTGACTGCCGGCGAGATGAGCCAGTCGTCGCTCGGATTGTCACGATTGATTTGCCATGAATCATTATAAAGCACGCTCGTCCACGTGTTGCCGCCATTGGCATTGATGACTGTCCAGTCGGTAGTGAAAGTGCCGCCATACGTTCCGCCCCAGCTGTAAAGCTCGTGGGCTTCACCTTGGAAGTCTTCAAGGTTGATTGTCACCTTGGCAGCTTCGCCAATTTTGTCGGCTGTGACATACGACATGATTTGGTAGGTAGCTTCGCCCTCGAATGGTTCGGGGGTGTCAACGTAGCTCATCGCTGCACCAGTTTGTCCTTCAACGTCGGTCACTGTAACACCGTTGCGCACGATGCGTGTCATCACAGTGCCAGTGAGGGCAATGCTCTCGGTGTCGATTGACGGGTTGGTCCACGTCAGCGTCACTTCACCTGCTTGAATGTCAGATTGCGCTGCAAAGCCGGTAGGAGCAACCGGGATAACGCCGGCACTCTCGGCAACTTTCACGTTCAATATGCTTATGTTGCCGCCTGCCGAAGATGGCGAAGTTGCATGGAAGCCCAAGTAGTAATTGCCGCTCGTGGCAGGAGTGATGCGGTAATATCGGGTAACAGTTTCGCCAGCTGCGATGCTCTCGCTGCCTATTGCAGTTGTCATTGCCTCGGCAGTGGCAGCTGTTCCGTAAGCTGTAGCCACTGTTTCGGGGTCGGCATTGCCTTGTGCTGCAATCGAGTAGCTCACGATGTAGCTTTTGCCGCTCTCAAGTGCCATTGCCGGCGATATGAGCCAGTCGTCCTGGTCGTTACCGCGCGAGCGTGTCAACGTAATGCCACTTATGCCGTCCTCGAAGTGCCATTCGCCGTCACGGTTGGTGTCAATCACAGTCCAGTCGGTGATGTCGGTGTCGGTGGTGAAATCCTTGTCAACAAGTGCGCCACCAGGTTCTACTCCTCCAGCCACATCTATTGCTACCGAATGGAGTGAAATCATGGTGAACATATCAAAGTTGTTGCGGAATGCAATCTTATAGTTGCCTGCCGTGGAGGGCGTGAATGTTATTTCATCAGTGTTCTCGCCCATTTGAGCCGTCAATGTGCCTATCTGCGTATATGCCGACACATCACTGCCCGTGCCAGCATATACTTCCATAGCCTCGGGATTCATCTGGCAATTTGAGAGCACGGTCACTTTATAGGACTGGCCGGCTTCGAGCGCAAAGGCCGGCGAGATGAAGTAGTCGTCATTGCTACCCGTCCAATTCTGAATCATTACACCCGAACCCTCGCCAAAGAACGTCCATGTGGCACCGTCGCCATTGGCATCTTCGGTAGTCCAGCCGTCCATATTGCCAGTTTCATCGAAGTTCTTGCTATAAGGCACAGTCAGCGCAGGTTCCTCCACGCTGCCACCAGCAGTTTCCTCGATGGTGACAGATGCAAATGCACAATCGCCCACGTTAGCTGCTGCAACGGCATGGAACGCAATGCGTTCTGCCCCAGTGGCCGTAAAGGTCATCTCGTTTACAGCCTCCTGCGAGCAATCGGGCAATTTGCCAATGGATGTCCAACCAGTATCGTCAAGACTGTTGCCATGCATCACATCTATATCTTGGCACATATTATACATCAATGCAACCGTTATCTTGTAGGTCTTCCCTGCCTCGAACGGCAATACTGGCGAAATCAGGTAGTCGTCAATCTCGCACGGAACGCCTCCAACTGTTCCGGCACACGATGCGCCAAACCAAACTTCATATTCGGGCATGGCATTGTAAACAAACTCCGATTCGCCGGCAACGCTGTATGCGCTCCAGCCGCCCAAATCAGTAATCGAGCCATCGACCCAGTTAATCTGATAAAAAGATTCTCCCGAAGGCTCGTCGCCACCACCAGTGTTCTCCACTTCACGCACGGTGAGCGAAGGAATGTAGCAGCCACCCGAATATCCCATACTCGTGTTATGCAGGGCTACACGGTAATTGCCACCATCGGTAACAGTAAATTGCACCGACGTAGTTTCGCCGGCTACTATATCAAGGTCGCCAGCCACAGCAAATGCAGTCGCATCATCCCCCATTCCATAGACCACGCTGCAAGCAAGTCCATCTCCGTAAGTATTGCGGTGGAAAGAGGCTTCGACTTCATAGGTCTTGCCAGCCTCAAAAGCAAAATACGGCGAAATCAAATAGTCGTCGCTGGCTGTCGTGCCATTCCAGTTAGTAAAATATGCACCATTTGTGCCAAACTCCCAGTTTGGAGTGCCTTCGTTGTTGGCAAGTGTAGTCCAATCGCCCTGTCCGTCGGTAAAATAGGCGGTGTAGGGAAGCGTCTGCGTTCCGCCACTACCTTGCGCGTATGCCGTGGTAGTGAACAGTGCCACAACCAAGCACAACAATGAGTAAAACATTCTTTTCATAAATTCTCTGTTTTTTAGATGTTTTAGATTTATATAATAATGTCTATGCTTAATTAGCTTTCCCCGACATACCCATTGCCTAAATAACGGCTAATAGAAGTGGCTGCTACGCATTTTAAACGACACTTCGGCATTTTATGCCGAAATATAGGCAACGGTACACCAATAATAGGCATCAAAACCTTGCTCCACAAGGTGTATGCACTTTTTATTACACATCGCAAAGATAGTAAATTTTCTTTCATTTACTATATTTTTCTAATTTTTTGCAAATAAGAATCGAACAACAGTGGCAAAATACCACTTTTAGCCGTCCTTCATTAAAATTAGAGTATGCAAAAAAAGGCGACCTATCTCGTAGGAGGATGTGTCGAAATAGCGATGCCTGAAACAATCAGCATTACAGACCGACAATTGTGTAGAGCCGTCATGCCATGGCGGCTCGTTACTGTCACATTTACAGCACGTTACGGCCACACTCGAGCTGTCATCGAGCCGCCATGATATGACGGCTCTACTACAATGTAAATGTATTTGCAATTTTGATACATCCTCGTTACCACCACATTTACAACACGTTACGGTCACATTCGAGCTGTCATCGAGCCGCCATGATATGACGGCTCTACAACGTAAATGTAATTACTATTATGTGATTTTTTTCGTAACTTTGCGCAACTCACTAACCTCTACAAAGCTATGGACAATGTAATCAAACTCAACAACGTTGACGACTACAGCCGGCTGTTCGGCATAGAAACGCTGCACCCATTGGTCAACGTGGTAAACCTGCGCGATGCCACACAGTTGCCCAACCATTTCAAGGTCAACTATGGCATATACGCACTATACTTGAAAGACACTCGTTGCGGCGACATACGCTATGGCCGCCAAGTGTATGACTACGACGAGGGCACCGTAGTGAGCTTCGCCCCGGGCCAAATAGCCGAAGTGGAAATGGCCGAAGACCACACACCATCGGCATTGGGAATAATGTTCCACCCCGATTTTATCAAAGGCACATCGCTCGGAAAAGACATAAAACAATACACTTTCTTCTCATACGAATCGACCGAGGCCCTGCACCTGTCGGACGACGAACGCAGCATCTTCACCGACTGCATGGCCAAAATACGAGCCGAGCTTACACACCCTATCGACAAGCACAGCCACAAATTGGTGGCACGAAACATAGAGTTGCTGCTCGACTACTGCATGCGCTTCTATGAACGCCAATTTGAAACCCGCACACGTGCCAACCACGATGTACTGTCGCGCTTCGAGGCCCTGCTTGACGAATATTTCACCAATGGTATGCC
Source organism: Candidatus Avimuribaculum pullicola (assembly GCA_018716295.1). GTDB lineage: Bacteria > Bacteroidota > Bacteroidia > Bacteroidales > Muribaculaceae > Avimuribaculum > Avimuribaculum pullicola. The sequence continues at coordinate 12,230 of DVKC01000029.1, forward strand.
ACAGGAAGAGGGACTGCCAACTGTGCGCTATTTTGCCGACAAAGTGTGCTTGTCGCCCAACTACTTCGGCGACCTTATCAAGAAAGAAACCGGCAAGACAGCGCAAGAGTACATACAAAACAAGATTATCGACATAGCAAAAGAAATGATACTCGGCACCGACAAGACTGTGAGCGAAATAGCCTACGACTTAGGTTTCCAATACTCCCAACATTTCAACCGCATATTCAAGAAAAACGTGGGTTACACCCCCACCGAATACCGCAGTCAATCCCCCACAGCATAAACCGCTCACACAACCACAACAAAAAGAGAGTGTGCCAAATTTGTGATAAGCACACCCTCTTTTATTATATCTCTACAAGATACTAACGCCCGTCACGCAAATAGCGGGACAATATACTTGACAAGCAAATAACCGCCACCGACAAGCCACACAAACAGCAGTCCGGCCAAATAGAACGGCTTGGCCCCAGCTTGCTTGAACTTCTGTATATTGGTGTCGGTACCAAGTGCCGTCATCGCCATTGTGAGCATAAATGTATCGATATACTCAATCGCGCCATTGAGCGGTATCTCCTTAACGGTGTCAACGCCGCACATATATTGCAACAGCGAGTTAAACCCGATTATTATCAAAAACCAAAAGGCAAACCATGGAATGGCAATCTTGCTCTTGCCACCACCCTGCTGAGAATTGCGGCGAGTGCGTGCAAGCACCAAGCCCATGATTATCAACACCGGAGCAAGCATCATCACACGTATCATCTTGGTAATGGTGGCTGTCCCAGCTATGCCAAGCGCATCGGTAGGATCCATGGCATTGCCAGCACCTGCCACATGCGCCACCTCGTGCAACGTACTGCCAGTATAAATGGCCACTTGCTGGTCGGTAAGGCCGTCAAGCAATCCTGTACGATACATGATGGGATATAAGAACATGGCTATCGTGCCGAATATCACCACAGTAGATACGGCAATAGCCGTCTTGTGCCCTTCGCACTTCACCACTGGCTCGGCTCCCAGCACGGCAGCTGCGCCACATATCGCACTGCCTGTCGAGGTCATTATAGCCGTGTCACTATCCATTTTCAACAGTTTGCCTAACGCATATCCTATCAGCAACGTTCCCGTCACGATAATGGCATCAACCGTGATTGCAGGAAGCCCAACGGCAGCCACATCGGCAAGCGTCAGGCGAAACCCATATAGCACAATGCCCGTGCGCAACACCTGCTTGGTGCAAAATTTTATCCCTGGCACCCATGTTTCGGGCAGACGGTTGCGCAAACTGTTGGCATAGAGCATTCCCAATATGATGCCTATGATGAGCGGACTTAACGACAGGCTTTTAACAAACGGTATGTCGGCAATATAAAATGCCGCAAACGAAAACAATGCGATAAGCAGAATACCATGCAAGGTATTGCCTCGCGTCCCTTTTTCAAACATATTTTTTTATTCGTTTTAAAACAAATGCGTTCCACGCGACATATCCACCAAGTTTGAGGCCTTGGTTATCACCACTTCGGCAACACCGGCATCGATTGTGGCAAAAGCATTGTCAAGCTTGGGTATCATGCCGCCAACGATTATCCCTTTCGACTTGAGGTCGGCATACCTCACACGGTCGAGGCTGCCAATCACGGTGCTATCGTCGTTCTCGTCGAGTAGAACTCCCTCTTTCTCAAAACAGAATACAAGCCTCACCTCGTAATGGCGAGCTAAGGCACAAGCCGTAGCACCAGCCATCGTGTCGGCATTGGTGTTAAGTATGTGACCATGGCCATCGTGTGTGAGCGGTGCAATCACTGGCACCACGCCACTGTCGATAATCCGAGCCAACGCATCACCGTCAACACGGCTCACGTCGCCCACCCAACCATAGTCGATATCTTTCACAGGCCGCTTTACGCTGCGTATCACATCCATATCGGCACCAGTAAGCCCTATGGCGTTTATGCCCGAGGCTTGAAGCCCGGCGACAATGCGCTTATTGACCAAGCCGCCATATACCATTGTCACCACTTCGAGCATGGCGTCATCGGTCACTCGGCGACCTTCCACCATCACCGTTTCCACGCCCAGACGCGAAGCAAGTTGCGTGGCCGACCTGCCACCGCCATGCACCAGCAACTTCTTGCCCGGGATAGCGGCAAAGTCGGCAAGCAAGCGAGCAAGCGTGTCGGGAGCTTCCACTATTTTGCCCCCGACCTTCACTATAGTCAGTTTATCTGCCATTCTTTCAAACTAATGGAAATATATCATCAATTTTTCCCACCGAACTCCATCAAATAGGCCTTTATGAACCCATCGATTTCGCCATCCATCACAGCATTGACATCCGATGTCTGGTAACCCGTGCGGTGATCTTTCACACGGCGGTCGTCAAAGACGTAGCTACGTATCTGCGACCCCCATTCGATTTTCATTTTGCTGTCTTCAACCTTGCGCTGCTCGGCACGGCGATGTTGCAGCTCTTTCTCATAGAGTATCGACTTTAACTGCCGCAACGCATTCTCCTTGTTCTTTGGCTGGTCGCGCGTTTCGGTGTTTTCTATCAATATTTCTTCCTCTTCGCCAGTATAAGGGTCTTTGTACTGGTAACGCAAACGTACACCCGACTCCACCTTGTTGACATTCTGGCCACCTGCGCCACCGCTGCGGAATGTGTCCCACGACATACGCGCAGGTTCAACAACAATTTCGATCGAATCATCGACAAGCGGCGTGACAAACACCGATGTGAACGATGTCATGCGCTTGCCCTGAGCATTATATGGCGACACGCGCACCAAGCGGTGCACTCCGTTCTCGCTCTTAAGGTAGCCGTAGGCAAAATCACCCTCGATTTTAATTGTTACCGACTTTATGCCGGCATCGTCACCTTCGAGCAATTGCGAAATCGTGGTCTTGTAGCCATGCCGCTCGCACCAACGCAGATACAAGCGCATGAGCATCTCTGCCCAGTCTTGCGCCTCGGTGCCACCTGCGCCAGAGTTGATTTTAAGCACCGCACCGAGCTTGTCCTCTTCTTGACGCAACATGTTGCGTAGCTCAAGTTTCTCGATTTTGTCTATTGTGCGGGCATATATCTCATCAAGTTCGGCTTCTGTGATACCCTCTTCCTTGAAAAATTCCAGAGCAATTTCCAATTCTTCTACTGCATTTTCTACCTCGACATAGTTATCGATCCAGTAATGCAGCATTTTCACTTTGCGCATTTGTGCTTCTGCAGCCTTGCGGTCTTCCCAGAAATCAGGCACATGGGTGCGCAACTCCTCTTCTTCTACTTCGACACGTTTATTGTCGATGTCAAAGATACCTCCTCAACGCATTCTTGCGTTCTTGTGTCTCTTTTACTTGTTCTTGTGTTACCATTATTTTACTTCGATTAACTGTATTTTGGTCTGCAAAGATAGTGCACGCCAAGCGCAATAGCAAATTTTGCCACCCCGTGCTTACCCAGCCAGCTGTCACAACTGCTCTATCTCCGTCACAGATAATCCCGTGAATTTAGCAATAGTGCCAAATTCCATTCCCGATGCTTTCATGTCGGCAGCTATTTTGCGTTTCTCCTCGGCGCGACCTGTTTCAATACCCTCTTTCAGGCCTTCTTTCAAGCCCTCTTGGCGACCGTCGTCCCAGCTTGAGAATAGTACACTTCGTTGGTAAACCTCGGCTTCGACACCGCGTATGTATGCCCGCCGTTCGGCTTCGGGCATCGCATCTACGCGCAGCCGTTCGCGGGCCTCGGGCAAACCCTGCGCCGTGGCGGTGGCTTCTATCCTGCCTGTCTTCAAGAAACTCATCCACTCGTCGAGAGGGGTTTTCGCGACCTTGTTGAAGTCGTTGACTTTCAACACGTAATATTCGGGGAAGATGTCACTGGCATATTTGCACTTGAATATCTCTTGCTGCCGACATGACAGTTGCAGCAG
>DVKC01000030.1 GCA_018716295.1 Candidatus Avimuribaculum pullicola
TCCCATCCCGAACAGAGAAGTTAAGCCACGCCGCGCCGATGGTACTGCGGAAGCGGGAGAGTAGGTCACCGCCCCATGAGGGGAAGCCCGGACAGCGAGCAATCGCCGCCCGGGCTTCACTTTTTTGCGCCAAAATACACCCCGCATGTATAGCCGCCATACCATGGCGGCTCGCCACCGCCCACTGTCAAATGCCTGTGGACGACCGCATTGTTGCCGTCACCGAGCCGCCATGGTATGACGGCTCTACATGCGAGGGTAGTGGAAAATCAATGTGGGTACGTTATGATGAAATTTTTGGAGGGTGTGCTGTGGTGTGGCATAGGGCGGTGTTAATTTTGTGCATGACTTGAAAGATATGTATTAAAATCCTAAGCGGTCATTAGTTTTGGGTTAAAAGGGGCGGTGGCTCGTGGTTTTTTTGCAGCTCGGAGTTTGCATATTCATGGGCATTTAGCATATTTGCGATAGCAAAGATACGTGCGAATAGATGTTTGCGAATAGCAAACTGGCGCAAAACGACATATTGCATAACTTGCAAGCCGATTATTGAAACTTGGTTAAATCTGGAAAATTCAACTAAGGAGTTCGCGATAATCAGGCGAAGCGTGTTCTGTATCCTTCATCGAAGGGCACGGGCTGCTTTCCCTTATTCGAACTCCACGGGCGTTTCCAGAGCCTAACCAAGCAGATGCGGGAAGAGTGTAAGCTGTGTCCTTTTCTTGTTGTCTGCTACCATTGAATAACTACACAGCCGGAAAAAGCCAAGCCCCGTGAGCGCGAGGGCAAAATTAAAAGTATGAAAACGCTCATTATTGCTATTGGTAATGGCGGTTGTAACGTGGCAGATTCATTGCGAGCGCAATTGCCCGAAACGTTTGAATTTGTCTTGTTTAATCCAGTGGACGCTAAAGCTTCATGTACTCTTTTATTATCAGATGATGCCGAAATAGAAAAGTTATTCAAGCCTGATGTAAAGAGGATTGTCGTTGTAGTATGTTTGGGTGGTTTTACAGGTTCGCATTATGCTCCACGTGTTGTTAGTAAGGCTGTGAAGGCTGGTGTGCCAGTAACTTGTATTGCAACGATGCCTTTCGCATTTGAAGGGAAAAAACGGGAAGAACGGGCCAATGATGCTTTGGTAGAATTACGCAAGTGGTCAAATGATGTTTTAGTCTTGCGGAATGATGAATTTTTTGAGAAATACCCTGACCTTACTATTGTAGGTGCTTTTAAAAAGATTGACATTGAAGTGGGGGATTCAATAAAAAGATATGCGTAGTCGAATAAAATTGATCAATATGAAACTATCTCAAAGAAAAATTATTATTGTTACGGCGGCTCTTATATTTTTAGCATGTTTTTTTGCCGTTTATTTGCGATTGTTCACGGGAAAAGAATTGTGGTATGAGATGTTTGCTGCAGTGTTGGGTGTTATCATTACTGCCATCATTACCATGATTTTGTTAAGAGGGCAGAGTGATACTGATATAGAACGAGAGAGGGCTGCAAAGATTTTTGAGGAGAAGTTAAAAATCTATCAGGAATATCTTCATACTTTGTGTGAGGTGGTCAAAGATCGTAGCCTTTCGGACGAAGAAAAGATGCTATTGGAATTTCAAACTTCGTATGTGGCAATGCACTGTGATTCGCAATATATTGCCACGGTAAGTACTGCTGTGCGAAGATTGATAGGTTATATTTGTCCTGATGAGGAAAGCAAGGAGAGTAACATGTATAAAAGTAATTCGCCAGACCCATTACTTGACAACCTTTTTTGCATTGTCGAGGCGTTTAGGAAAGATTTGTATGGCGATGATTTTAAGTTTGATAGCGATTATAAGCAGAAGACTCTTGAGAATTTCTCGGAAGCATACAGGAATGCAAAAAGCCCTGATATTGATAAAAATGAAGAACCTCAGCGTTTGTCGGTTGATTTAAATGTTCTTTCATTACCTATCAAGGATTATCAATGTACAAAGTATCAAGAAAATATAGAAGTTGAAGAGGCTAACCATAGCATAGATCAAGAAACAAAGGTCACAGCGGATAAAGAGTTGTGGGATAATGCCGTTGCTCGATGGACTGCCGAGGGTTGGCGTGTAGATGGCATGTCGGAATCGCAACAATGGTTTGCCATGTTTAAGCAGAATGGAGATCCTGGTGCAGTCATTGTGGAATGTTATAAAGGTGCTTATCGCGTCAGGGCATTATATACGAAAAATGATGCTGATTTCTCGAAACCATTGAAATGGGAAAAAGGTGGACGACGTGTAGGAGGTATATGGTGGCAGTATTTGGCTGAACCATATTGCCGTACAGAACTCGCGAAATTTGTTGAAACACTTTATTCTAACAGGGAGATGCAGCAGTATGTCATTGGCTTGGTTGATAATTTAAAGGATTGTTTGAACAAGCATCATAATACTGTTATATTGAAGGATAAGGTAGGAAATCACGAAGGCTGGTATTTGTTTGTGTGGTATTGGAGCATGCTTGCTTGTGAATGGCATTCTGAGGAAGATGGTGTTCCATACATTGATATATACGAAGATGGTGATAGCGGAAAGGTATTAATACGGCTCGGCAATCGTAAAAACGATGATGCACTACTTGAGAAAATATTGAAACGTATCGGTTGTGCGGATAAAATAACAGTGCCAAATGGTTATGTGCTGTTGGAAACGGTACAGACTAATGATGCAGATACGGTGGCTGAACGTGTTAGATATTGGATAAACAAAATAACTGCCTAATTGCTGTGGTACTTTCTTCATAGTTGTGCCGTTGTGTTGCACAGTGTGACACTAACTTTGTACATAACTTGAAAGATATGTATTAAATGTGCGGCAGCTCGGAGTTTGCATATTCATGGGCATTTAGCATATTTGCGATAGCAAAGATACGTGTGAATAGATGTTTGCGAATAGCAAACTGGCGCAAAACGACATATTGCATAATTTGCAAGCCGATTATTGAAACTTGGTTAAATCTGGAAAATTCAACTAAGGGGTTCGCGATAATCAGGCGAAGTGTGTTCTATATACTTCACCGAAGTGTACAGGCTACTTTCCCTTATTTGACTCAATGGGTGGTATTTTCCATAGGCTTAGCCAAGCAGACGCGGGAAGAGTGTAAGCTGTGTCCTTTTCTCGTTGTCTGCTACCATTGAATAACTACACAGCCGGAAAAAGCCAAGCCCCGTGAGCGCAAGGGCAAAAATCATCATTATGTACACATTGTATTTTCCGAATGGAAATGTTCAAACCTATTCAAATTCACGTGATTTACAAAATGCTGCCGCTTTATTTGGTGGTAAAGCAAGGTTACTGAGTGGAAATGCTTATGCCTTTATCTCTTAAAATGATAAAAGCATAATTTTGTTAGCATGGCATTGCCTTGCGTGAAGTGTATTCCGTATTTTCCTTTAGCATTCTTTTGTAGCAAAGTGGTTACTTAAGTAGGGCAATTGCCATGTTGGTTTTGTGCGTCATTATATAAAATTGATAATATGGATTATAACTCAAATCAACCTGAATTCTATTATGGATTAGGAAAGGAGATTGTGCCTGAAGGGATATTCGAACGTTTTCCTGAATTGATACCTGCTGTGGGTGATCATTATTGGCGTGAGGATAATAAGCACAAGAAGATGCTACTTGTCGGTGAAAGTAATTATTTTGGTGATTATCCCGAAACTGTTAGTGTATTTAAGGATGCTGATAAGTGGTACACGGCAGATACTGACAAACTTATACCTGAAGAGATGAAAACGGCTGTCGGCAATTGGATTGACTACCGCACGTTCAACAAAGTGTTTGGTATAATGGATAGAGTATTGTCGGAGGCTGGCATTGAGCATGAAGAAAAACTTGCTGAAATTGCGTTCTATAATTATTTTCTTCGCCCAGCTTTTAATGATGGGAAAAACAAAGGTTTTAGGCCGCAAAGTATTGACAGGGAGATTTCGGGGATTGCGTTGTCGGGTATAATCGACAAAATAAAACCTGATTTGATAATATTCCTCAGTAAAAAAGCTTACGTGGAATTTACTGCTTATTGCGCAAGAAAAGGTAAAGAATACGCTGGTATTACGATTGCACACGTTGCCCACCCATCGAGCGCATGGTGGAATAGATATGGGGGTAGTTTGGGCAAGAAGAAATTTGAAGATTTGATAAAGGCTAATTGGATTAAATAAAGCGAAGAGTCGCATTTTTGTTCAAATAGCTATCGAATTGCCGCGGGGTGCCGGATATCGGCATTGCCGCGGCAGTTGTGTGTTTTGAAGTTGTGGGTGTTTTTTGCTGTTGTTGTGGGAGAATTTGTATAATTTTGTTGTGGGCAAGTTCCTGAGGTGGCTTGCGTGATTATTTTTATTTAAATGTATTTTGATATGAAGGCATTTGGTTATACGTTATTGGTGTTGGTGCTGCTTGCGGTGGTGTGTGTTGTGACTTGCCCCGACAAGGAGGCGCATGTAACTGTTATAAAGGACAGGTTCAGTGCTGCATTGTTGTCGCCAAGTGGTGATGATGGTGAAGTTTCGGGATGGGATAAATTCAAGTCGATGATTGGCACGAGTGTGTTGGAGTTTATGATTGATAATGAATTGCAAGTTGACAACTATTTTGTGTTGAGTGTCGGCAGGATTCCATACGATGGCGAGAGCCGAGTGGTTTCGGTGGGAGTGTTGAACCATGTGTTCACAATGAGCGAGGAGGAGATAGCCCAGGCTGCCGAGGAAGCCAGCCCTGAGCTTGATTGATGGAAGTCGCGAGCTTTTCCACGGAAAGTGACGAGTAAGGAGCTGTGCGGGCAAAAAAATTGGGTATATGTTTTTTGTAGTGCAGCATAGATTTGCTATATTTGTGCATTCGTGTTTTCTTGGGGAATATGGATTGCAAGATAGAGCGATTACGTGGTAAACGGATTGGTTTGGCCTTGAGCGGTGGCGGCGCACGCGGATTTGCCCATTTGGGTGTTTTTCGTGCGATGGAAGAGCTTGGCATTCGTCCCGATGTGATAGCCGGGGTGAGTGCGGGAAGCATCGCAGCCGTGTTGTATGCGTCGGGCATGAAGGCTGCCGCGATAGCCAAGGAGTTCAAAGAGGCCACGATGAGTGACTTTGCCGAGATGGCTATTCCGCAAAATGGTTTCTTCAAGTTGACCAAGTTAAAAGAATTCCTAAAGAAACGCGTACCATACGCCCAACTACAAGAATTGCCTATAGAAACGATTGTGTGTGCAACTGATTTTGACAATTGTTGCCCTGTTGCCTTCCACGAGGGTTCGATAAGCGACTGTGTGATGGCATCGTGCAGTGTGCCGGTCGTGTTCAAGCCTGTGAAGATAGGTGGCGTGACATACGTCGATGGCGGCGTGTTGCGCAACCTGCCAGCGTGGGCAATTCGTGACAAGTGCGATGTGCTTGTCGGGGTGAACGTGAGTCCACTGCCAGGCAAAAAGTACAAAAATTCGTTGCTCGACATTGCCGCGCGTACTTATGACATAGCTTGGCGCAGCAATGCCAATGAAGATGTGGCCCTGTGCGACATAGTGATACAGTTGCGAGGCATTGGAATGATGAACATGTTTGACATAAAGCGACAAAAAGTATTAATCCAGTCGGGATATGTAGAAGCGATGGGCGTATTCAAGAAATATGGAGAAGACATACCAACTCAAAACAATAACAACAACGCATAACACCATAATATGAAGCCTGTAATATACCAGTTGCTGCCCCGCTTGTTTACCAACCAGTGTTCGACATGTGTCCACTATGGCACAATCGAGCAGAATGGCGTGGGCAAATTAAATGATATCAGCAGCCGTGTACTTGACTCGATACGTGCGCTCGGCGTTACTCATGTGTGGTACACCGGTATCATAGAGCATGCTACTGCCACAGACTACTCGCAGTATGGCATTGCCCGTGATAATCATAATATAGTAAAAGGCATAGCAGGGTCGCCATACGCCATAAAGGATTATTATGACATAGACCCCGATCTGGCAGTGGATGTGCCGAACCGTATGGCCGAGTTTGAGGCATTGGTGCATCGTACACATAGTGCCGGGCTCAAAGTGATTATCGACTTTGTGCCTAACCATGTGTCGCGCCAATATCATAGTGATGTGAAACCTGCGGGCATAGAGGATTTGGGGGCTGACGACGACCGCACCAAACACTTTGCTCCCAATAATAACTTTTATTACATACCGCGCCAGCAGTTTATGCCGCATGATGTGTTCCTGGGCGAGGGCAAGGATACTTACATAGAATTTCCAGCCAGGGCAACGGGCAATGACTGCTTCACGGCGTTCCCAGGCCGAAACGACTGGTATGAAACAATTAAAATCAATTATGGCCGTGACTATGGCGACCATAGCGAGCATTTCGACCCAATACCCGACACATGGTTCAAGATGTTGCACATCTTGCGTTACTGGGCTTCGAAGGGTGTCGATGCTTTCCGCTGTGATATGGTGCACATGGTGCCGGTGCAGTTTTGGAAGTGGGCGATACCGCAAGTCAAAGACAAATATCCCAATACGGTGTTCATAGCCGAGATTTATGATGTGGGATTGTATCGCGACTATTTATATAATGGCAAGTTTGACTATCTGTATGACAAGGTGACGCTTTATGACACGTTGCGCAACATACAATGCCACAATGTATCGGCTGCGGCACTCACTAATTGCTGGCAGACTGTTGACGGAATAAGCGACCACATGCTTAATTTCCTTGAAAACCACGACGAGCAGCGTTTTGCCTCGTGGGAATATGCCGGCAACGCCGCACTTGTGCTTCCGTCGTTGGTAGTGTGTGCAACTATCAACCGTGGTGCCATGATGATATATGCAGGCCAGGAGCTTGGCGAACGTGCCATAGATGCCGAGGGATTCAGCGGTCGTGACGGGCGCACGTCGATATTTGACTACTGGAGCATTCCCACGGTGCGCCGTTGGTACAACCATGGCAAGTGCAACGAGGAGCATCTGTCGCAGTATGAAATAAAGTTGCGCAATACTTATGCCCGTGTATTGTCGTTGTGCAACCGTGAAAAGGCTATCAGTGAAGGGCAATTCTTTGACTTGATGTATGTCAATTACGGTAACTTGAACCCGCATCGCCAATACACCTATTTGCGCACGTATGGCGATGAAGTGTTGCTTATTGCTGTGAATTTCGACAATGCACCGTGCAATATCAATATCGATGTGCCGCCATTGGCATTCTCGTCGTTGCGCCTTAGGCAGGGAGAATATAACGGTAGCGAATTGCTTGGAGGCCGCAAACGCGATTTCCGCTTGGCAATCGGTTCGCCAGTGCCTGTCGAGATACCAGCCAATGGGGCGGTAATATGGAAGTTGCTGCCAAGTTCCACAGATGAAAAGTGAGCATTTGCGTATGCCTGTAATAAGTTAAACAAGTTCTGAAAAATTTTTTTTGAAGGAAATACGGGACAGCTTCTAAATAAATATTAACTTTGCACCAGTTTTTCACAAGCCCTTTATTAAACATAATTATGAATTCTTTAACTCCATTCAAGGTTTTCTCGGGTACTAACTCTATGTACCTTGCCAAGGAAATCTGCCAAAACCTGGGCGTTGAGTTAGGCCAAATGAACATCCAGCACTTTGCCGACGGTGAGTTTGAAGTGTCGTTTGAAGAGTCGATTCGCGGTTGCGAGGTTTATCTTATCCAATCGACATTCCCAAATAGCGACAACTTGATGGAACTGCTCTTGATGGTTGACGCCGCAAAGCGAGCTTCGGCCAAGTCGATTATTGCAGTTGTGCCTTACTTTGGGTGGGCTCGTCAAGACCGCAAGGACAAACCACGCGTGTCGATCGCGTCGAAACTTGTAGCCGACCTTCTCAGCACAGCCGGAATCAACCGTCTTATCACTATGGATTTGCATGCCGACCAAATTCAAGGTTTCTTCAACGTGCCTGTTGACCACCTTTATGCTTCGTCATGCTTTATCCCTTATATCCAGTCGCTCAAGCTTGAGAACATGGTCATAGCATCGCCTGACGTCGGTGGAGCTAAAAGAGCTAACAATTATGCCAAGTACCTTAATGCGCCATTGGTGTTGTGCCACAAACAGCGTATCAAAGCCAATGTGGTTGAAAACATGACTATCATAGGTGACGTGCGTGGCAAGGACGTTATATTGGTTGACGACATGGTTGACACAGCTGGCACGATATGTCGTGCAGCCAACCTCATGCAGGAGAATGGTGCACGTTCGGTGCGTGCTCTTGCATCGCATGCAATCATGAGCGATCCTGCATCGCAGCGCGTAATGGATAGCGCATTGTGCGAAATGATATTCTCCAATAGTATCCCGTTCCGTGGCGATTGCCCCAAGGTGACGACTTTGAGCATAGCAGGACTCTTTGCCGACACTATCAATCGCGTACACGAGAACCGTTCAATCAGCTCGCAATATTTGCTGTAACATTTCGTGGAATTATATTACCCAAGGGTCGCTTTCACAAACAGAGAGCGACCCTTGCTGTTTTTATATGGGCTGATGAATATCATCATGTTGAACTTTCATGTCGTGGGTGCAGGTCGTATATTTCGTGTGTTGTATTGTTACACGGTTGTTTCACACATGTAACAGCTTTGTTATATCTGAATGGTGCTGATAACGTAATTTTGCAACGTGAAAAAATAAACCACAACACGTTACGCGAAATGAATAGAATTATAATCTTGTCGGTCGCTTTACTATGCGGATTGCATTGCACAATGCAAGCGCAGCGCATAAAGGGGAGCGACACAGTGTTGCCATTGACGCAAACGTTGTCGGAGATTTACATGAACAGCCATCCTGATGCCACAATCACTGTTACGGGCGGTGGTAGCGGTGTGGGAATTTCGGCATTGCTCGACGGTACGACCGACATCGCCATGGCATCGCGCCGCATCAAGTTTAGTGAAAAAATGAAGCTCAAGCAGTCGAAGCATGAACCATGCGAGGTGGTGGTGGCATACGATGCTCTTGCTGTGATTGTCAATCCAGCCAATCCTGTAGGGCAGCTTACCCGCGAACAGCTTGAGGCTATATTCCGTGGCAAAATCACCAATTGGAAAGAGGTGGGCGGCGAAGATGCCAAAATCATAGTTTATTCACGTGAAACATCGTCGGGCACGTATGAATTTTTCAAAGAAAGTGTGCTGCATAACAAGAATTACATGAGCGGCGTATTGTCGATGCCAGCGACTGGCGCGATAATTCAGTCGGTAAGCCAGACGCGAGGGGCGATAGGCTATGTGGGTCTTGCCTACCTTAACCCGATGATTAAAGCAGTGGCTGTTTCATACGATGGCGGGAAAAACTATGTATATCCATCGGTGGAAAGTGCCATGTCGAAGGATTATCCAGTGGTGCGCCCATTGTATTATTATTACGATAAGTCCAACGAGGCAACCGTAATGCCGTTTATTGAATATATTGAATCGCCCGAAGGGCAAGCCGAAACGTTGAAGATGGGATTTATTCCACGATGAACCAAACTTGAGATAAATAGGATATGAAAAGATGGATTGATATAATAGCCAAGCGCATTTTCACTGTAAGCGGTTTTGTCACGAGCGTTGTTATAGTGCTGATAATAGCATTCCTTTTTGCCGAGGCTGTAGGCTTGTTCAGCCAGCCTGTGATTGAAGAGGGATATGTGCTTGCACTGAACAAGAAAAACGAGGTAAAAGACCTCAGTGCGCTTGAAATCAAAAATATATTTGATGAGGAAATCACCAACTGGAACGAAGTGGGCGGCAACGATGAGAAAATAACAGTGTTCCGCCTTGAAGATCTGGACAAGACCTACACCGAGGCCGAGTTGGGCGATGAATACCAGTTTGCCGGCGACAAGATAGTGGAGCAGGTGAGTGGCAATGCAGGAATGGTAGCTTTTGTGCCTGAGAGCCTTGTGGAGGGACGCACCGAGTTGAACTACATCAACGACAACACTATTCCTGTCGGCGATGTTCTGCTGGGTGTAGAATGGTATCCGACAGCTACACCTTCGCCCATTTTCGGTATCTTGCCGTTGATTAGTGGTACTATCTGGGTTAGCTTTTTTGCCATATTGTTTGCTTTGCCTTTTGGCTTGGCAGTGTCGATATACCTTGCCGAGGTGGCCAATCCACGAGTGAGCAAGATGCTCAAGCCTGTCATAGAGCTGCTCAATGGTATCCCGTCGGTAGTGTATGGCTTTTTCGGCTTGGCGGTGATTGTGCCGTTGTTGCAGAGCACGTTTAACTTGCCTGTCGGCGAATCGGGGCTTGCGGGGAGTATTGTGCTTGCCATTATGGCGTTGCCAACCATTATTACTGTGGCAGAGGATGCCATGCGCAATTGCCCTCGGTCGATGCGCGAGGCGAGCCTTGCGTTGGGTGCCACACAGTGGCAGACGATATACAAGGTTGTAGTGCCATATTCAATTTCGGGCATAACATCGGGCGTGGTGCTTGGCATAGGTCGTGCCATAGGTGAAACGATGGCAGTGCTGATGGTGACGGGTAACGCCGCAGTTATACCCACGAGCATACTTGAGCCGTTGCGCACTATCCCAGCAACTATTGCTGCCGAACTTGGCGAAGCTCCTGCCGGTGGAGCGCATTACCAGTCGCTCTTTTTGTTGGGTGTGATATTGTTCTTTATCACGCTTGTGATAAACTCGTGTGTCGAGTTGGTGTCGGCACGTAATCGTCTAAAAAGATAAAACTTGTGTATCATGGCAATAGAAATTGATCAGTCGTATAATCGCCGTAAACACGGTGTGCAAAGCGTGGCTTTCGGCATATTCAGGATATTGAGTTATAGTGTGGTGGCAATCCTTTTCCTTATTCTTGGTTTCATTATAATCAAGGGTATAGGTGTGATAAACTGGGATTTCCTCACCATGCCACCAACCGACGGAATGACAGCCGGTGGCATCATGCCAGCCATTGTGGGAACATTCTGGCTCATGGTGGGCAGTGCTGTGTTTGCTTTCCCAGTCGGGGTAATGAGCGGTATTTACATGAACGAATATGCGCCCAAAGGCAAAGTGGTGGCGTTTATTCGCACGATGACCAACAATCTTGCCGGCATACCATCTATTGTATTTGGTCTGTTCGGTATGGCATTCTTTGTCAATTACCTTGGCTTCGGTGATAGCATAATTGCCGGGTCGCTCACGTTGGGGCTGCTCGCGTTGCCTATCGTGATACGTACTACCGAGGAGGCTTTCAAGGATATACCCAATAGTTACCGTGAGGGCAGTTTGGCATTGGGGGCAACCAAGGCGCAGACGATATGGCATGTGTTGTTGCCGATGGCGATGCCGCGTGTCATCACTGGGCTAATCTTGTCGCTCGGACGTGTTTCGGGCGAAACGGCACCAATACTTTTCACTTGTGCGGCCTATTTCTTGCCAAGGCTGCCCGAGAGCATCTTCGACCAGTGCATGGCGTTGCCCTATCACTTGTATGTGGTTGCAACGAGTGGTACTGACATCGAGGCACAGCTGCCCATTGCATACGGCACAGCTTTCGTGCTGATAATGATAGTGTTGATAATGAATTTGCTTGCAAATGGCATACGCAAGCATTTTGAAAATAAGTTGAAATCGAAATAACACCCATATATGAATAAAATTGAAGCTAAAAACGTTGACTTCTACTACGGCGATTTCCATGCGCTGAAGGGTATCAACATTACTATCCCCAACAACCAAGTCGTAGCGTTCATTGGCCCGTCGGGGTGCGGTAAATCCACGTTCTTACGCTTGTTCAATCGCATGAACGACCTTATTCCGGGAGCTAGGCTTACAGGCGAAATTATCATAGATGGCCAGAACATTTATGACAAGTCGGTCGATGTGGATCGTCTGCGCAAGAATGTCGGTATGGTGTTCCAGCGTCCAAACCCGTTTCCAAAGAGCATTTTTGAAAATGTGGCTTACGGTTTGCGTGTCAATGGCATCAAGGACAAAAATTTCATTGCCGAACGCGTGGAGTCGGCATTGAAAGGTGCCGCATTGTGGAATGAGGTCAAGGACAAACTCAAGGAATCGGCCTATGCATTATCGGGTGGGCAGCAGCAACGTCTGTGCATAGCTCGTGCCATGGCGGTTGAGCCATCGGTATTGCTTATGGACGAGCCGGCATCGGCTCTCGACCCAATCTCGACAGCCAAAATCGAGGAGTTGATATGTGAGTTGAGCGAGCAGACGACAGTGATAATTGTCACGCACAGTATGCAGCAAGCAGCTCGTGTGAGCAACAAGACAGCATTTTTCTACTTGGGCGAGATGGTGGAGTATGACGACACCAAGAAGATATTCACACATCCATCGAAAGAGGCCACGCAGAATTATATTACTGGCCGTTTCGGTTAATTATAAAAAATATTCATACAATGGTAAAATTTGTAGAAAACGAACTCCAAGCTATACGCGATGAGGTGAACGGCATGTGGAAGCTTGTTTACCAGCAACTAAGCGATGCCTGCAAGGCTGTGCTTAATGTAGATTACGACCTTGTGGATCGCGTGGTGGCTCGCGAACGTCGCGTGAATGCATTTGAATTGAAGATTGACAGCGACATAGAGGATTTCATTGCCCTTTATAATCCCGTGGCAGTGGATTTGCGCTTTTCGCTGGCAATGTTGAAGATAAATAACAACTTGGAGCGCATTGGCGACTATGCCGACAGCATTGCGCGGCTTGTGGTGCGCACCGAGTTGAGCGAAGAGCATAAGCAACTGTTTGCCCGCTTGAAATTGCAGGAAACATTTGATGCGGTATTGAAAATGTTGCGCACGACTTATGATGCGTTGCAGAGCCAAGACATAACTATGGCAAAGTCGGTGTTTGAAGATGACGATATGCTCGATGTGCTTAATCGCGAGGCCATAGATGTGCTTGCCGAGTATGCACGTCAGCATCCCGACAGTATCAAGTTGTGCCTTGAATTGGCTGCAGTGTTCCGCAAGCTGGAGCGTGCTGGCGACCATATCAACAATCTATCGGAAGAAACGGTGTTCTACATCGATGCCGAAGTGTTGAAGCATCGCAAAAACAAATTAGATTCAACCCAGGCTGAAACGACGGCCGAGTGAATCATAAATCAATGATTAAGCCCTGGTTGTCATGAGATGTGCTATCCAGGGCTTTTTAGGGTTTCTATATTGTGGAAATGCGTGGGGTTACAGGCGGTCGTAGGGAAGCATGGCAAGCATTTGTGCCATTTTTTTCACGCCATCGCCTAATGGCTTTGCTGCCATAGCCCGAAGCATTATGTTAAGTTCTATTTTAAATTCCACAAATAGCTTGGTTTCATTGTCGGCAACCTTTTCGAGGTTGATTTCAGCCCTGAATGGGAGCGGGAATGATGTGGCAGCCATTGCAATCTTTGTGGGTTGGGTCCTTTCAACGATTTGTAGCACCACCTTGCCCACAGGGTCGGCATTGAATGCAATAGAGTCGCTTGTAAATTCCACACCCGCCATGCGCTGTTTCATATCAGCAGGGATATTCTCGTTTTCTATAAGAGTGCGGAAGCATTCGGGATTCGACAATTTGGCATATACCGTGTCGATGTTGCAGTACACGGTTTCTTCATTGCTCTTGTATGTATCCATTCGTGTCGCGCGTGAAGTGTGTTATTCTACTGAAGTTTCTTCGACCGACTTTGGTGCTGTCCAGTTGGCAGGGTCGCGACGCCATTCCTTGAGCGTTTCTACGTCGTTTTCCTTTATGTAATTGGTCTTTAATGCGACTTCCACCATTGCGCTGTAGTTGCTTATGGTGTGCAGTTCGATGCCAGCTTCACGGAATTTCTTTATCGATACAGGGAATTCGTATGTGAATATAGCAGCCATTCCCACCACTTCGCAGCCTACGTTTCGTATGGCTTCGCATGCCTTTAAGCTGCTGCCGCCTGTCGAAATGAGGTCTTCGATTACTACAACCCTTTGCCCGGCTTTCAGGTTCCCTTCAATGAGGTTTTCAAGACCATGGTCTTTGGGGCTTGAACGGACATAAACATACGGCAGCCCGAGAGTGTCGGCCACTAATGCGCCTTGGGCAATTGCTCCTGTGGCAACACCGGCTATGACATCAACATTGCTGAATTTTTCAAGGATAATGCGGCACAATTCCACTTTGATGAAATTGCGTATGTCGGGATATGATAGAGTCTTGCGATTATCGGTATATATGGGTGAATTCCAGCCCGATGCCCATGTGAATGGGTTGTCGGGTTGCAGGATTATCGCACTTATGTTCAATAATTTCTCGGCTAAGATGTGATCTACTTTTTCCATTTGCGTTGCAATATATTTAGTTAATTGGTTCAACAATATTTGCATAATGCAAAAGTACAATAATAATTGCACATTTTTGAAATATGTAGGTCATATTTTACCTAAGTTGCGTGTTTAGTGGGTAAAAAATCTTGCAGTTATGTTTGTGAATATGGGATAAATGTTGTATATTGCACTAAAAATAATAGAACCAATGACACGACTAAAAATAGGCGACGAATGGTGGACGGCACCTGCCGAGGGCTACGGCGGGTCGCTGGTGATGGTTACAGGCCGTGCCGGGGTGGATGCTGTGATGGAATCGGGGCGATTCAATGATCGCGTCGAGGTGACATGGAAATATGCTATCGATGGCAACGGGGGAATGCCCGATGACGCTACCGCCAAGCTTATGGAGCGGGTTGATGCAGCATTACGGGAAGAGTTTGCGCGTGATGCAGTGGCTGTGCTGACAGGTATATACACTGGTGGTGGCGAGCGCAACTGGGTGTTCTACGTGAGCAGCTTGCGGGCGTTCCAATATCGTTTCAACCATGCCCTTGAGGAGTTTGAGGTGTTGCCGTTGACGATATATGCCGAGCATGATCCACAATGGAACGAATATCGTGAAATGCGGAGCATGACCGAAATAATGGATGAAGATGACGAATAGCTTGGCAAGAGATGCCAATGCTGAGCGGCCTCACATATATTGTTTAACTTTTTAATTAGCAGTGCATTATGAACCAACTATGGCTGTGGATTGTTATCTCTATGGTAATAGGGGTAATATCGGCATTTGTTTTTACAAGTGCCGTCAATCGAATGACCGAAGTGCCAGAAGACGCCACTGACAATGCAGCCGGTATAAGCAAGTTGAGTAACATTGCATTGAACGTGGTGGTGTTCAGCATTTTGTCGTTCTTGGTAGCGTGGCTTGTCATGGCAGTCTTGCAACGTGGCCCGTATGCCACCATGTAACCGCCATGTTAAAAACATTAATGGGAACCTCAAGGGCTTTTTTTGTTGCTTGAGATTCCCATTTTTCCTACCATAGCAACCCACTCACCCTCGATGTAACAATCCACCCTGATGGTGTAGAGCCGCCATAATATGACGGCTCGATAACAGCTACAATGGTTAATCCATTGAAACATATTGTATTGTGGCGGTAACGAGCCGCCATAATATGACGGCTCTACGGTCAATGTGGCTGTGTTAAAGGGCGAGGCGAAAGCCTATATTGATGCAGCGGTAGTCAGGGATGCCGTAGTCCCGATACGATACCCGACAAAACCTTGCTTCGTCGTCCCAGCTACCGCCCCTGAGTACACAGTTTGAACCACTATTAGGGCCTGTAGGATTAAGCTGCGACGAACTACTATATGAACCATACCAGTCCTGGCACCATTCCCACACATTGCCACTCATGTCGTATATCCCAAGCTCGTTTGGCGATTTCGTACCGACTACATGAGTGCAGTTTCTATAATACCACGTCACAACTTCAATGTTATTGCTTCCACTATATTTGTAGCCACGGCTGTTGGAGGGTGTGTCAAATTAGATATATAGGGGTACACTGCTTACAAAATGTAGATTGCAGTAATTGCATTATAATTTACCCCAAATTGGCCATTGAAAATCTTGGCAAAATGGGTGTGATAACAATACAGCCATTAGATTAGTACAACTGATATATACACTAAGTAGCTTCGGAGATGCCGCACTTTGTTGCTATTTTAGTGCGGCATCTCCGAAGCCGCTTAGTGTATATGACTGTCTTCCCGCAGGTTGCGTTCGCTGTCGCTCACTCCACCAGTCGGTTAAGCATGGTGCAGCCCCGGAGGGGCTTATAGTTGTATTAACCAATCTAATAGTTGGCCGCTATCACATCCATTTTGCCAAGATTTTCAATGGCCAATTTGGGGTAAATTATAATGCAATTACTGCAACTTACATTTTGTAAGTTGTGTGCACCTATTTATCTAATTCGGACACACCCGCATGATTAGTGGGTGAAGTTGGGATTTTTCCAGTAGAGCATTTTTGGCAATGTATGTGCTAACTTTCTTGAGGGTATGTGCGGATATTGTATGAAATGGTGACTTGTATATCACTATCGATTTTTTCCACTACCAGTGCCACACGTTCCACATACCAGTCGTCTTTAATGGTGCCGCGTTCATATATTTCCTCGGTAAGTTGCCAACAATTGCGGTAAGGATTGTAAACGATTGAGAAATCACTTTCGCTTGTGTTGATGATATAAGAGAATTTTGGCGAAGTTTTCACTATTAAAGAGTATTGTGTGAAATCCACTTCGCCATAGGCTGGGTAGGCTTGCAGGAAGTTGTCGCCAACGTAATTGCGCACTTCATCGGTGGAGTTTAGTACTACCACTTCATCGGCAGTGTTGCTGCCAGTGTCGATGAGTGTGTTGTTGCTGTTCAACTCATAATATATAGGCAACTGCCTTTTGATGTCGAGGTAGCGAGCAACCATCGGGTCGTCATCGTTGCTGCAAGCAGCCAATGTTGCAAGCATAGTTGCAACCAAAGCTAAAATCTTGATTTTCATAAGTGATTGTGTGTTTTGTGTGTTATATTCTCATTTGTTGTTCATTATTGCACGTATGTCGTCGATAGTTCGGTCAAATGGGCCGGTCTTTTCGAGCTTGAGTGTTGACATTGCAGCAGCAAATCTGCCGGCTTCGTCATATCCAGCACCGAGGCTTCGCATGTATAGGTATCCGGCCGCGTATGTGTCGCCGCAACCTGTGGCATCGACGAGTGCCGCAGGGGTGTAAGCTGGTATTTCATAATAATTGCCATTGGCAAATATTATGGAGCCGTAGTTGCCGAATGTCATCATCACTTCTTTTACGCCCCACTTTGCAAGCTGTTCGGCTGCACGGTGCGGGTCGGTCTGTCCTGTGAGCGATTCTATTTCAAACTCGTTGACTTTAAGAATGTCGGTATATTTCAATGCTTCAATTTTCCAATCCCAATCGCAAGGATACACGTTTACGCCGTCAACATATCGGAGGAAGCCTTGTGCATCGACCGACAGCATACCTCGTCCATGCAGGTACTTGATGACATCGAGCGAGAAGTCGTCGGCAAGGAGGCTGCCCAAGTGGATAAATCGTGCTTGCACATCTTGCAGTTTGTCGGTGGTGAATGGGTCGGCTTTTGCCAGCACACGTTGTGTGCGGTTGTTCATGTTCTCGCCATATTTGTTTTCGAAGTACACAGTTTCACGGCTCGGAATTACTTCCACGTCTATGCCTTTTTGGCGCATTTCATCTACAGCCCCCATCTCGCCAGGGGCCAACGATGTAATCAGCTTGTAACTTGCACGTGGTGGCAGTTTTGATATCGCATGTGAAATGTAATAGGAAGTTCCGCCGTTGAGGTAGGCGGTGTGTGTGGGTGTTATAATCTTGTCGAGCGTGATGTGCCCTATGCAACAAATGTCGGTCATAATCGGTCGCGTTGAGTTCCTACAAATAATTTGCAAAATTAATGAAATATATGTGATGATAAAAGTGGTGTTTGGCTTTCGGGAATATTTTTGTAAATTTGTGGCACTTACACGATATATTTACACACATTTGTTGCTTATGAACGATACCAAGGGGCAGTTTGAGCATATCATAGGGATTTGCAGGGACTTGTTCGTAAAGAAATTGCACGATTATGGTGCTTCGTGGCGAATAATGCGCCCTGAATCAATAACCGACCAAATTTTTATCAAGGCGAAGCGGATACGTAACCTTGAGATAAAAAAAGTTTCACAGGTGGGCGAGGGCGTTTATCCCGAGTTTGTGGGTATTGTAAATTATGGCATCGTAGGTCTAATCCAGCTTGACATGGGGTTTGCCAGCACGGTTGATATAAGTATCGACCAGGCTGTGGCATTGTATGACAAGTTTATGGATAAGACTAAAGAGTTGATGCTCAAAAAAAACGCCGATTATGACGAGGCGTGGCGAGATATGCGTATTAATTCTTATACCGATTTGATACTTACCAAGATACAGCGGACAAAACAAATCGAAGATCATCATGGAACGACCATAGTGTCGGAAGGTGTAGATGCCAATTACATGGACATGGTGAATTATTCGATTTTCGCATTGATAAAGCTCGAATATGGGGAATGCAATGACGCAAAGTAGCTGTAGCAAGTTGTATGGCCGCAGATGGGGCCCTGCTGTGGTAGCCGTGTTGCGCCTGGTAGTGGGAGGCGTGTTTCTTTTCTCTGGTTTTACCAAGGGTATTGATCCATGGGGCAGCATTTACAAGTTTGGCGAGTATGCCAGCATGTTTGGTTTGGCTGGTTACGACGGGTTGCTGCCATTCATGGCGTTTTCGGTGTCGGCCATAGAGTTTGCATTGGGCGTGTTTTTGTTGGTGGGAATTTACCGCCGGTTTACTCCGTATGCCATGCTGCTGATGATGGCGGTGATGTTGCCGTTGACGCTGTATATAGCGGTGACTGGTGAGATGAGCGACTGTGGCTGTTTTGGCGATGCCGTCACACTGACCAACTGGGGCACATTCTGGAAAAATGTGCCACTGACACTTGCTGTGGTTTATCTGGTTGCCTACAATAACAGGGTTAAAAACATATATGGCTTTGCCGTACAGTGGATAGTGGCTCTGCTCACGTTTGTTTACTTGTTGGTTATAGCGTGGGAAGGATATTTCACCCAGCCGCTGCTCGACTTCAGGCCATTCCCGGTGGGGACTGCAATTGCTGGCGATGATGGAGGCACCGACGAGGATTTCTTGTTCCTGTATGAGAAAGATGGCGTGCAGCAAGGATTTGTGCTTGATAGCCTTCCCGATGATACATGGACTTTTGTCGATAGGGTGCCTGTGGATGGTGGAGGAGATGACGAAAAGGTTGCCGATGCGTCGGTCTATCGTCCCATAACAGTGTTTGATGAAGATTATAAAGTGGCCGATGGGGTCGTAAAGGGAAAAGGTGAGCAACTATTGTTGCTATTCCCATCGCTGAGCGACGTGGTGATACCATTCACTTACCATATAAATGAAACTTACGACTTCTGCATGGCGCATGGCATAGATGTGGTGGGACTGACATCGAATGGCCGCAGTGAGATAGCCGAATGGAACGACTTGTCGATGGCGGCATATCCAATGTATATAATGGACGACAGCGAGTTGAAGATGGTGGCTCGTGGCAATCCGGCAGCGGTATTGCTCAGTGATGGCAAAATAGTGTGGAAACGCACGTTGCAGTCGATTCCAATCGACCGCCTTTCACAGGCCGATGATTTCGCCGAAGTGCTTGGCTGGTCGCCACATCACTACTTGTATTTTGTCACAACTCTATATCTTGCAGCTATGTTGCTGGTGCTTATAATCAATCGCACACACATTGTAGTTAAATTTAGCTTGAACCGTGTAAGGAAAAGTCGGAAAAAACAAGTAAATTTGCAGTCAGATATGGATGGCACATACGAGCCAGGAGAAAAATAAACATAATCAACAACATACACTTTCTAAAAATAAAGAATTATGAGAAAGAACATTGTAGCTGGGAACTGGAAGATGAACACTACTGTTCCTGAAGGCGTAAAACTTGCAACTGAAGTCAACGAGGCTTTGAAAGGTTTCACTCCTAATTGCGACGTAATCATCGGCGTGCCTTTCACGCATCTTACTGCTGTTGCAGCCGTTATTGACAGCAACAAATTGGGCTTGAGCGCCGAGAACTGCGCCGACAAGGTAAAGGGTGCATATACTGGCGAAGTGTCGGCAGCTATGGTTGCATCGACTGGTGCCCAATATGTTATCCTTGGACACTCGGAACGTCGTGCATACTACCACGAAACTGTTGAAATCCTTGCCGAAAAGGTGAAATTGGCTCTTGAAAACGGTCTTAAAGTTATCTTCTGCATCGGTGAAGTACTCGAAGAACGTGAAGCTAACAAGCAGAACGAAGTCGTAGAAGCTCAATTGGCATCGGTATTTGGTCTTTCGGCCGAAGATTTTGGCAAGATAATCTTGGCATACGAACCAGTATGGGCTATCGGTACTGGCAAGACTGCTACAGCCGACCAAGCCGAAGAAATCCACGCTTTCATACGTGGCCTTATCGAGAAGAAATATGGCAAGCAAGTTGCTGAAGACACCACTATCCTTTATGGTGGCAGCTGCAAGCCAAGCAATGCCAAGGAACTTTTTGCAAAACCCGATGTTGACGGCGGCCTTATTGGTGGCGCAGCTCTTGAAGCAGAGTCGTTCATGGGTATCGTGAAAGCATTTTAATTGATAAATTCAATTTTGCAAAAAGGGAGAGGAGGAGCCGCAGGTGTGGGATATTTGTCCCGAAGGCGGCACTCCTCGCCCTTATAGTTTTTAATATTATCGGGGAGCTGATTATGAATAGACGTTTATTATTTGCGTTAATTGTTGCCTTGGGCTGTGGCTCGATGGCAAGTGCGCAAACAACAATAGCCGACCACATGCAACGTGCCACAAGTGGCCGCGTGGTTGTACACCAGCCAGCTGCGCTTAATGCTCGATTGAACCCAGCCAATGGCGACAGTACCAATGTGGCTATACGCAACCAACACAAGGCTGAGAAAAATGTAGTGGGATACCGCGTGCAAGTGTTCTCGGATCGCAACCAGCGTACAGCCAAGTCGGAGGCTTTGTCGAAAGAACGCGACATAAAGGAAGCATTTCCCGATATGGCCACGTATGTCACGTATGATGCTCCATCGTGGCGGTTGAAGGTGGGCGACTTCCGCACTCGTGACGAGGCATCGGTTCGCCTTGCCGAATTGAAAGAAATGTTCCCAGGCTATGCCAACGAGATGATTATAGTCATTGACGTAATTAACACCGAAGCGCAATGATATTGCATAAATACGACGAAGATAAATTAGAAGAATTGGCGGCTTGTTACCGCCGCATTTTAGAATTGGTGGGTGAAGACCCCAATCGTGAAGGTTTGGTAAAGACACCCATGAGAGCCGCAAAGGCTATAATGGACGTGACACGAGGTTATGGCGAAGACCCCGAGCGCATAATCGGTTCGGCCATATTTGAACATTCGGGTTCGCAAGTGGTAACGGTAAAAGATATTGAATTTTATTCGCTATGCGAGCATCATATACTACCGTTTTTCGGACGCATTTCGATCGGTTACATTCCCGATGGTTATATTGTAGGACTTAGCAAGCTTGCCCGGGTTGTCGATGTGTATGCCCATAGGTTGCAAGTGCAAGAACGCCTCACGGGCGAGATATGTGCATTGTTGTCACGTACATTGTCGAGCAAGGGCGTAATAGTAGTGTGCGAAGCTGGGCATCTGTGCATGAAAATGCGCGGAGTGGAAAAGCAAGACAGCACTACGGTGACAATGGATTATACCGGGGCATTTGTCGAAGATGCCGCATTGCGCCGCGAGTTTCTCGATTCGCTGCGTTGATGCATCGGTTCGACATAAAACAATTAAAGACGCGGCTACATGATGCAACGCGCGTCTTCTTTTTTATGTCTTTTCCCGTAATGGCTTTTTGTATGGCAGCCTTTATGGAATTGAACGACCCTTGAATATTTTATTGTTTCGAGTTCCGTAGTGGTCGTATGGAATTAGTGGGCCATATACGGTGAGGGTGTTGGAGTGGAAATTCGGACTTATGTACACCATTGATTGGTTGCTGTTTTTATAGACCGTGATGGTGACTTGTGCCGATATTCCTGTCCCGTTCACGTTGAAAGTGTAATAAATATCGCCTTTTTTGGTGGTCTTTATCTTGCGGCCTCCAATTGTGCCGTCAACCGTTATGCCCCCAAGTCCGTTAAGTCCGGGGTGTGCCTTGCTGAGGGCAAGTTGGACGATAGCTTTGTCGCCTTGTACCAGTATGAAATTGGTGCTCGACTCGGGAGCCATCACGTTTATGCGGTTGTCGAGCATGATGCGGTCGGCGGTTATTACGAAGTAGCTTGAGTCGATGGCCATTTTGGCTTCGACAAACGCGATGGAATCGCGAAGTTCTTCGAGCTTTTTCTCACGAGCTTTGCGTTCTTCTTTTGTTTCATTTTCAGGTATGCCAGTCACTTGCTGCAATTCTTGTGCGGCTGCCGGCAGGATTATTGCCATGGCGAGCAAAGCTCCAACTAAGATTCTCATTATTTTTCCCATATCTATATTGATTTTTGTATGTTAAGGCTAAGGTAATCATTAATTTTTGTTTTGTGGCATGGTTCTCGTGCAATTTAACTACTTTTGTGCAAAAGTTTCATGATTATGGAAGGAATGGAATACCGCAAGGAATTTGCATCATACGGCAAGCGCATCACGCTTTTGTGGGGGTCTTTTATAGTGTGTCTGGTGTTTACTGCTACTATATCGATGTGGTTGGGCAGTATTGTAGGTGACCGTGTTGCGTTTATACTCGTGTCATCGGCGGTACAAAATGTGTGTGTATTTATGCTGCCGGCATTTTTAGTGGCCTATTTTATAACTGCGCAGCCTGTATCATTCCTTGGGTTGACGTCAAGGGTGTCGTGGAGGCAAGTGCTTTTCGTGATAGGTGTGGTGGTGTTGTCGATGCCTGCACTTAATTATATAGTATATCTCAATGAGGCTATCGACTTGCCCGACTCGCCAATTGAGGAATGGTTGCGAAGTACCGAAGCTGCTGCCAGGGCTGTGACCGATGAGTTGATGAAAGCCGACTCGGCGGGAATGCTTGTTATGACGGTGCTCGTGGCTGGAGTGTTAACGGGATTGGGTGAAGAATTGTTTTTCCGTGGGGCGCAACAACGCATATTCATGCTGCGTGGCATCAATGGTCATGTGGCTGTGTGGGTGACTGCTATAATTTTCAGCTTGCTGCATTTCCAGTTTTACGGATTTATACCACGCATGCTGCTTGGCGCGTTTTTTGGGTACTTGGCATGGAAGGGCGGGTCGTTGTGGCTGCCAATAATAGCTCATGCACTCAACAATTCACTTGCCGTTGTGTTTGGCAGTATGTCGCATCAAGGTGTGGCATCGATGCAGTGGCTCAACACTTGTGGCGTGCCATCAGATGGCAATTTCCCGTTCATGGCATTGTTGAGTGCCGTTGCTACTGCCGCATTTATTGTGTGCGGCAAGAAATTATTGGTCGGTGGTGCTGTCGTTAAGTGACGGCCAAAATTCTTCTACCGCAAGACGATATTTTTCAATCGTCGTGCTTTTTATGATTTTTTTGCGGCTTTTACGGCTGCCACGCCCAGCAAGGAAATATTCCCATAACGACTTCATCTTGGACAGCAAGTGTGAATCGCCGCATAGTTGCGATTGATATTGCCCAAATAGCTGGTCGTGCAGTTGGGCTAATAGTCGTGTTTCGTTATAGGAGTCAAGGTTGGGTGTGTTAATGGCAGGATTGGCCAGCAGTCCGCGTCCGACCATTACGGCTCGTAGGTGCGGGTATTCAGTGGCTATCCTTTCGATATCAGCTTTGGTGGTAATATCGCCATTATACACGACAGGGAATGTAGCTGCGGTATAAAAGTTGTGGAATTGCGCCAAATGTAATTCTCCGCTATATTGTTGCTTGGCTGTGCGAGGGTGCAGTGTGACGTGCGTAGGTGCAAAATCGGTAATGATGGGCATCAAGGTTCGCCATTCATCGGGATTGTCGATGCCAAGCCGCATTTTTATCGAAAAGTTAATTCCTGTATATTTTTTTGCGGTGTTGAGCAGTGCAGCCACTTCGTCGGGGTAGGGTATGATGCCCGAGCCACAATGCCGCTTGACAATCGGAGCGAACGGGCAACCCATGTTTATGTCTATTTCGTGGTAGCCCATTGATGCAACTTTATCGATGAGTTGCGTGAATTGCTCGATGGGGCAGGCGATGACTTGTGGCACTAATGCGCGGCATGTGTTGTTGGCGGGTGTTATTTCCCGTAAGTCTTTGTTACGAAATGCCCCTTTCTCGATACGGAGAAAGGGGGTATAGTAACGTGATATGCAGCCGGCGAAAACCCTGGAATGGGTGTTGCGCCAGATGTGGTCGGTAAGACCTTGCAAAGGTGCAGCAAATATTTCCATCATATATTGAAGCTAAGCCCCATGGCAAGGTTGAACTTGGCAGCATTTACAGGTATTACCTGTTTGCTATATTTTGCAATAATATAGTCGGTTCCAATGAAGAAGTTCACAGCACGAGGGTGGAAATTGAGTGTGAAGCCCATCGATTGGCTTACGTTGGAGAAAGAACCATTGATGGCGGCATTGAACCATGATGCCGGGCGGAAGTTGGCTGTCACCATGGCTTCGGCCCACACACGTGGTGCGCCAAGACGTATCGAAGCAAGGAGGCCAAAAGAAATCTTGTTGTTCAATATCCCATATTCGCCAGCGGCACGAATTGTGGTGTAGAGCGACGAGGTGTGGCCTTGCTTGCCGCCGTCCTTGAAGTTTACAAGGTCTTGCAAGCTGTCTTTGATGTCGTCGGCAGCGTCGTCAAAGTCGTTGCTGCCATCGGGGTTGTCTTCAACGCCTATGTTGTCGAAGCCGTTATATACAAACTCTTCGTTGCGGTTTTCGGCAATTGAGCAGTCGTTCCAAGAAATGAAGCCTATGTCGGTAATAGCTAATGAAACGGTGGCTTCGTCGGTGATGCGGTACACGCCGCCGAGGTCAAGCCCTAAGCCGAAGCCAGCCAGTCCGAAGCCGCTCATGTCGAGATTGTCGAGGTTGCCGTCTTCATCAAATTCATAATTGAAACCTTTGGAACCAATCAGCCTGCTGCGTTCGGTGATGCGCCACTCGTTGTCCGACATGTAAATTCTGAGGTTTTCGGCATTGGCTTTGGCATATAATCCGCCACCGAGCAACTTGATTTTTGCACCTACCGACAATCGGTCGTTGATTTTGCGGGCATGTCCGAAAGCCAGTTCTATGTAGTTTTGTGTCTGTGCATTAAGTTTGTCGATGTTGTATTCTTGTTCTTGCTGGGACTGTCCTTCTTTCAAGAAACGGAATATGTCGTAAGGCAGGTACACGCCACTCTGGCTGCGAACCGACAGTCCCACAGTGTTGGTGCCACCCCAAGCGTTGAATCCTACTGTGATGATGTCGAGGTCAAGGTCAAATTCTGCAACGTTGGTTGACTTGAATTTCGACAATGCTTCATCGACAGAAATGGAAGGGTGCATGAAAGTGAGCATCTCGTCGCCTTGTGGGTAGAGGAATGTTCCAAGCCCGACGTTGGAATTGAGAGTCATGTTGATGTTGCCAAGTACCGGGAAAGTCACAAATCCGTGCTCCGATGTAAATGCAGGGTTGAGTTTGTGGCGTTGGTTGTTCCCCTCAAGAAAGTAAAGCGAGTGCTGCGTCTGGGCGCAAGCTGTGGCAGCGGCAATAATTGTGGTCGCAGCCAATATGTAATTTTTAATTGAGTTCATGGATTCTATTACGTTATGTGAATTATAAAGTCAGGGTTATGCCGTCAGGCAGTTCCACAAATATATCCTTGATGTATAGGAATTGGTGTGGACGTAGCGTAATGCCATCGGTCGATGACGCAAAGACGGTGTAAACGATTTTTTCAAGTCGTTCCAAGTCGTTAGAGCCATCATGTTCGGTGAGTGTGATTTCGAGTTCGTTGGTTGATTCTTGCCCATCGGGAGCTGCGGTGAACTTAAATTTGCTCACGTCGGTGTCAATGCCAGTGAGTTCATTGCCGGCAATGTCGTATAAGGCAACAGAAGCCTCAAGGTTGGCTGGGATGTCGGTGATACCTGTAGCGCGCACGATGATGCGGTTTGTCTTGTCGGCCACGTCTTCGAGGTCTTCGAGCAGGTTGTCGATCGAGTCGCGGTATTCGATGTTCAAGTTGCTAAACTTGAATGGCACTACAGCTTTATACTTTGCCGATACTGGATATTCCACACCCAATTCTATTTTTTGAGAACTGTTGGTACTTGCGAGAGTTAAGTCGTCGGAAGTTATTTCGATGCGCTCGGGAACGAATTGGAAAAGGTTGACAAGCGATGGTTCTACAGTGGTGGTATATCCATCGACATGTGCATCGAAATTGCTCAGTAGAATATTGTTCATGGCATCGGCTTGCACGTTGATGTTTACTGAGCAATCCGAGTTTTTGTTGCCTTTTATTGAAGCAAGATTGATGTCGAATGAACCTGGAATGTTGGCAGGATTAAGCAGGTCGAGGTATAAATACACTTCTTCGGGAGTGAATGACGTGTTGCCGGTACTAAGGAAATCGGGAATGTTGTTGATGGCAATTTCCGAGCTCACGTTGGCATCGGTGTTGAAAATACCTGCCACACTGTTGAGTTCCACCGTTTCTTCGGTCATATAATATTCAAATTCCACTTCCATTTCTTGCTGTGAAATATTGCCACTTATGTTGATGGCAGCATCGGCGGTGATGGTGACCGCTTCGGTGAAAACGAGGTATTTACGGCCATCGGTGCGCGTGAATATGTATTGGTCTTGCTGTTCGGGAGTGATGTCGAACGATGCAACGGGAATGTCGCAGGTAAATGTATTTGATGTCGCATTCAGTGTCACTTCGTTTATCGAAAAACTGTTGCTGCCGTTGTCGAGTGTGACGAAGTCGGGGAATGTCATCGTGAGGTTTCGGAATGTGATGGCATCTATTCCAGCTGGTATCGGGTTTACAGCCATGCTAAGTGTGGTGATTACGTTGCCACCTTTGAAGTCGGCACTATAGAGTGCTTCAACTTCGCGTGGCAGAATTTCATCGATGTTATAAAAGCCCGATGCTGATATCGCACCTATTTCAATAGTCGAACCGCTTGCCACTGCACCTATTTGTGGCAGTTGAATGTCGATATTGGAAAGCGCTGGTGTGAAATTGTGTACAGTTACATCATCGAGAGGTGAAATTTTAGTGTCGGTGCTTCCGTTTGAAGTAACCTCGTAGATTCCGTTGTTTTGCGTTAAGGTTTCAGATTCTTCGATAATGCGGTTTACATAGATGGTGTCGGTGTGGCCCACAGGTACCCTGAACTGTTGCCCAATCTGGATGTCGCTGTTGATGTCTTTCGACAAGTCGTAGGCGTCATCGCACGACACGAAACACAATGATGCGGCGAGCATTGCGTAGGATAAGATACGTGTTGAATTTGTGAACATAATATAAAAATAAGTAGTATTGTGAATTCTATTACCCTCTAATAAAGCATATCAGTTGTATGTAGGCACTATATTTGCTTGTTAAGATATGCCAAAATTTCTACAAAAGTAGTATTTTTTATTGTCAAGCCAAAACAATATATTAATTTTATCCTCTGCAATTAAACTTATTGCCACAACACACATCTAAATAGTAAAATGTAAAGGAAGGAGATGCTGTTATGAAACTGCGATTATTGATATTATCGGCAAGTGTGTCGTGCGTGGCGGCATTTAATGCTGCGGCGCAAGGCTATGATGATATTTATTATGATAGTTCTAAAGAAGATGAGGTGACTGTCAAAAAAGAAGAGAAAAGCCCCGAAGTGCACGTGGTGGATATGAGCGACCGCGATATTGTGGCCGATTATTTTACCGCCGACCAGACTGCAGGGTGGGAAGGTAACATCGTGGATATGCGCGATGTGGATGAGTATAACCGCCAAGGTGATTATTACCTGGCTCAAGCTGCTGCTACCGATACGGTGCCGGCCGACACGCTCGCTGTAGGCGGCAATGGTGATACATTCCAGTACACCGAGCGCATCAGGCGTTTCCACGATCCTGACGTAATAGCCGAGTCGGATGACGAAGAGCTTGTGAACTTGTATGTTTACACGCGCCCCGATGTCAATATCATTGTCGGATCGCCAACTACGGCTTATGTCAGCCCATGGGGTGCCACTGTTTCGTTTGGCAGTTCGGTGTGGTATGATGCTTGGATTGATCCATGGTATTACGACACATGGTATTATGATCCGTGGTATTATCGCCCATATTGGTATTATAGCTACCGTCCATGGTATTGGTCGTGGAGTTGGGGCTGGGGTGTGCCTTATTACGCCCATCACCATCATCACCATTATGGTTGGTGGCATCCGGCACCATCGCACCATCGTCCATATAGGACATATTCGGGTGCAGGCCGACGCTTGTATGCCAACAATGGGCATAGCGGATATGTTGGAGGTACTCGTGGCTCAGGTACCAGGCCGACAACGACGGTTGGCGGACGTACTGGTGGCCGGCGAGGAGTAAGCAGCTTTACCACAAATGGCGGTCGCCGTCAAGCTGCAAATGTTAATAGTGGCAATCGAAGGAATGTCGTATCTACAGGGACTGCATCGTTGAACCGATACAGGTCGCGTATCAATAAGACTGTAGCATCAAGCAACTTGGGTGGTAGAAGACAAACCACGGCCATAACTGGTGGAAATCGTGTGACAACCTCGGGCAGAGTGAACAGCGGGACGACTACAAACCGTATCAACCGTGTAACCACTGGTTCTTCGGTAAGACGTGGTTCGGCAGTAAATCGTGGCACGAGTGCGACAACTATGCGCCAGCAACGGACCAATCAATTGAATCGCCATTCAACACTTGGCGGCAGCAACCGTTCGGCTTATGGCACATCGCGTCAATCGAGCGGATATCGTTCCACAAGTCGAGGAACATCCTATTATAGGTCAAACCGTAGTGGTACATCGAGTTATAACCGTGGTGTGACTAATTACAACCGTGGCAGCAGTAGGTCGTCATCATATCGCCAGTCGAGAAGCACGTCGAGCTACAATCGTGGCAGCAGTAGCTACCGTTCGTCCTCCCGTAGCAGTGGAGTGTCACGCAGTAGCGGCGTGTCGCGAGGCGGTGGCGGACGTGGACGCAGATAAATGCACGCGAGATGCGCCTAATGGAAATAATATAGGGTAAAATTGTGCCGACTTGCATTCTGCGGGCGGCACAAAATTTAAAATAACACTGTTTAAAAGGAAACCAATTATGCGTAAATATATTATAGTTTCAACGCTTTTGCTGCCAATGGCAGCATCGCTGATGGCACAATCGGCATTTGACTTGTACCAGTATTCACAGCGCGATATGCGTGGGACAGCACGGTATATGTCGATGGCTGGTGCTTTTACTGCGCTTGGCGGCGATTTGTCGGCTATCAACCTTAATCCTGGAGGAATAGGCATTTATCGTAGTTCCGATGTGGGTATAACGCTCGACTTCAATATAGGTAGCAGTACGACCGAAAGTAGCACGTCGAAAGTCGATACCGACCGTTTCAAATTCTACTGTAACAATGCCGGGTATGTGGGAGCATCGCGGTTGGATTCGGATGTGATGCCAAATATCAACTGGGGTTTTACCTATAACCGCGCGGCATCGTTCAACCGCCATTACCGTGGCGTGGTGGGTAATATAAGCAATTCATTCTCTAATTATATGGCTGGCGTGGCCAATAACAATGGTACGCCTGTCGAAGACTTGGCTTTCGGGGATTATTTTGATCCGTATATCGATGGCAATGCCGGGTGGATGGAAATATTGGCTTATAACTCTTATCTAATAAATATGGTTGACGGCCGTTATCAAGGTTTGATGGGTAACGGCACTACAGGAAGTGCCACTTTTGAAACTATAGAATCGGGTGGCGTGGATGATTTTACGTTTAATTTTGGCGGAAATTTGTCAAATGTGCTTTACTGGGGCGTTAGTATCGGCATTAGTTCGATAGAGCATAATATCGATACCTATTATGGTGAGAATTTGCAAAACGCCGAGGTCATAGGTTATTACCATGATCAGAGTACGGGACAAGATTATGAACAGTTGGGCAAGGGTTCGGCCGACTATGAGGTGCATAATTACAGCCGGACAACTGGCACTGGGGTTAATTTTAAGATGGGGTTTATCTTTAAGCCCATCAACGAATTGCGACTGGGATTTGCGTTCCACACACCCACTTATTATTCACTCACAAATGAGTATATTGCCGATGTGAGATTTAATTACAACGGTGAGGATATGATACCTATTAATGATATATCCTATCTTAACGAGGGTTATATCGACGAATTTTATTATAATATGCGCACTCCGTGGCGT
The DNA here is from genome assembly GCA_018716295.1 of Candidatus Avimuribaculum pullicola. Lineage (GTDB taxonomy): Bacteria > Bacteroidota > Bacteroidia > Bacteroidales > Muribaculaceae > Avimuribaculum > Avimuribaculum pullicola. Next base: position 30,423 of record DVKC01000030.1, read on the forward strand.
TTCACGGCAGGTGCGGCTGCCGTGATAGGACAGAGCGGCATATTAAGCTTCGATTATGAGTACGTTGGCAACCAAACCATGTATGCCGGTGATGATTATGGTGAATTTTCCGATGTCATAAATAGCGTGAAAGACTATTACAAGCCTTCGCATATATTCAAGGTGGGTGCCGAGTATAAGTTGACCAGTAATTTCAGCGTTCGTGCCGGTTATTCTTACCAGACATCGGCTTCTACCAGCACGGTAAGCGATGGTTGGGATAATATTGCTACCACCTTGTTGCCGGCGAGTTATGAAGTTGAAAACAATCTACAGCACATCACGTTCGGTATAGGTTACAGGTATAACAGGTTTTACACCGATTTGGCGTTTGTCCACCGCGACCGTCAAAGTGAGTACCATGCATTCTCACCAGTTGTATATACCGATGGCAGCCGCGATTTGGCACCTACGGCCAAGATGAACAATTATGATAACCAGATTGTGTGGACATTGGGAATACGTTTTTGATTACAAGAGATATGGAAATAGTATTTGCTACACATAATAAAAACAAATTGCGCGAACTGCAAGAGATATTGGCTGGTTGTGATATCAGAATATTGGGACTTGCCGACATTGGTTGCAACGAGGAAATAGAAGAGAATGCGACAACGATAGAGGGCAATGCCATGGTAAAGGCTCGTTATGTAAAGTTGCATTATGGTTATGACTGTTTTGCCGATGATACAGGATTGATGATTGATGCTCTTGATGGTGCGCCAGGCGTGTATTCCGCCAGGTTTGCCGGTGATGATTGTAATAGCGAGCGAAACATCGACAAGGTTTTGCAGCTTATGGAAGGTGCAAAAGACCGCAAGGCACGGTTTGTGACAGTCATCGCATTGTGCAAGGGAGAAGTCGAAACGACGTTTGAAGGTGAAGTGCAAGGTGAAATTCTCACTTGTCGGCGCGGAGCTGGAGGGTTTGGCTATGACAGTATTTTTGAACCAGAGCAATGTGGGCTTACATTTGCCGAAATGTCGCCAGAGCAGAAGAATGGCATAAGCCATCGAGGTCGCGCAGTAAAGAAGTTGGTGGCTTATTTGTCGGGCGAGCTGGCAATGTAAGTTGTTGCCGCCATTGTTTTCCGATAAAATTTGACAGTTAAAAGGGCAATGTTTTCATTGCTCTTTTTTGTTGATATTATGGTTGACTTTGCTTGTAATTCGGCAGGAAGAAGTTGCATGGCTGTGCGTGATGTGCATATAATGCCGTCGAAGCGTTTCAATCTCCACAGTTGGCGAAGTGATGGCTTGAAATTGTCATTAATGGTGGCAATGTTGATGGCATTTGGGTCATCGCAGATTCTTAGACCTGATGAATGGAATATGAATGGGGTTTTGTAACCATCGATGCGTACGGCAAGATGGCGCGTGAGCCATTTGTGCCGCATTATATATAGGTGACCGTGTCGGGCGAGGTCGAGTCGGTAACGTTCTTTGTTGGCAATAGCGTTGTGATATTCCACAAATCGCAATTTCACATCATGCCGTGGTAGCAGCCCGCGTATCAGCCTTGCCCATGAAAAGCTCTCGACACCTGAGCTTTGTAGGTTGAAGATGATATTGTCGAGATAGACAATCATAGGTTAATAATCACTGAAGAAATCGGGCTTAATGACAATGCCAGCTCTCAGGCGGGAATGAAATTTGTTGTAATCGAGCAAGTTCTCGCCATATCCGTTGTAATACTGTATGAACAGGTATTGGTTGTCTTTCTTGAAGAGGCGGTAATTCAGTTCGACGATGAGGTTGAAGTTGAAATTCCATCCCTGCCGTTTAATGGCGGTTATAGCCATGCCGAAACGGCGGTCGCGTGAAGTGACTTGTATGCCAGTTTGGTAAATACCGCAATATTTCAATATATCTTTGTTGTTTTCCCCGTCGATGATTGGAATCCAGTATTTGCCATGTATCATGAATTGAGGGTCGATGTAGATGTTGGCGGCAAACGAAATTTTATTCCAGCTACGAGAGTCTTCGCCGTCACGACCGTTAGATTCATGTTCAAGCATGAGCATGGTTTTTCCTATAAGCTTGTCCTTGACAATAAGTAGTTTGGCGATACCTATACCAGGGTTGAAATTGAGGTCGCGCATTGGCAATGACTCTTCAAACACGTTCCACATGCACTTTTGTGAGTATGTGAGGAACAGGTAGGTGTTGAATGGCAATGTACTTTTTGTGAGCCGTTGTGCGATGCTTATTTGGAATTTGACATCAGAGTTGGTGCGTGTGGGCTTGTCGCCTATCGAAGTGCCCACTATGAAATAGTTGTCGCGGAAAAGCGTGAAGTATGGGCCGTTGTCGAATTGTGCACGTATGCTGTCGGCATTGAAGCTGCCGACAGCCTTGTTGTTGACAATCTGGGCGAAGGCGGTCAAGTTGAGAATCAATAATAATGTTGCAAAAACAATCTTTTTCGACATAAAAAAGAATTTTGTGCAAAGGTAACTAAATTTTGTATATTGGCTTGATTGCAATTTATGCCAAATGTAATAATATATGGCATGTTTCGCCAATTTTGGCTGCGCGTCGCATAGCTCGTAGTGGTCGAAGCCAAAGAATACTGCGGGCGGCAAGTATGTTGGGATATTTTTGGCTGTGACCGAATTTATTGCTAAATTTGCTGCGTCGTTCAATAAAGGCGTTGTCCTGTCAACGCTTGGAACCGGGTGCAAATCCCGGGCAGTACTCGCTGCCGTAACTCCATAAATGCCTGGAGTGTAGTCACTGAGCTATATGAAATTGAAGCTTGGGAAGGCTACATTCGTGAAACAGGGGAGAAGCCGGAATACAGATTGCACGATTGAAAGTATGTTTAACTGCCTGCGAGGTGTTTGCCTATGGCGATAATCGGGCATAAATTGTACGCAATGCAAATAAAATTTTTGGTGTGCATGTCATTGGCGTTGCTATTTGCTGTCAGTGTGTATGCACGTCCTTTGGAAGTAAGCGATGGCGAAGTGTTTCTTGATTCGGTTATGTCGATTCAAGAAGTAAGTGTTGTCGGTAAGAAACATGCCGAAATTATCAAGCCTCAAACACTGAGTGGCGTGCAACTTTCGCGGCTGAATAGCCAGACTGTTGCCGATGCCTTACGGTATTTTTCGGGAGTGCAATTGAAAGATTATGGGGGCATTGGAGGTATAAAAACTGTGAATATACGCAGCATGGGTACTAACCATGTGGGAGTGTTCTATAATGGCATACAACTGGGCAATGCACAGAATGGGCAAGTTGACTTGGGGCGTTATTCGCTCGATAATATAGAAGAAATTTCGCTTTATAACGGGCAAAAGAGCAACATATTCCAGAGTGCCAAGGATTTTGCGTCGTCGAGTGCAATATATATCTATACCAAACGACCCACTTTTGCGCCAGGAAAGAATTACCAGGTGATGGTGCAAATGAAAACAGGCAGTTTCGGCCTTGCCAACCCGTCGGTGGTGTGGAATCAACGTCTGAGCGACAATGTAACTATGTCGGCAAACGCCGAATATACATACGCTAACGGAAAATATAAGTTTCACTATCGTCGTTTGCAGCTTAATGGCGATGTCGCATACGATACTACGGCGACCCGGCAGAATGGTGATGTCGAGGCTGTACGTGCCGAATTGGGGGTATATGGCAGGTTGCGCGACGGGCGTTGGAATATCAATGGATATTTCTATACATCGCAGCGGGGCATACCTGGTGCAATAGTCAACAATGTGTTTCGCCGTGGTGAACGGCAGTGGGATAAAAGTGCTTTTGGACAAGGGGCTTTTGAGAAAAAATTTTCAAATGTATATTCATTGAAGATTAGTGGCAAGTTTGCATGGGATTATTCCCGCTACTTGCGCGATGATGAAAAGGAGCTTTACCTGAACAATCATTACTATCAAAAAGAGGTATATGTGTCGGTCGCCAATTTGTTTGCTATCACCGACTGGTGGAATGTGTCGGCTTCGGCCGACTTGCAATGGAATGCAATGGATGCCGACCTCGTGGACTTTGCTTATCCTACACGATGGACCGAGCTTGGAGCTATTGCTACGGCAGTGACACTCGGCCGTTTCAATGCCCAGGCAAGTCTGCTCGGCACATTTATCCAAGAATCGGCACGCTCGCGCAAGGCTTATACTGCAGGCCCTAATAGGCATGAGTTGTCGCCGGCGGTGTTTGTGAATTATAGCCCATTTGATAGTGATTGGTTTGAGGTATATGGCTTTTTTAAGAAGATTTTCCGTATGCCCACGTTTAATGACTTGTATTATACCGAGATGGGCAATGCCAACTTGGAGCCAGAATATACCTACCAGTATGACATGGGTTTCTCGGTGAACCGTAATTTGGAGCATACTTTTTTCGACTTTGTGGGTGTGAAAGCCGATGCGTATTATAATTATGTGACTAACAAGATTATAGCATATCCCACCGGCAAGCAGTTTCGCTGGACAATGATAAATCTGGGGAAAGTGCGCATTGCCGGACTTGAAGTATCGGGCGACGTGGCGGCTCATATCGGCAAGGTGAATATGAAGTTGCACTCGCAATATACATTCCAGCGAGCCCGAGATTATACCGACCCTTCTGATTCATTCTATGGCGACCAAATTCCTTATATACCGCGCCATAGTGTGTCGGTGTCATATAATGCCAATTACCGTGGTTGGGATTTCAATTATTCATTTATCTACACGGGGAAACGCTATAACGAACAGGAAAACAACCTCTACAATTTTGAGCCACCATGGTACACCCACGACTTGTCGTTGTCAAAGGAACTGAACGTTGGCCAGGTGCGATTGCGCATAGTGGGCGAGTTGAACAATGTGTTTAACCAAGATTATGAGGTAATACATAATTATCCGATGCCAGGGCGTAACTTTCGTATAACAGCAAAATTGACGATATGAAAAGTAACAACAAATATATATCAACAATAAAGGCTCTTGCCGTGGCTTTGCTGCCTGTGGCGGCGAGTGTGGTATCGTTATCGTGCGAGCGCGACGAGGTGCTTATCGACATTGAGCAGACGCAAGTTGCTGAGCCGGTGTTTACCGATATTTACGGCTTTTATTTGCTAAATGAGGGGAACATGGGTAGCAACAAGGCAAGCCTTGACTATTTTGATGCCACCGAAGGTGTTTATTATCGCAATATATATGCCGAGCGAAATCCGACAGTGGTTAAAGAACTTGGTGATGTGGGCAACGATTTGCAAATATATGGCAACAAAATGTATGCAGTAATCAACTGCTCGCACAAAATGGAAGTGTTGACGCCCGACAGTGCCAAGCGCATAACGCAAGTTGACATACCCAATTGCCGCTATGTGAAAGGGCATGGAGGATATGTGTATGTGAGTAGCTATGTCGGGCCTGTACAAATCGATCCTACAGCACCTGTAGGGGCAGTGTTCAAGGTAGATACGTTGTCGCTGGCTGTAGTCGATACTGTTGAAGTCGGTTATCAGCCCGAGGAGATGGCAGTTATCGGCGACCGCTTGTATGTAGCCAATTCGGGCGGGTATCATGTACCGGAGTATGACAACCGGATTTCGGTAATAGACTTGAACACGTTTGATGTGACCGATGTGATTACCGTCGAGCAATCGGCCAATTATCATCGCCTTGACAGCGACAGCAAAGGTCGCTTGTGGCTAAGTTCGCGTGGCGACTATTATGGCAGTGTTTCAAACTTGTATGTGATAGACCCTGAGAGCAAAAAGGTTATAAAGACAATGGATGTGCCTGTTTCGGACATGTGGGCCGATGGCGACACACTCTATGTCATAAGCACAGAATGGAGTTATGTGACTGGAAACAACGATGTTTCGTATGCCAAGGTTGACATGGAGTCCATGGAAGTTATTGACCGTAATATAATTAAAGATGGAACTGATAAGAGCATAAAATTACCTTATGGCATTGCGGTTGATCCTGTTTCAAAGGATTTTTACGTGAGTGATGCCAAGTCGTATGTAATATCGGGGACGCTTTATTGCTTTGACAAAGATGGCTACTTGAAATGGAAGCAAACGTCGGGGCAAATTCCTGCACATTTTGCATTCCGAGGTAGGGTAGAATATAAGGAGTAAAATCGGTTAAGCCGTTTTGATGGCTTGCATGATGCCAAGAGAGGCATCGCGTGCATTATAAATGTTTTATTGGGCTTTCGGTTGGTGAGGTGCAAACTTCGCCATTAAAAGGGAATCGGGTGAAAATCCCGTACAGTGCCGCTGCTGTAACTCCTATAATTATGGGAATGTCGGTTGCCACTGGAATACAAGTTTGCTTGTTTCTGGGAAGGCGCATTCTTAAGGAGAAGTCAGAAGACCTGCCAGAAAGCTGCCCACTCTTGCAGCCTGCGGACTAACGGGTTGAGTGGCATATCGTGCGGTAGTGTTTCGACGCACGCCGATGTGGCATGTACCTTGAAAAAATCTGTTTATGGTTGCAAGATGTGGTTGAGAAGAACTAACTTGTAATATAATAAACGATGAAAAAATTTAACTTAACATTTGCAGCTACTGCAATTGCGGTTTTTGCCTCTAATGCGGCAAATCCCGTGCACGACCGGGTGTTGGAGTATGCTCCTGCGCCAGGGCAGTTTGTTAACACTATGCCTGAATGGGAAGATGGTGATGATGCCACTGTGATGGCCGAAAAGGCATATCAATACACTGTTCCCGAAGAAAGCATGATTTCACTTGGTGGTTACGGTGGTTATGTCGTAGTGGGATTTGACCACACGATTGTCAATGTTGATGGCAAGCGTGACATTTATATCGAGGGAAATTCGTTCTATTCGACGGGAAATGTTGCCAGCAGTGGTAATTGCGAGCCTGGCGTGGTGCTTGTAGCATACGATATAAATGGAAATGGTGTACCCGACGATAATGAATGGTTTGAAATCAAGGGGAGTGAATATGGTAATTCAAAGTTGAATTATGTATGTACCTACTATCGTCCCGACGACGATGATGCCGACATTCGTTGGACCGACAATTATGGCAATGAAGGGTATATTTATAAAAACCAGTTCCATTCACAACCTTATTGGCCGCAATGGTTGCTCGATCAGGAAACCCTTGTGTTCCGTGGTACTCGATTGCCCGACAATGGCGTTGACGAGAGCGGCAATGGTACATATTATGTGCTGAGCCAGTTTGAGTATGGCTATGCCGACAATGTTCCAAATCTTGATGAAGGCTATTGGAATGAAGATGCTAAAATCGACATTGATTGGGCTATCGATGTCGATGGAAATTCGGTGAAGATGCCTGGTGTGGATTTCGTGAAAATATATACCGGGGTAAATCAAGATAATGGGTGGATTGGCGAAAATAGTACTGAGGTGTGTCGTGTGATAGATGCGCATGTCACGCGTGAAGGTAGCAGCCCTGTGCTTGATGAAACGATAGCTGTGGACAAATCGGTGCTTGAGGCATTTCTTGAAAAATATGCCAATGGCAATACATCGTCGGTAACGACTATTACCGACAATAGCAATCTGCGTGTATATCTCGATGCAAACACTGGGTGTGTTCGTTTTACAGCCCCGACTAATGGGTTGGCGCAAGTTTACAATCAAAGTGGAATTTTGCTTTACAGCGCAACGTTTGCTGCTGGTGACAATCACATAGACCTTGGCAGTTATCCAGCTGGGTTGTACTTGGTACGTGTAGATGGAAAAACCACAAAAATCTTGAAACATTAAGGAATAATCGTAATTAGTTAACTAACAGTTTTATATGAAACATTTTTGTATTTTGGCCAGTGCCGCCATGGCATTGGCAGTGGGAGCGTTTGCTCAAAATTCAGCGTTGCCCGAAGAGTTTACTGATGGTTTTTTCATTCAGAATGAAGGTTGGTTTGGCCAAGCAACGGGGTCGATTAACTGGGTTGATGGTGCAGGAACCGTTTATTACAATATAGATGACAAAGCCAATGGGAATGTGGATGTTCTTGGAAATACATCGGAGTATGGTATGGTTTATGGCGGTTACTATTATGCAATGTCGAAACAGGCTCCGCGGCTTGTGGTGTTGGATGCTTTGACACTTAAAGTGGTGAAATCATTTGAAACAATAGGCGGAGACAGTCGTGCCGTGCTCGGTGTTGACGACGGCAAGGTATATGTGGGGACATCGGCTGGCATATTTGTCCTTGACGTGAATTCCGATTTTTCCATTTCGGAGAATGCAATTTCTGGAACAGAAGGACAAATAGGAATGATGGCGCGTGTGGGCAAATATGTGTTTGCTGCAAAACAATCGACAGGTGTATTGGTCATTGACCCTGAAACTGATGCCGTAGTGGCAACAATCGAAAACAGCAACATTTGTGGCCTGACTGTTTCACGTGATGGCACTGTGTGGGCTGTGGCTAAAAGTGATATTGTGCGCATCAACCCTGTCACGCTCGACAATGATATTATGGCACTTCCTAACAAAATGGTTTCGCCGTGGGGTTCGTGGATGGCCGACAAGATGTGTGCCGACCCCGATGAAGATGCGTTGTATTATGCATACGGCGGTAGTTGGACCAATTCCGAAACACACATAGGCAAGTTGATTATTAATGAAGATGGAACATTGTCGGAAGATACTGATTTCGCATACATTATGCCCGATGCTGCGACCGAAGGTCGAAAGCAGATACTGTATGGTGCAATTGGCATTGACCCGCAGTCGGGTTATCTTATTGTTACAACCACCCAAGATGGTTATGGCGCAAATTATGCCTACAATTGGCTGCATTACATTGATCGTAAGTCGGGCGAAGTTGCAAAAACTGTAGTCATGACCAGCGATGCCGGCGATAATTACTATTGGTTTCCGTCAATACCTGTATTCCCCGATATTGATGCGCCTGAAATCAACCTTGCCGACATGACTTTGACCGAGGGTGACATTGTTACGTATGCGGTGACCGATTACGTTGCCGATAGCGATAATATGCCAGCACTTGCCGTGGCCGATGTCGTTTCAGACGATATGGGAGTGGTTGCCGTTGAAGATAATAATGGATTTGCATTTACTGCTGTGGCAATGCATGAAGGCGAGGCGAGCCTGACGGTGACAGTAAACTCTAATGGGCAAGTTGAAGAAAAGGTTATAAATGTTGAGGTGTTGCCAAATACTGTATCTGTGTCGGATAATCTTATTTCGACAATCAATGTATATCCGACGACGGTAGCCACGTCGCTTAATGTGAAGGGCGTTGACGATGGCACTGTGGCTGTTTATAACATGTCGGGAGCAATTGTGGCTATGCACGACTTGTGCAATGGCAGCACGATTGACCTTGGCGGTCTTATTCCTGGTACTTATATTGTGAAAATAGTGTCGGGCAAGGATATTAAGGTGGTAAAGATTTTAAAATTATAATAACGTTTTTAATTTAGTTAGTGTTTCTGTCGTAAACACAATTTATTCTTGATTCTTAAGTAGTGGAGCAGTTATGTGACTTAACGCTCTATTGCGAAGCCCCCCTGTCCATTGGTTATGGGCGGGGGACTTTTTTATATGGCAATAACCAGTCCGTCGTGGGCGAAATTGACCGTATGAGGAAGCATCTTGGCCGCTTCGCGTTCAAGTCCCATGTCGTGGCTCATGTGTATGAGATATGTGCGTGCCGGGGCTATGCGCTCAATCACTTCGAGAGCTTGCGACAGCGACATGTGCGAGATGTGTTCGCTGATGCGCAGGGCATTGATAATGAGTGTGGGTATGCCATTTAACTGTTGTATGACTTCATTGTCGATGTGTTTTGCATCGGTAATATATGCAGCTCGATCGTTTATTTTAAATCCCGATATGAGCAGCTTGTAGTGCCATATATGCAGCGGTTCGATGCAAGTAGTACCGATATGAAAAGGAGCTTTGTCGATGGGTATCATGTCGAACGATGGGACTCCGGGGTAGGGGTGTTGCACGAAGCAATATGGCAACCGTGTGCGAATGTCGTTCAATACATCTTCACGGGCGTATATCGGGAATTTGCCATGGGCGCAAAATGGGCGCAAGTCGTCAATGCCGCCGACATGGTCATAATGGCTATGGGTCACTAACAGTGCGCACGGGTTGTGGTAGCGCGCATGCAGTATTTGTTGGCGGAAGTCGGGACCGCAGTCGATGAGGATTTCTTTTCCGTCATCGGCATGGATTATTGCCGATGTGCGCAATCGCTTGTCGTGGGCATCGGTTGACTTACATACGGAACAGTTGCAGCCTATCTGTGGAATACCTGTTGAGGTGCCTGTCCCTAAAAACTCTATTTCCATGCTTGCAAGATGTTGTTATATTATGTTGGCTTCGGGGTGCAGCTCGATGCCGAATTTGTCGTTTACAACTTGTGTGATGTGCTTGTATAGTGCTACTACATCACTTGGAGTGGCATTTCCATTGTTGGCAATCACAAGGCATTGCTTAGGGTAAACGTATGCACCTCCTATGCAATGGCCCTTCAGCCCGGCATTCTCGATTAACCACCCAGCAGGTACTTTTACAAGTCCGTTAGCTGCAGGGTAGTGTGGAATTGTCGTGTATGTTGCTGCCAATTCTGCAAATTGTTGCGATGGAATTGCTGGATTCTTGAAAAAGCTACCCACACTGCCTGTCTGGCTTGGGTCGGGCAGTTTGCTGTTGCGGACGGATATTATTGTTTCCCTCACGTCGCGCATCGACAATCCTGGTTTGTCGGCAAGTGATTTGAGTGGCCCGTATGTGAGCGTGAACTGCGGTTTCAGCGACAACACATATTCTACCGATGTGACGATGTAGCGTTGCGCCGGCTGGTGCTTGAATATGCTGTCGCGATAGGCATACTGGCATTCGTCGTTGGAGAAATGGCACACTTGTCCTGTGGAAATGTCGATGCAATTCACACGGTTAATTATATTGCACACTTCAGCCCCGTAGCTGCCTATGTTTTGCACTGCGCTTGCGCCTACCTCGCCAGGAATGCCCGACAGGTTTTCGGCACCATAAAATTCATGTTCGATGCAGTATTTCACAAAGTCGTCCCATGTGACTCCTGCCCCGACTTCGAGGGTCACGGTGTCGGCATTTGTGCCGATTTGTGATATGTAATGAATGCGTGAATGCAGTAGCATTCCATCGAAATCGCGGGTAAACACCAGGTTGCTGCCGCCGCCTATGTGCAATGAGCGGTTTTGGCGGTATTGCTGCGTGTCGAGCAATTCTCGCAGTCCCTCGACTGTCGAGTATTCGGCAAAGTATTTGCACCTCACATCAAGGTGCATGGTGGTGATATCTTTTAGAGGGAAATTTTCAAGTATTTTCATTTTGTTCTTTTATCGTCGGAATGAGGTTAATAATCCTTCTTCATCAAAAATAAGGTATGTACCGTTGGTGTAGTACCAGTATTCGCGCACACCGTTGTAGGTGGGGACACGTTCGAGAGTGTTTGGCGGCCCTATCGACAAGCGGCATTCCTCTTTGGTCATGTAGGTGGCTACTTGGCTGTTTATTATGCGTTGCCAATTTTCGTCACTTATCATCGGGTAGCGTTCGCGTATGTCGGTGGTGGAGAAAAGATCGTCGAAACTGCGGTGCAAGTAATTGTCGCGGTATGACATGAACACGTATGCCGTTCGTCCGCTGTCGTTGAATTGCACTTTGAACGGGAACACTTTGTCGCCTGGCAGCACGTCGGTGATGGATATGTTGACATACTTCCGCCCGCCGATCATTTCGCCCGTGACATCATACCATATTGGCGTTTTTATGTATAGCGACATTCCAGTCATTACCTTGCGCAGCTGCTCTACTTCGTCGAGGTCAACGAGGAATGGAACTTCAAAACGTCCATCTGTTGTGCCGGTGATGTCGTCCATGGTGCGGTTGGTATTATACTGCAAGTTGATGTCGCCAGCTTTGAAATAAAGGTTTACTACTTGGCGTCCGTCGATCGACAGGCTTTTGGTGTAGCCGTCGTATGTGATTATTTTGTCTTGCAGATTGAGCGAGTCTATTGCAAATTGCTGTGATGGCGAGAATATGTACTTGATGTTGTTGTCGGTGACATAGAATCGTTTCCCCATGTCCCACTTGGGGAATGTGTCGAGGGGGATTTCGATTGATTGTCCATGGTTGTTGTATTCGTCGCCGGCATAAGCTCGCTCCACATCTTTTTGTGTGATGGCTTTTGTGCTTTCTACACCTGTGAAGCACCCTTGGAGCGATAGCATGGCGCATAGCCCGGTAACGACATATAATAATACTTTTCTCATCTTGCGTTAGGGTAGAAAATCAGTTACGACAAAATTACATATTATTCGTGAAAATGGCAGATTGGGCTATGTGAAAAACTCCAAAATGTGTGTGGCTTGATGGTATGGACGTTTTGCGTTTCTTAAATAATTTTAATTGGCACGAAAATGCACGTAGAATTTTTGTGGTTCACATTTATTTGTTAATTTTGTGCCGTTGTGTTAACGCAAAAACGCGTGGCATGGCAATATAAAAAGGAAACGGAGAGATGAAGAAATCAACGATTTGGCTTTTGACCATAGTGATGGCATGCACGTTCATGGGATTGCTGTATGTGCAAATCATGTATATGGAAAACATGATAAAGATGCGCAACGAGCAGTTCTCGGAGGTCGTGAAACGCAGCCTTTATGGCGTATCAAACACGTTGGAGCAGGACGAAACCAAGCGTTATCTTGAGGAAGACTTGGAACGTCTGTCGGATTTTTATACCGATTTCAGTAGCGGGCAGTCGAAAAAGTTTGAATATTCACTCAAGTCGCCCGACGGTTCATCGGATTACCGCATAAAGGGCACATTGAATGCAATAAACCAGGAAGGTGGCGACAACATAAAGGACTTGAGCGACAGCTACAGTAACATGCAACGTGTGCTCAAGGGGCAATACCTGTACCAACAAGGCATCTTGAACGAGGTGATATTGAACATGCTGGCCCAGTCGTCAAACCGCCCCATAGAGGAGCGTGCCGACTCGGCTGTCGTGGGAAAATACTTGGCCGTAGAGCTTGAAAGCAACGGGCTTGACCTGCCATTTGACTATGCTATTGTAAACCGCTCGGGTAACATCGTTTACAAGTCGGCTGGTTATGATCCCGACAGGAACGGCAATGTATATTCGCAAGCCGTGTTCCCCAATGACCCGATGAACAAAATGAACTACCTTAAAGTGACGTTCCCCACCAAGAATGATTATATATTCTCGTCGATAAAATTCATGATACCTTCGTTTGTGTTTTCATTCATTCTGCTGGCAGTGTTCTTATATACGATTATATTGGCATTCAGGCAGAAGAAACTCACTGAAATGAAGAATGACTTTATCAACAACATGACGCATGAGTTTAAGACTCCGATATCTACCATATCGCTTGCCGCACAGATGCTCAACGATGACAGCGTGAGGAAAAGCAGCATGATGATGCAACACATCTCGACAGTGATAAACGATGAAACTAAAAGGTTGCGCTTCCAGGTGGAGAAAGTGTTGCAGATGTCGATGTTTGACCGTCAAAAAGCATCATTGAAGTTGCAAGAAATTGATGCCAATGCCACTATAGCCAACATAGTTAACACCTATAAGATAAAGGTGGAGAAATATGGTGGTAAGATAACGTCGGATCTCGGTGCCGAAGATGCTATTGTGAATGTTGATGAGATGCATTTTACCAATGTGATATTCAACTTGCTTGACAATGCTCTCAAATACCGGCGCGAGGATGTGGCTTTGGAATTGGGCGTGACTACACGCGACGTGGGCGACAATATTGAAATTGTCATTTCGGACAATGGTATAGGCATCAAGAAGGAAGACCAGAAGAAAGTGTTTGAAAAATTCTACCGCGTATCGACTGGCAACCGCCACGACGTGAAAGGTTTCGGCTTGGGATTGGCATACGTTCACAAGATGGTGACCGAGCTTAAGGGCGAAATTCGCGTGGAGAGTGAAGTTGGCGTGGGATCGAAATTTATTATAACGTTACCATTATTAAAATAAAAATATATGATTATGGAAGAAAGATTGCGTATCCTGCTATGCGAGGATGATGAAAACCTCGGCATGCTTTTGAGAGAATATTTGCAAGCTAAAGGGTTCAATGCCGACCTTTATGCCGATGGCGAGAGTGGCTACAAGGCTTTCTTGAAAGGGAAGTATGATTTGTGCGTGCTTGATGTGATGATGCCCAAAAAGGACGGGTTTGCATTGGCGCAAGAAATCCGCACTGTCAATAGCGAGGTGCCTATCATCTTCTTGACTGCAAAGTCGCTCAAGGAAGATGTGTTTGAAGGGTTCAAGATTGGTGCCGACGATTATATCACCAAGCCGTTCAGCATGGAAGAGTTGGTGTTCAGAATTGAAGCTATCTTGCGCCGTGTGAAAGGCAAGAAAGGCAAAGAGATAACGATGTACAAGATAGGCAAGTTTACATTCGACACACAGAAGCAAGTGCTCATGGTCGATGACAAGGTGACGAAGCTGACTACCAAGGAATCGGAATTGTTGAGCCTGTTGTGTGCACATGTGAATGAAATCCTTGAAAGGAATTTTGCCCTGAAGACGATTTGGATCGACGATAATTACTTCAATGCCCGTAGCATGGACGTGTATATCACCAAGTTGCGCAAGCACCTCAAGGATGACCCGTCGATTGAGATTATCAATATCCACGGCAAGGGTTATAAGCTCATCGCACCCGATGTAGAAGCAAAGGCCAAGTGATGTGGCGCACATATTGATATAGCTTATCAAAAAACAACATTGTTTTGACGACAATGTTGTTTTTTTTGTCGGTCATTATTACTTTTGCAATGACGAAAAGGTTGCGGAATTGCGCCGCTGTCGAAAAATCGAAGATTATGAAATATGTATTAAGGGTTTACCAGTGGGTGATTGCTTGCCCCATATTGTTGGTTCTTACAATACTTACGGCATTGACCACAATGCTTTTCAGCCTCCTCGGAATGGGAAAGTGGGCTGGTTATTATCCTCCTAAATGGTGGTCGAGGTGTTGGTGTTGGTTGATGTTCGTGAGGGTTGAGGTGCGCAACCGCCATCTCATCAACAAGCGCACGTCATACGTGTTTGTGGCCAATCATCAAGGTGCTTATGACATTTTCTCAATATATGGCTATTTGGGGCATAATTTCAGGTGGATGATGAAAAAAAGCCTGGAGAAAGTTCCATTTGTTGGGCTTGCTTGTAAAAGCAGCGGGCATATAATGGTTGACCGTTCGTCGCCATCGGCCATAAAAGCCACAATGGACGAAGCTAAGGAGAAATTGCGCGATGGAATGTCGCTTGTTGTTTTCCCCGAGGGAAACAGGTCGCTGAATGGGCGTATGAAAGAATTTAAACGCGGGGCATTCAAACTTGCACTTGATTTTAATCTGCCAGTTGTGCCGATAACGATTGACGGTTCGTTCAAAGTGCTGCCGCGTACCACCTACAATATAACTCCTGGCAAAATCATTCTCACAATACATGAACCGATAATGCCGTCGGCCGAAGGACATGACCTCGACAAGGTGCTTGCCGAAAGTTATGCTAAAATACAATCGGCATTGCCGCAGGAAAATAGGTGATAATTGCCCTTGGGTGTATAAAATGGCATTTGCAGAATAGACTCAAAAGTTGCTTTTGTGGAAAGGAATAAATTTTTTTGATGAGAAGTATTGCATTTTCGGGAAAAAGCAGTACCTTTGCAACGTCAAAAACGAAAATTGTCCAGTGGTGTAATGGTAGCACTTCGGATTCTGGTTCCGCCTGTGAGGGTTCGAGTCCTTCCTGGACAACAAAGAAGTGGGGGAGCAGCGTTGTTCCCCTAATTAATGTAAAACAAATTTAAACAAATTATTAAATGGCTACAAAAATTAGATTACAGCGTCATGGCCGCAAGGGTTATGCGTTTTATCCAATTGTAATCGCCGATAGCAGGGCACCACGTGATGGTAAATTTATTGAAAGGATTGGTTCTTATAACCCAAATACTAATCCTGCTACAATAAGTTTAAATTTTGAAAGAGCTTTGTATTGGGTTAACGTGGGTGCTATCCCTACCGATACAGTACGCAACATCTTGTCGCGCGAAGGTGTGCTTATGATGAAGCACCTCCAAGGTGGCGTTAAGAAAGGCGCATTCACCGAGGAAGAAGCGCAACGTCGCTTTGAGGCTTGGAAGAGTGAAAAGGACGCAAGAATCAATGCAATCAGAAACAAGGTGAACGAAGAAAAGCGCAATGCCGAGAAGGTTCGTCTTGAAGAAGAAACTGCAAAGAAGAATGCCAAGGCTGAATTGGTGGCAAAGAAGAAAGCCGAATTGGCTGCTAAGGCTGCCGAAGAAGCTGCTGCCAAGGCTGCCGAAGCTGAGGCTCAAGAGGGTGAAGCTACAGCACCTGCTGCTGAGTAATTCCCTACGGCGTAAGGAGATATTTAAAAGGAGATGTGCCGCAAATATAGGCGGTGCATCTCTTTTTTTGATTTATATAATAAAACAGGAAATTGTTATGAGGCGTCTGATTTTAGAAACACCAAGGTTGCAGTTGCATGAAATGGTTCTCGACGATTTCAAGTCGCTGTCTTTGATATTGCAAGATGAAAATGTAATGTATGCCTATAATGGAGCGTTCAGTGAAGAGGAAACCATGGCATGGTTGCAAAAACAGTTCCGGCGTTACAAGGAATTTGGGTTTGGTCTGTGGGGCGTGTTTCTTGCGGGGACAAATGAAATGATAGGTCAGAGTGGCATCACAATGCAAGATTATAAGGAAATGAAAGTCCCTGAAATTGGTTACCTGTTTGCATATAAATATTGGCATCAAGGTTATGCAACCGAGGCGGCAATTGCTTGCCGGGAATATGGATTCGGTACATTGTGCTTTGACGCAATGTACTCAATTATTCGTGATACAAATGTCGCATCGCAGAAAGTGGCACTACGCAATGGAATGAGGCCGATTGATACTATAATAAAACATTACCGTGGTGTCGATATGCCACATATTGTATTTCGCGCCAATAATGCAGGAAGTCGGGTGAAAGCAGATTGAAACAATTCAAAATACCCCTGTTGCATAAAATCACGTGGCCGCATTAATCAAATTGTGGATTGTTGGATGATGGGTGGGGTATATACAAATAAAAAATACTTGTCATCACGACAAATATTTTTTACCTTAAATCTAATACCATGAAAAACTTGATGCAAATGTATAGATTATATTTTATTCTGCAAAGCTTTTAGTGAGAAAAATGCGTTTTTAACTAAAGTTTAACACTTGGCAATGATTTTGTGCTTATTCTTGCCCTAATAAGGCAAGGAATTGGTCTTCGTTGATTATTTCAATGCCTAACTTTTGGGCTTTTTCAAGTTTGGCTGGCCCCATGTTTTCACCTGCAAGTACAAATGATGTTTTTGAGGAAATTGAGCCTACGTTTTTCCCGCCATTGGCTTCAATTATTTTTTTATATTCATCGCGTGAGTGGTGGTTGAAAACGCCACTTATTACAATTGATTTCCCCGATAGAATGGTGGATACGGGTTTGGCTTCATCGGCCAGACGCATTTGCAGCCCTGCGTTGCGCAGCCGTTCAATAATGATGCGGTTGCTATCCACTGCAAAGTAATCGACAATGCTTTGTGCTATCTTCGAGCCTATTTCATCGATGGCCGACAGTTGCTCGACTGTCAAGCTCATGAGTGTGTCTATGTCGGTGGTGGCGTGTGCAAGTTTTTTTGCAACAGTTTCTCCTACGTAGGGTATCGACAAGGCGAAGATTACACGCTCGTATGGTACTTTCAGGCTGTCGTTGATACCTTTTATGATGCGCTGCGCCGATTTCAACCCGAAACGGTCGAGAGTCATTAGTTTATCGATGGTCAAGTCATATATGTCGGCGATGTTTTTAACCAACCCTGAGTTGTAGAGTTGTTGTGCGACCTCTTCACCCACACCGTCGATATTCATTGCATGACGGCTTACGAAGTGTTCGATTTTTCCTGTAATTTGTGGCGGGCATGAGTATTTGTTGGGACATATCCATGCAGCTTCGCCCTCGATGCGTTGCAGTGTGCTTCCACACACGGGGCATTGTGTGATAAACTTGACTGGCTGGCTGCCATGTTGGCGCATGTCGAGGTTCACACCGACGATTTTAGGAATGATTTCACCACCTTTTTCGACATATAGCATGTCGCCTTCGTGAATGTCGAGGTTGCGTATAATGTCTTCGTTATGGAGTGTGGCACGTTTTACAATGGTGCCGGAAAGCAGCACCGGAGCCAAGTTTGCCACTGGTGTGATTACTCCTGTCCGACCCACTTCGAACGATACGGATTGCAGTTGTGTGCATTCACGTTCGGCCTGGAATTTATAGGCTATTGCCCACCGAGGATTCTTGGCAGTGTAGCCGAGGTTGAGCTGTTGCCGCAGAGAGTTCACTTTGAATACCAGCCCGTCGGTTGCCACTGGCAGGTGCTTGCGTTCGGTGTCCCAATATGCAATGAATTGTTCTACTTCTTCGATATTGTTAAGCAGCTTGGTGGCCGAAGAAACCTTGAACCCCCATTGTTTCATTGCCATTAGGTTGTCGTAGTGGTTGTCGTATGGGAGATTGTTGCCGAGCAGGTAATACAAGTATGCATCAAGTTTGCGTCGAGCCACTTCGGCTGAGTTCTGCATTTTCAATGTTCCGGCAGCGGCGTTACGAGGATTGGCAAACAACGGCTCTTCGTTGTATTCTCGTTCCTTGTTCAGGTCGTCAAATACATTCCAAGGCATCAATATCTCGCCACGCACCTCGAAGTGTTCGGGGTATCCGCTGCCTGGGCGCAATTGTAACGGAATGCAACGTATTGTGCGTACATTGTCGGTAACGTCGTCGCCATGTATGCCATCGCCACGTGTCACGGCTTGTACCATGCGGCCATTTTCGTAGGTTATGGAGATAGAAGTCCCGTCAAATTTCATTTCGCCCACGATTTGGAATGGTTCGTTGCCAAGGGCGTTTTTTACCCTGTTGAAGAAGTCGGCAACTTCATCGACCGAGTAGGTATTGGCCAGCGATAGCATTGGGCGTTGATGTGCCACTTGTCGGAATGCCTTGTTTATATCGCTGCCGACGCGTTGCGTGGGAGAGTTTGGGTCGAAATATTGAGGGTTGTCATTTTCAAGCTGCTCAAGCAGTGCCATTTTGTCGTCAAATTCTTTGTCCGACATGGTGGGAGCATTAAGCACATAATATTTATAATTGTTCTCGTTGAGCTCGTTGCGTAGCTCGTCGATTAGTTGTTTTATATTGTCCATGTCATTGCTTATTTTGATGCTAAGGTAACCAATTTTGCCCAATCGAGCAAAAAAGCAGTCCTGCCACTACCGCATCAAGGTGGTGGCAGGACGCATATAAGATGGCCAATGGGGTGTTTATTTGATGTTTTCGCGCACCTCGTCGAGGAATGCCTTCATGGCAGTTCCATCCTTGGCTGTAACTATTTCTTGCAGCTTGGCCAGTTGTTTTTGTATTTCTTGTAGCTGTCCCGTAGTGTGGGGATTGAACAAGATTTCTTGCAGCAGGTAGTCATCTTCCGACATCAGTCCGCGCGCTATGGCCATGTGCCGTTTGAATGTAGTGCCCGGTGCTTCCTGGTGCTTCATCACGCTGGCGAATACCAATGTGCTTGCAAATGGGATTGACAGTGAGAATGCTATTGTTTCGTCGTGCTGGGCAAATGTGTATTCAAATATGTTGAGGTGCAGCTCGTTGTATAAGTCTTTAAAAAACACTTTTCCCAAGTGGTCGCTCTCGGCGATGATGATGGCGTTCTCGTTCGACAAGTTGCTCAGTGACGCGAACGTGGGGCCGAACATCGGGTGGCTGCTCACGAAGGGGTGCCCGCATGTGGCATAAAATTCGGGCAATCCGTTTTTGACCGAGGCGATGTCTGAAATGATGCATCTGTCGGGCAGCAGCGGAAGCACCTCGTTGAACGCGTCGATGGTGTATTTCACCGTGACGGCGTTGATGAGCAGGTCGGGCTCGAACTCTGGGATTTCGTCGAGCGAGTAAAAGCGCAGGGCGTGGAACGTGAATCGCAACTTGTCGGGGTCTTTGTCGTAAACGGCCACTTCGTGCTTGAAACTTAGTACATCGCAAAAGAACGACCCCATTTTCCCTGCTCCCAGTATGAGTATTTTCATTTCTGTAAGTGCTTTATTTGGCTCTGTTGTTCAATACTTCGATTTGCTGGCGTACCGACTCCTCGTGAATGGCTTCGATAACGGTTTTCATGAAATTGCCGCTCATGCCCATTTCCTCGGCGAGTTTCACGCGCGATTTCAGTATGTCGTCATATCGGTTGGTGTGTACGATTTGCATGCTGTGGTCTTTTTTGTATTGGCCGATTTCGCGCGACACTCTCATGCGCTTGGCAAGTATTTCGATCAAGTCGTTGTCGATTTGGTCGATTTGTTGGCGCAGCAGTGTGAGGCTTTCGGTCGATTGGGCATTGTCGCGGATAACAAGTGTATTGAGAATGAAATTGAGAACCTCGGGCGTGATTTGCTGGCTCTTGTCGCTAAGTGCACAATCGGGGTCGCAGTGCGACTCGATGATAAGCCCGTCGAAGCCCATGTCGAGTGCTTGTTGTGACAGTGGAGCTATCAGTTCGCGTTTGCCGCCCATGTGTGACGGGTCACATATTATTTGCAGCCCGGGCAAGCGACGGTGCAGTTCGATAGGGATGTGCCACTGTGGCATGTTGCGGTAGAGGTGCTTGCCATAAACTGTAAAACCACGGTGAATGGCTGCAATGCGGCGTATTCCGGCATTGTAGATGCGTTCAATCGCTCCAATCCAGAGTTCCAGATCGGGGTTCACGGGATTTTTCACCATTACAGGAATGTCGCAACCGTTCAGGCTGTTGGCAATCTCTTGTACTGCAAATGGGTTGGCCGATGTGCGTGCGCCTATCCACAACATGTCAATTCCGGCATTGAGAGCAGCTTCTACGTGGGCTTTGTTGGCAACTTCGGTGCTGACGAGCATACCAGTTTCCTCTTTAACCCGTTTGAGCCATTCAAGGCCTGGCTCGCCTATGCCTTCGAAACCGCCTGGTTTGGTTCGAGGTTTCCATATACCTGCGCGGAATATTTTTATTCCGTATTCGGCCAGGGCTCGTGCGGTGGTCATGATTTGTTCTTCACTTTCGGCACTGCATGGGCCGGCGATTACTATTGGGCGGCCTACTTGCTCGGCCGTGGCGATAGGTTGTAAGTCGTTCATAATTTATGTGGTTTTAAAAATTAATTATTCATGTTTTTTATCCGGTCGAGTGCTTGCTGCATTCGATTGTCGGCGCAGCATAGTGATATGCGCAGGTATCGGTTGCCGTTGCTGCCGAATATATGCCCAGGTGTTATAAAAACTCGTGCCTTGTGCAGGATTTTCTCCGATAATGTTTCGGCATCAGTCGCGTTGGCAGGTATTTTTCCCCATAGGAAGAGTCCTGCCTGAGTAGGGTCGAATGTGCAACCGAGAGCTTGCATGATTTGTTCGGCAATAGCTCGACGTTGCTTGTAGGTCGCATTTACTTGGTCGTACCATGACTGGTCGCATTGCAGGGCTTTGGCTGCTGCCAACATCATCGGACGGAATTGGCCTGAATCGACATTTGACTTCACCCTTAAAATCCATTGGATAAATTGCTGGTTTGAAGCTACCATAGCGATGCGCCATCCTGCCATATTGTGTGACTTGCTGAGTGAGTTCATTTCTATGGCAATATCTTTGGCACCTTCAATATTGAGTATGCTTAAAGGATTGTCGTTGAGTATGAAACTGTAAGGGTTGTCGTTGACGATTACTATGTTGTGCTTACGGCCAAATTCCACAAGTTTCTTGAACAAGTCGATTGATGCGCGGCGACCAGTGGGCATGTTGGGGTAGTTGGTCCACATTAGCTTTATTTGTTCAAGAGGCAGCTGTTCGAGTGCATCGAAGTCGGGTTCCCAGCCGTTCTCTTCGGTAAGGTCATACTGGAATATGCGGGCATCGGCAAGGCGGCTAACAGATGTGTAGGTGGGGTAACCAGGATTTGGGACAAGCACTCCGTCGCCAGGGTTGACAAAAGCGAAAGTCGTGTGTAAAATACCTTCTTTCGAGCCGATAAGAGGCTGTATCTCTGTGGCTGGGTCGAGTTCAACGCCATAGTATTTCTCATACCAGTCGGCAAAGGCCTTGCGCAGTTCGGGAATACCAATGTAGGGCTGGTATCCATGCGCATTGTCTTGGCGGGCTTCCTGGCATAGGGTGTCGATTACGTCGGTGTGTGGTGGTCGGTCGGGACCGCCGACGCCGAGTGATATGATGTCGGCACCCTGCGCGTTAAGTTCGGCTATTTCCCGTAATTTTTTTGAGAAATAGTATTCCTTGACCTGCGATATGCGGTCGGCTGGTTTTATGGAGTGGTTAGTTTTCATCTGAGTATTCGTTATATTCACCTAATATTTTAAATTCATTGATGAGAGGTTTCACAGCGTCGATTGACTGCCGGTATCGCACATAGTCATTAAATGTGAGATTGATGTAGAACCTGTATTCCCATTCTCGCCCTATGATAGGCAGCGATTGTATTTTCGACAGGTTGATGTCGTAGAACGAGAATATAGTGAGTATTTTTGACAGGCTGCCTTGTGTGTGCGGCAAGGTGAAAACCAGCGATGCCTTGTTGATTTTGCCGTGCTCCACCAGATATGGGGCTTCGAGCGGGTCGGCAATAATCAAAAAACGGGTTGAATTGCGTTTGTTGGTCTGTATGTCACGGGCAAGAATGTCAAGCCCGTATAGTTTGGCGGCATATTCTCCACACACGGCTGCCACGCCATTAAGTTTCTTTTGGGCTATCTCTTGTGCGCTTCCTGCGGTGTCGTTTTTCTCGACTATTTTCATGTTAGGGTGTTGGTGGAGGAATTGTGCACATTGCATCAATGCCATTGGGTGGGAGTTGACTTCGTTAAGGTCTTCGATTGATTGCCCAGGTAGAGCTGCCAAGACGTGTGAAATGTGCATCTTGTATTCGCCCACGATCGCAAGGTTGCTTTTTCGCAGCAATTCGTGGTTTTGCAGCAAACTTCCAGCAATGGTGTTCTCGATGGCAAGTGTGCCTATGAGCGAAGCATCGTTGTTGAGGGTGTCGAACATCGATGTGAAAGTTTCACAGGGGATGGTTTCGATTTCCTCGTTTTTGAAATACTGCCTCGCTGCGGCTTCATGGAAGCAACCAGGTTCACCTTGTATAGTAACACGTTTCATAATTAGTTATAGTTCTAAATAAAAAATCCCGCCGTTGTTGTTTACGGCGGGATTTTCATATTTTGTTAATCAATTAATATTAAAAAATTAAGTGCATATAACCTCGCCTTTATTTTTATTTAAAATAAAAGTAAAAGAAAAAGCTATATGCAAAAAATCGGCTCATAGTGAAATCTGTTTATGATGTTGCAAAGATATGCAATAGTTTTTAAAAACAAGCATTTTTTGAAAATATTTTTGTATTCAGTGGAAAAAATGTCGTTTTAGTTAACTTTTGCCGTCATCTTGCTTTTCCTTTTCATCGGCATACGTCGTGTACATCTTTTCTTCTTCTTGCCTGGCTTTTTGTTTTTCGCGGTATTTCAGTGTGAAATGCAAGGCGACGATTATGGCAAGTGTAATGACTATTATGCCGAAGTAGTAGGCATAACGTCCTGCTTGCAAGTGTGGCAGTCCGATATAGGCCATGAAAGCAAGATATGCCAACAGCAGCAGCGGAACTATTGTAGATTTCTTAATCTTCATTTTCTTCGTGGATAATGTATTCCGATTCCTCGGGATTGAATTTTTGGGAATTTAGGTAATTGTAAATTTTCAGGCACGCCCAAGCATCGATGGCTGCATATTCTTGTTGTGCGACGGTGAGTGTGTCGGCTTCCCAGTTTGACAGTCGTTGTCCTTTTGAGATGCGTTTGCCGAAGAGTATTGCATAGATTTTTTGCAAGCTGGCATCGGCTATTGAATATTGAGGAACTACTTTCTGCAGATCGACAAATCCAAGCATATTGGCATCATACCCTTTGTGTATTACACCGAAGTCGTCTTTCAGTGAAAGCCCGACTTTGGTGATTTGGGAGTCTTCGAGGAACAAGCGTAATGACGTGGGTATGCCAATCTTGTTGATTCGCAACAGGTAGCAATCGTCCATGGTGGATATTTGCATAAGAGCCACATTGTGGGATACGCCTTTTTTGAACGATGGGCGGGTTTCGGTGTCGAAGCCAAGTGTTGTTGCACCTTTGAGTTCGGCGAGTGCCTTATCGAGTTTGGGCAAGGTATCGACGACGTGTATCTTTCCAGTGAAAGACACACGGTCGAGCGCCGATAATTGTTCTTTACTGATGGATATTTTCATTGTTACACGTCTAATCGGGGCATTACCAGAAATTCGGTGTCTGGCGATTGCCGTGAAAAAAATCTTTTTAAGTACCTTTGGTTGTCTTGGGCGATAACAGGGTCGTCGTCGAAAAAGGAGTTGTATATGACAATGGGCATGTCGATACCACGGCTTTTGATTGCCTCGAACGACAGTATGGTGTGGTTGAGAGAGCCAAGTGAGCCGTTGGTGACCAATGCTACAGGGTATTTCCTGTCGCGGATAAAGTCGATGGTGAGGTAATCATCGGTGATGGGTACCATCAGCCCTCCCGCGCCTTCAACCAACACTTTGTCGTATCTTGTCGCCAGACTGGCAGTGGCTTCATCGATTCGGTGCAAGTCGATGTCCCGATGATCGATTGCTGCGGCAAGGTGTGGTGAAGCAGGATATGTGAATATGACTGGTGCGGTGGTGTGGTCGATGTCGTCGCTGGTGGGTGAAATATTCATGATTCGGCGGTGGATATCGATGTCTTCCGACGAGCCAGTGTTGCCTGTTTGAATCATTTTTTGTGTGATGACACTATAGCCTGTGGCCGCCAATCGGCAAGCCAGCCACCCGGTGGCGTAACTCTTGCCTATGTTTGTGCCTATTCCACTGATGAATATTATTTTATTTGTCATTTTTTTATTGCTATTATGTATATGGGGTTATAAGTGAGCGGGAATTTTCCGCCAACTTGTGGATAATTCATCAAGAGGCGTTTTATTGTGCCGCTTGATGCCTTCTTGTTGTTGATTGAGTTCACACCAGTTGATTGGATATGCCTTAACACATCTAATGGGGTGTCGAAAAGCATTGTTTCGTGCTGTTCGTTTATCAAAACGATGTCAAAGTTACGTTTTATTTCGTTATAATACCAGTCAGCCCCTTTATAATTAAGAGATATTTTGATACTCTCCTTGATTTCTTTCATATTGTTGCTGCCAAATGTCGATATGACAATGGCACCACCATGCTTGAGCCATCGATGAATGCGGTTGAAGAACAAGGGCAGGTTCTCCAGCCATTGTATTGCCGACGAAGAAACTATGTAATCGAATGAATGTGCTGGAAATGTGAGTTGTTCGGCATCTTTTTCGATAAACATGTAATCGGTGACATTGAGGTTGAGTGTGACTGTGGGCACATGGCACAGGTCGTTGAGAACAAGTTTCGCCGGATATGCGCTGGTGGCATAAAGGCGTGTAAGGAAACCTGTGCCGCAACCTATTTCCAGGATTTCGGCATCATTTTTTATCCCTATGGTCGATTTCCATAGGTCGTGCAATGTGGTTGCGATTTTTTGCTGTATGGAGGCATTATTGTCATAAGTGCCGCCGTTCAAGCTGTTGGCAAAGCGTTGTTTTATGAGTTTCTTATTGATGATGTTGCCATTTATCAGCGTTTCAAGGTCGTCGGGGAAGTGTGCGCTGGTTTCGTCAATTTCTATTGTGTCGCATAGCCCTTCCCAGCCAGTCATTTGGTTTTCAAAGGGGAAAATCAAGTCGCATTTCGATGCAATGGCTTTGTCCCAATGCACAGGGGGGTAGTTGCCCGATGATGCGGCTGTGTCGATGGCAACCAACTCGTCGTGTAGCGATTGGAGCGAGCGCGATGGCAGCATGGTAATCCATTGGGCATATTTGGACTGGCTGCCACAAATGCGTCGATGGAATTTTGCCAGCGAGCGTTCCGACAGGTTGTCGCGAGTTGCGCAGAATAAGTTGCGAGGTATTCCGCATCTATCGTCGATGGGGAATTGCGTACCGTTGATTGCCATTTTAAATACTATGGGCAGTTGCGGGTTACGGTGCATGAATGCTGTGGCTGCAAATATGCCGAACGACCAGGCAAATAGGTAAATGCTTTGATACTCCCGTAATATCGACAAGTCGATTTCAAGATTGCTGTAGTCCCATACCACAGCCATGTCGCAATCTATGGCCATATTCCTGAATGGAGTGGCATCCATGCCCCAGCCAGCAAAGAATAATGCTATCGACTTGCTGCCTATGTTGGCGCAGCTGGCGTTGGTGATTAGTTCGCAATTCATTGCTGCAATAGTGTTTTTAAGTCTGTCAACAAGTCGTCTATGGTCGTATCGGGAAGTGTGGCGGTGAGGCTGAAGCGGATACGTTCTGTCCCAGCTGGCACAGTCGGAGTGCGTATGGGCAGGGCGATGTAACCAAGCGTGCGCAGCGTGTGTGACAGTTCAAGGACTTTGTGGGAATCGCCAACAATGAGCGGTACTATTTGCGATTGGCTGGCATGGTCATAGCCAAGTGCCAATAAGCCTTCGGCCAAGTGTCGGGCAATATCCAGCAGGTGTTTCCGTTCGGCTTCCATATTGATGATGTGCGTCACAATCAGTTGTGACCATGCGCAGTTGATGGGAGGAAGCATGGTGGAAAAGATGAAGCTGCGGGCTGTGTTTATAAGAAAATCTTTTGTGGCAGCATCAGTTATGGCAAAAGCACCGACCGAAGCTCCAGCCTTGCCGAGTGTCCCAATTATAATGTCAATATCGTTGATAACACCGTCGCGCTCGCACACACCAAGCCCTCTTTTCCCGAAAACGCCAAATCCGTGGGCTTCATCGACATATAATCGAGTACCGGGATTTTCTTTTTTGATTTTTACAAGAAGTGGCAAATTGCAGATGTCGCCATCCATGCTGAACACCGACTCGGTGATTACTAATATATCGCTGTGCTTGCTGCGGTTGGCTCGGATGATTTCTTGCAAATGGTCGAGGTCGTTATGCCGAAATCGCACGAAACGCGCACGCGATAGTATGATGCCGTCGATTATGCTTGCATGAACCAGTTTGTCGCACACAATGAGTGTGTTTTTGCTTGTGATTGCAGGGATTATTCCGCTGTTGGCATGGTATCCGCTATTGAAAAGGAGGGCATTGCGCCCGTATAGCGAGCCAAGCAAATCTTCGAGGTTTGTGTAGCTTTGTTGGTGCAACGATAACAGTCGTGACGCAGATGCAGTCATAGGATATTGCCTGTTTCCGTTGCTGAAAAATTCGTTTTGCAACTGCTGGTTTGCGGCAAGTCCCAAGTAGTCGTTCGACGATAGGTCTATCAGTCCACTTTGTGACAGGTGCGGCCCTATGGAGCGTAGATTGCCACTCATGCGTAGTGTATCAAGGTGTTTGGTTATGTCGTTCATGAAGGGCGTATGATTTCTAAGAGTCGTGTTATTAATGTTTCAAGGTCGTTGTCGCCGATGATGAACGGAGGCATGATATATACCAGTCGCCCGAAAGGACGTACCCAGATGCCTTTTTCGACGCATTGGGCCTGGAATGCGGCAATGTTGACAGGTTCGTTCATCTCGATGACACCGATAGCACCGAGTATTCGCACGTCGGCAACGTTGGAATATCGGCGAGCCTCGGGCATGAGGTGTTTCATTATGGATTCAATGTGGGCTACCTTGCCTTGCCAGTCGTAGGAGAGCAGCAAGTTAACCGAAGCTAATGCCACGGCGCAAGCCAGCGGATTGCCCATGAAAGTAGGGCCATGCATCATCACGCCCGCTTCGCCATGAGAAATGGTGTCGGCCACATCGCGAGATGTCGCCACTGCACTCATTGTCATGTAGCCGCCAGTGAGGGCTTTTCCTATGCAGATGATGTCGGGCATTACATTGGCATGTTGCCAGGCAAACAGCCGACCTGTGCGCCCAAATCCAGTTGCAATCTCATCGAATATGAGGTATATATCATATTTGTCGCACAGTTGGCGAGCCTTTACCAGATAGTTGGGGTGGTAGAACCTCATACCTCCGGCACCTTGCACTATTGGTTCGAGAATAAGGCCAGCTATTTCGTCGTGGTGCAGTGTGATGATTTGTTCGAGTTCTGCTGTGCAATTTTCGTCCCATCTGTCGTGGAAGCGGCATGAAGGGGCAGGAGCGAAGTACCTGACGTTGAGGGCTGGTCCAAACATGCTGTGCATGCCCGTTACAGGGTCGCAAACCGACATTGCATTCCATGTGTCGCCATGGTATCCCGAGCGGATTGTGACAAAGTTGGTTTTACGAGTGTTGCCGTATTTAGCTATAGAGGCCTGCATTGCCATTTTCATGGCGACTTCAACGGCAACAGAGCCAGAGTCGGCATAGAAAATGTTGTTCATGTTTGGGGGTAGTATCGATAGCAGCAGTTTGCCGAGGTCGATGGCCGGTTGGTGAGTGAGTCCTCCAAACATTATGTGCGACATGCGGTCGATTTGTTCCTTGGCGGCATTGTTCAGTACAGGGTGATTATAGCCATGTACGGCAGCCCACCACGACGACATTCCATCTATGAGCTTGGTGCCGTCTTCAAGTGTTATTTCCACTCCGTATGCCGATGCCACCTTGTAGGTGGGCAATGGGTTGATGGTGGAAGTGTATGGATGCCACAAGTGGTCGTGGTCGAAAGTGTCAATATTGTTCATAATGTGAGTAAAATTATATTTTGGGATTTACAACCCGTTCACCGAGGTATTTTGCCAGTTGCGAGCGCAATGCAAATAGGTCTTGCATCTGTTTGAGCAGGTTCTCGACTTTTGTGGGATCCTCTTCGGTTTCAAGTTGTTTCCTAATATCTTTTATTTGGCATAATATGAGTGTCGATTTCCAGTTGTAAATCGCTTCGGGGACAAGCGTTATTAGTTTGTCATACTCGGTTTGCACCTTGTTGTACTTGGTGTGTATCTTGCTTAAGTGGTATTTTTCGCTGACGAGTTTTATCGACATTTGTCTTACCTCGTCGTCTTCGCTTGAGCATAATATTTTTTCGATATAATTGTTGCGGAATGTAGTCAGCTGTTCATCTCGGTATTGTTCGAGTTCTGCATCAATGCGTTTTTCTCGCATGTTTATCTCGTCAAGGCTTTGGCATTCCTGACGAATCTGTTCTATGCTTTGGCTTCGGCGGGTATTGCACTCTTCATCGAGTTTTTGCTTGTATGTTTCCATTGTAGGGTTGAAATTTCCAATAAGTCCAAGAGCCATTCCATAGATTTTTGAAAATATGTGGTTGGTGAAGTGCATTTCATCAAGCGTCAATTCATTGTCGATGTATTCGAGCAGTGTCAGGCGCGTTGGTGTTTCGGTTTCGTAATTTTCATCGATGGCATCGCAAAAATCGCTCATGCCATATTTTATTATGTAGCGAGTTACGGCTTCTTCGTAAGGGTATAACAGCTTGGACTTCTCGTTGTCTGATGGTACATTATTGCTGACGGCGACCTTTTCCCCGTTTGTGTTTGGTTGCGTTGAGATGGTTTGCTGTTGGGCTTGAGGGGCATTGTTGCGCTGGTAGCTTTTCTTGCGAGCTTCGATGATGTTGCGTTCTACGGCGTTTTTTAACACCTGTTCATCGATGTCGAGCAGCCGGCTACATTCCTGTGTATAAACCGAACGGTTGATAGGGAACGGAATGACCGATATGGATTTCACCACGTCGGTAATGACTTCAGAGCGTTTTATCGGGTCGTTTTCACAACCTTGCAGCAGAATGCGTATTTTAAATCGTATGAAATCTTCTTCGTGCTCGTCGATGAAAGCTTGTATTTCACTTGACGAGTGCTTGCGTGAAAAGCTGTCGGGGTCGTCGCCATCGGGCAGTAAAAGCACCTTTATGTTAAGGCCCTCGGCAAGTAGCAGGTCGATGCTGCGCAGTGATGCCTTAATGCCCGCAGAGTCGCCATCGTAAAGTACGGTAACATTGTCGGTGAAACGGTGTATAAGGCGTATTTGCCCCTCGGTCAGTGAAGTTCCCGATGATGCCACGGTGTTTTCAAATCCCGATTGGTGCATCGAGATGACATCGGCGTACCCCTCTACAAGGAAACATTTGTCGTGTTTTGTGATGGCCTGTTTGGCCTGGTACAAGCCATAAAGCTCGTTGCTTTTTTTGTAAATCAGCGATTCGGGCGAATTTACATATTTGGCCTTGTCGTGCTTGAGTGTGCGTCCGCCGAATGCAATGATTTTGCCAGCCAAGTTTAGTACAGGGAACATTACCCGCCCCCTGAAACGGTCATATCCGCCACTTTGCCCATCGTTGCTGGCAATGCATAATCCAGTTTCAAACAGGTATCGAGGGTTGTATCCATTGGCCACCATTGCGTCGTAAAGGTCGCTACGCTTGTCGATGGAGTAGCCCAGGTGGAAGCGACGTATCATTTGCTCGGAGAAACCACGTTCGTTGAAATATGCAAGTCCAATATTCCGCCCTTCGTTAGTCCCGAATAAGTTCTGCTCAAAGTGCTTGCATGCATTCTCATTGATAATGAGCATACTTTCGCGGTCAGATTGCTCTATTTTTTCTTCGTCGGTAAGTTCGCGTTCGTGTATTTCTATGTGGTATTTGTTGGCAAGGTATTTTAGAGCCTCGTAGTATGACAGTTGTTCGTGTTCCATTATGAAGTTAACAGGACTTCCACCTTTCCCGCAACTGAAGCAATGGCAAATGCCCTTGGCGCGCGAAACGCTGAATGAAGGAGTTTTCTCATTGTGGAAAGGGCACAAGCCCACGTAGTTGGCTCCGCGCCGTTTTAGGCTTACGAAGTCGGAAACGACATCAACGATGTCGGCAGCATCGAGAATTTGAGCAACGGTAGCTTTATCAATCATTGGTTTAAAATTATCAAGTGCGAAATTACTAATAATATCGCGTTTTCACAATCACAGTGTGGCGGCAGTGCGGGCTTGGTATTTGTAGGTTGTTATTTGGTATGTTATTATGAGGCTTGCGATTTTTTAAGAAACTATTTGTTGGCGGTGTGAGTTTTTTTTGCGAAATTTGCGAAAAATAAAGCATATTATATAACCTATATATTATAAAACTTATGACAAAGAAGAGCGCATTGCAGAAGGCTCGTGCTGCCTATCAACCCAAGTTGCCCTCGGCACTTTGGGGTGCAGTGAAAGCCGTGGAAGGCGAGCCGACCCAGTCGGTAGCCGACCAGGAAGAAATTAAGGCATTGTTCCCCAACACTTACGGGTTGCCTGAATTGACTTTCGAGAAAGATCCCAAGCCTGCCAAGGTTACAACTCCGTTTAACGTGGGTGTTATCTTGTCGGGTGGTCAAGCTCCTGGCGGGCACAATGTCATCAGCGGCTTGTTCGACGGCATCAAGGCTATAAACAAGGAGTGCCGCCTTTATGGCTTCCTCATGGGACCTGGCGGACTTGTTGACCACCAGTATATCGAACTCACATCGAGCATTATCGACGAGTATCGCAATACGGGTGGTTTTGATATTATTGGTTCGGGGCGTACAAAGCTCGAAGAGGTTGAGCAATTCGAGAAAGGTCTTGAAATCCTCCGTGAACTCAATATCAAGGCACTTGTAATTATAGGTGGTGACGATTCCAATACCAATGCTTGTGTGCTTGCCGAGTATTACAAGGCTCATAATGCCGGCGTACAGGTGATCGGTTGCCCGAAAACTATTGATGGCGACTTGAAGAACGACATGATTGAAACTTCATTTGGTTTCGATACAGCTACTAAGGTTTATTCTGAAGTTATCGGCAACATACAACGTGACTGCAACTCGGCCAAGAAGTATTGGCACTTTATCAAGTTGATGGGTCGCTCGGCTTCGCACATTGCACTTGAGTGCGCTTTGCAGGTACAGCCTAACTATTGCATTATCAGCGAGGAAGTTGAAGCAAAGAACCAGACTCTCGACGACATCGTGAGCGGCATTGCTGCTGTTGTTGCCAAGCGTGCAGAGAATGGCGACAACTTCGGTACTGTGCTTATCCCAGAAGGACTTATCGAGTTTATCCCGGCAATGAAGGCTCTTATCGCAGAACTCAACGACTTGCTCGCACACACTCCTGACTTTGCAGCAAAGAGCGAGGACGAGCAACGCAGCTTTGTTATTGCTAACTTGAAGCCCGAAAATGCAAAGATATTTGAAAGCCTGCCTAAGGGCGTAGCTCGCCAGCTGACACTCGACCGTGACCCTCATGGCAACGTACAAGTGTCGCTTATCGAAACCGAGAAGTTGCTTAGCGAGATGGTAGGCAAGAAACTTGCCGATATGAAGGCCGCTGGCAAGTATGTTGGCAAGTTTGCCGCACAACACCACTTCTTCGGTTACGAAGGCCGTTGTGCCGACCCGTCGAATTTCGATGCCGACTATTGCTATGCACTCGGTTATAATGCCGCACAGCTCATCAATTGTGGCGCAACGGGTTATATGTCGTCGGTTCGCAACCTCACCAAGCCATCGGTTCAATGGGTTGCAGGTGGCATACCTATCACGATGATGATGAACATGGAACGCCGCAATGGCAAGATGAAGCCCGTAATTCAAAAGGCTCTCGTTGACCTCAATGGCAAGCCATTCAAGAAATTTGCAGAACAACGTGACGAGTGGGCATTGAATACATGCTACATGTATCCTGGCCCGATACAATACTTCGGCCCTGCCGAGGTATGTGACCAGCCATCACGTACACTCTATTACGAGCAAGACGGCAAGTAATAGACAAAACATATTTTAATAGCAGCCCCGGTGGTTTACAAGTCCACTGGGGCTGTTGTCGTTATGTGGAACCGTCACTGATAACGAGTGCAGCGCATTGTGAAATGAGTCATAATAAAATAATAAAACTAATTCTTATTTTATTTCCGCAGCAAACATTGTATCTTTGCATTTGGGCTTGCCTTGACAATCAAGGGTGACCGAAACGACGAATATGCAATGGTTGACGACAAACAAAGACTTAACGCAAGGAGCAAATTTGCTTCATATCTTGAAAACCTGAAGTTGCGCAAAACTCCAGAGCGATTTACGATACTGGATGTCACGCTGTCGTTTAACGAGCATTTTAATGCCGACACTCTGTTTAAACGCATGGAAGAGGAGGCCTACCATGTGAGCCGGGCTACAGTTTACAATACGCTCGACTTGCTTACTGATTGCGGCCTGTTGCGAAGGCACAGGTTTGGAGAGAATAGCCAAACGCAATATGAATGCGTGCTCGATACTCCTGTCCACCACCACTTGATATGCACCGAGTGTGGCAAGATAAAGGAGATAAAGGACGCTGAGCTGTTGAAATATTTGAACTTGAAGAAATATCCATCATTCACGGCTTCGTATTATGTGTTGTATATTTATGGTATATGTAATGCGTGTGCGCGTCGAATGAGAAAGGAACAGAAAATTAATAAAACTAAATAAACACCAAGCATTAAAACTATGAAAGTGGATGTATTATTAGGCCTACAATGGGGCGATGAAGGAAAGGGTAAGGTTGTGGACGTGTTGACGCCGCACTACGACGTGGTAGCTCGATTCCAAGGAGGTCCCAATGCCGGGCATACGCTTGAATTTGAAGGAAAGAAATATGTGTTGCGTTCAATTCCTTCGGGGATTTTCCAACATGGACAAATTAATATAATAGGTAATGGTGTCGTGCTTGATCCAGTATTGTTTGCCGAGGAAGCCGAGGCTTTGATTGCCAATGGCATAGACTTGAAGCACACGCTTAAAATATCGCGCAAGGCCCACTTGATTATGCCGACGCACCGCTTGCTCGATGCCGCACAAGAGAAGTTGAAAGGCGACTCGAAGATAGGTACTACAGGAAAGGGTATCGGACCGACTTATACCGACAAGGTTAGCCGCAATGGATTGCGGGTCGGTGATATATTCGAGGGCTTTGATAAAAAATATGCGGTTGCAAGAACTCGCCATATAAATTTGCTTCATGCGCTTGGTGAAACCCCCGACATATCGGCTCTGGAAGAAAAATGGTTGGCTGCCATTGAATATTTGAAGCAATATGATATAATCGACAGTGAAATAGTAGTTAATCGCTATCTTGCCGAAGGTAAAAAGATATTGTGTGAGGGTGCGCAAGGCAGTATGCTTGATGTCGATTTCGGGTCGTATCCTTTTGTGACATCGTCCAACACCGTTTGTGCTGGCGCTTGCACGGGTCTTGGTGTAGCTCCTGGCAAGATAGGGGAGGTATATGGCATTTTCAAGGCTTATTGTACTCGTGTCGGCAGCGGCCCGTTCCCTACCGAACTGCATGATGAGATTGGTGCCAAGATACGCGACATAGGGCATGAATATGGAGCTGTAACCGGACGCGAACGCCGTTGTGGTTGGATCGACCTTGTAGCTTTGCGTTATACCATAATGCTGAATGGCGTTACACAGTTGATAATGATGAAGAGTGATGTGCTTGACGGATTCAAGACTGTGAAAGCATGTAACGCCTATCGCATTAACGGTGTTGTGACAAAGGATTTCCCTTACGACATAGAGCATAACGTGGAACCGATATATGATGAGATGGAGGGATGGAATGTTGACATGACAAGCATGACCTCGGCAGATCAATTCCCCGTGCAGTTCAAGAATTATATTGCATATCTTGAACGGGAATTGAACGTGCCTATAACCATCGTGTCGGTAGGCCCTGATAGAATGCAGACAATCGACATGCGTAACAACAAGTAACAATCAGGTGCAGTTATGATGACAGTAAAACCATTCAAAGGTTTGCGCCCGCCAAAGGCCATAGTAGAAAAAGTAGCTGCCAGGCCGTATGACGTGTTGAACTCCGACGAAGCCCGCAGCGAAGCTGCCGGGAATGCGATGTCGTTGTACCATATCACTCGGCCCGAGATAGAATTTCCGGCAGGAACAGATGAACATAGCAAGGAGGTGTACCAACGCGCCGTTGACAACTTCGAGATGTTCCAGCAGAAAGGTTGGCTCGTTGAAGAAGAAAAGGAATGTTATTACCTCTATGCCCAGACAATGGGCAGCCACAAGCAGTATGGTATCGTTGTGGCTACCAATGTCAAGGACTATATGGAAGGGCGC
Source organism: Candidatus Avimuribaculum pullicola (assembly GCA_018716295.1). Lineage (GTDB taxonomy): Bacteria > Bacteroidota > Bacteroidia > Bacteroidales > Muribaculaceae > Avimuribaculum > Avimuribaculum pullicola. The sequence goes on from DVKC01000030.1 coordinate 65,785, forward strand.
ATAAAGAAGCATGAACTTACGCGCCACGACAAAGAGGAAGACCGCATGAAGCACATTCGCAACACCAAGGCCAACATTGAACCTGTGTTCTTGTCGTTTCGTGACAATGACACTCTTGCCGATGTGATTGCTGCGGTGGCTAAGGGCGAAGCTGAATATGACTTAACTACCGAAGATGGCATAAGGCACGAATTGTGGGTTATAGACGATGATGACACCATAGCCACGATAACCGAGGCTTTCAACTCGTTGCCAGCACTGTACATTGCCGACGGGCATCATCGCACGGCAGCAGCAGCGTTGGTGGGCGATGAATTTGCTCGTAACAATCCCGACCACAATGGTAGCGAAGAATATAATTATTTCTTGGCTGTATGCTTCCCCGAGTCGCACTTGAAAATTATTGATTACAATAGATTGGTGAAAGGCTTGAATGGGCATAGCGAGGCAGAGCTGTTGGATTTGCTCGGCAAGAACTTTGACGTAGTGCCGATGGGCAAAGAAATATACCATCCAAGCAGACTTCACAATTTTACACTTTATATAGGCGGAAATTGGTATTCGCTCACGGCTCACGGCGATACTTATGACGATAACGACCCGATACTCGGTCTTGATGTCACAATATCGTCGAAATATATACTTGATGAATTACTGGGCATAACCGACCTGCGCCGTGACAAACGTATCGATTTTGTCGGCGGCATACGTGGGTTGGGGGAGTTGAAGTCGCGTGTAGATAGTGGCGAGATGGATTTGGCACTGGCGTTGTATCCAGTGACTATGCACCAATTGCTTGCCATTGCCGACACGGGCAATATAATGCCTCCAAAAACCACGTGGTTTGAGCCAAAGTTGCGTTCGGGGCTTGTAATACACAAGCTATGTTAGGCACAAGATGAAAAGTGCGATAGTGACATTGGTATTCCTGGCTGTGGCATTACTTAAAGCAATGCCACAGCAGGTTTCTTTTGTGGGTGGGCAACATGCCGTGTATGAAGATAAGCCGGCTGCCAGCACCGGGCTTGATTGCATATATGTCATATATGACTGTGACGGCGTGTCGATGAATTATACTCAAGCAAGCAATGCTGCGGTTACATGGTACACTTATGGGGAACTTGGCGGCGGATATGCAACTGTGGCCGATGGTGTGGTGCGAGTAGATAGCCGCACTACGCAATTGCCGCAAGTGAAAGCCAATTGTGGATATATCATCGAGGAAGGTACAACGCGCACATACGTGTGGGTTGTGAATTATGCCGATTACCACCTATCGTTGAATGCCATAAGTTTTGACAATGAGCGCGATTGCGGCACTGCCCGATTGAATGTGGATGGCAGCGGGCCGAGTATTGTGTATTACACAATCAATGGCGCAATGATGCATCTTGACCGTGACTTGACGCTTTCTTACCGTACACTTGAATGGAACGATACCAATATGGCATGGGAAGAAACTCAGGTGGAAAGCGCGGAGGAGGATTTTGACGCAGTCATGGCAGTGCAAGCACCTTATTGCAACACCGAATTTACATTGAGCGGTGACCGTTTCCTGCGTTATTGGAATATGGAAGAAACTGTCACAAGCGACACTTATTTGACAAGTGCCATCGCTGTGGAAACCACTGCCGTGCAAGAGGAGCGGGCTGTTGAAAACGAGCAAAAAGATGATGCGAGCTCTGAGTCGTCGCTGGGAGGTTCAGCTCCAGTGACAATAACTTTTACTGCATATTGTACCGATGCCATGGCTCATGCCGAGTGGCAAATGGCCCGTGATGCGGAATTTGCCGACATTGATAGCCGTTTTGCACAGGATGAAATCACGCAAACTTTCAATGAAGGTGGCACGTTTTATTATCGATTCTATGGGGCAGATAGTTCGGGCGAATGTGAAACAACGAGTGAAACTTACACTATAACTATAGGCGAGTCGGTGCTTGAGTGTCCCAATGCTTTTTCACCGCAAGGGAGCGAAGGTATCAATGACGAGTGGCGTGTATCTTACCGCTCGATTGTGGAGTTCCAGTGCTGGATATTCAACCGTTGGGGTGTTGAAATATGCCACCTCACCGACCCGTCGCAAGGGTGGGATGGCAAGTATAAAGGCAAATATGTAAAATCGGGAGTTTATTTCTATGTCATAGAGGCCCGTGGTGCCGATGGCAAGGAATATAAACTCAGTGGCGACATTAATATTTTGAATTACACGGGAATCGACAATGGTTCCAGTGGCATAGAATAAAGCAAACGAAAAAAATTGATGAAAAGATTTGTCATGATGTTAATGGCATTTGCTATTGCAGCAAATGCATGGGTGATGGCTGAAGACGAATTTGCTATAGGCCCATTTATCAATGGCTTGCACCCAATATCGGCCAATCCAAGCGTGCCTATGTCGGTGATGATTGCCGGCGAACAGGTTATGCTTGACCGCATAGACATGTATGAACGGCTCGACCGTGAGATGACGCAAATCATATATGGTCACAGCAACTTGTTTCTGTCAATAAAGAGAGCCAACCGATATTTTCCGATAATAATCCCTATATTGAAAAAGAATGGCATACCCGAGGATTTTGCCTATCTTGCAGTTGTTGAAAGTTATCTAAGCACTACGGCGCGTTCTTATGCCGGGGCTGTGGGAATGTGGCAGTTCATGAAAGGCACTGCCAAGCAGTATGGACTGATTGTTAACGATGAGGTTGACGAGCGTTACGATCCTGTGAAATCGACCGAGGCGGCTTGCAGGTACTTGAAAGCCGCGTATGCCAAGTATGGGCATTGGCCCACCGTGGCTGCGTCGTATAATGCGGGCATGGGCCGCATATCGAAAGAACTCGACAGGCAACTTGCCGAAAATTCATTTGATTTGTATCTCAATGAGGAAACTTCGCGGTATGTGTTCCGTTTTATCGCAATGAAGTTGATAATTGAAAATCCCAAGAAATATGGGTTCTTTATCACCAAGCAGCAACTTTATCAACCAGTGAAGTTTACCGAGGTGAAAGTGTCGGGCAGTGTAAGTGATTGGAGCGATTGGGCCAAGTCGCATGGTATTTCTTACATGCAACTGCGTGAGATGAATCCTTGGATAAGGACTACTAAGCTCACCAATAGAGAAAAACGCACCTACACTGTGCGAATCCCGCAAGCCGATAGCATGTATCGCAGTAAAATGACATATACAGTTTATAATAAAAACTGGATTGCCGATTAGGACGATTATGGATTTAAACGGTAAAGAAACCGATTGCGTGTCGGTGTTGGGGGCTCGTGTGCACAACTTGAAAAATATCGATGTAGATATACCCCATGACAAATTAACGGTTATAACTGGGCTTAGCGGTAGCGGGAAGTCGTCACTTGCCTTCGACACGATTTTTGCCGAGGGGCAACGTCGTTATGTCGAAACTTTCTCGGCGTATGCCCGTAATATGCTCGGATTGCTCGAACGCCCCGATGTTGACAAGATTACAGGTTTGTGTCCTGTGATTTCAATCGAGCAGAAAACTGTCAATAAGAACCCGCGCAGCACCATAGGCACCACCACTGAAATATATGATTTCTTGCGCTTGCTTTATGCAAGGGTTGCCGATGCTTACTCTTATGTGTCGGGTGAAAAGATGGTGAAATTTACGGTTGACAAAATCATACACATGATTTTGAAGAAGTATATAGGTCATCGCATTTTTATCCTTTCACCGCTTGTGAAGAACCGCAAGGGGCATTATAAAGAGTTGTTTGAGCAGCTGCGCAAAAAAGGGTATCTGACTGTGAGAATTGATGGTGAACTAACTGAGATACACTATGGAATGAAAGTCGATAGGTATAAGAACCATAGCATAGAGCTTGTGATTGACAAGCTACGAACCGATGACAAATTCAAGGAACGTATCAAAGACTCTATTGAAACAGCGTTTAAGCAAGGTGATGGGCAGTTGATGATTCTTGATGCCGACGATGGCAATAGCATAGGGCATTATAGCCGTAAATTGATGGATCCTGCGACTGGAATGTCATACGCCGAGCCTGCTCCACATAATTTCTCGTTTAATTCGCCTCAAGGAGCTTGCCGTAAGTGCAAAGGCCTCGGATACGTCAATATCATCGACAATGATAAGATAATGCCCAATACCAATTTGTCGATACATGAAGGTGGAATTTTGCCGCTCGGCAAATATAAGAATACCTTGATTTTTTGGCAGATTGCTGCTATTTGCGAGAAATATGGAATGACCATAAAAACGCCAATCAAGGACTTGCCCGACGAGGCAATCGATGATATAATGAATGGTACTGATGAACATCTCGACTTGAAAAATGATACTTTAAGCACGTCAAATTATTTCTTGCGTTATGATGGGCTTGTGAAGTATATCGAGATGCAGCAGTCCGACGATGCTTCGGCGCAAGCACAGAAGTGGGCCGGGCAATTTTTCTCGCGAGTAGTATGTCCCGAGTGTAATGGGGCAAGGCTCAACCAGGAAGCTTTGCACTACTACATAGGAGGAAAGAATATTGCCGATTTGGCCGCAATGGATATATTGGAATTGCAGGCATGGATGGGCGGCATTAAGGATTACCTCACCGACCAGCAGTGGAGCATAGCCAAGGAAATAGTGAAAGAGATAAACGGGCGGCTCAGTTTCCTTGTAGATGTCGGCCTTAATTACCTTGCGCTGAATCGCAGCTCGGCTACGCTCTCGGGCGGCGAGAGCCAGCGCATAAGGCTTGCAACACAGATTGGGTCGCAATTGGTGAATGTGTTGTATATACTTGATGAGCCGAGTATCGGGCTTCACCAGCGCGACAATGTGCGCCTTATTGCTTCGCTTAAGAAATTGCGTGATGCAGGCAATACTGTTATTGTTGTCGAACATGACAAGGATATGATGTTGCAGGCCGATTACATAGTTGATGTAGGCCCTTTTGCCGGACGCAAAGGTGGCAAAGTGGTGTTTGCCGGTACTCCGGCCAAGATGCTCAAAAGCGACACCATCACTGCGCAATACTTGAATGGGTTGCGCAGGATAGAGGTGCCGGCCGTGCGTCGCAGCGGCAATGGTAAATATGTGGAGTTGCGTGGCTGCCGTGGCAATAATTTGAAAGGCATCGATGTGCGCATACCGTTGGGAATGCTCGTTTGCGTGACTGGAGTGTCGGGCAGTGGCAAGTCGTCGCTGATAAATGGAACATTGCAACCGATATTGAGCCAGAAGTTTTACAAGTCGGTTCAGGCTCCGTTGAAATATGATGAAATTGCTGGGGTGGAGAATATCGACAAGGTTGTGACTGTAGATCAATCGCCGCTTGGACGTTCGCCGCGTTCAAATCCTGCCACATACACAGGCGTGTTTGCCGACATAAGGAATTTGTTTGTAAACTTGCCAGAGGCAAAAATACGTGGATACAAAGCGGGTAGATTTTCATTCAATGTGGCTGGTGGACGTTGTGAGGAATGCAAGGGCAATGGTTACAAGACTGTGGAGATGAATTTTTTGCCCGATGTGCTTGTACCCTGTGAGGCTTGTGGCGGCAAACGTTATAACCGGGAAACGCTCGAAGTGCGTTTCAAGGGTAAGTCGATAGCCGATGTGCTCGACATGACGATAAACCAAGCTGTGGAATTTTTCGATTCTATGCCTTCGATATTGGCTAAGATAAAAGTCCTGCAAGATGTAGGTATGGGATATATCAAGCTCGGGCAGCCATCAAGTACACTGTCGGGAGGTGAAAGCCAACGAGTGAAACTTGCCGCCGAATTGTCGAAGAAAGACACGGGACGAACCATGTATATACTTGATGAACCTACGACGGGGTTGCACTTTGAGGATATCAAGGTGTTGCTCGATGTGCTGAATAGGCTTGTCGAGAAGGGCAACACTGTAATAGTAATTGAGCATAACATGGATATAATCAAGAATGCCGATTATATTATCGACCTTGGCCCCGAGGGTGGTAATGCCGGGGGCGAGATTGTCGCGACAGGAACACCTGAGGAAGTAGTGAAAAACAAGAAGTCGCTGACAGCAAAGTTCCTGAAAGATGAGTTGCAATAAATAATCATGGCACATATACCCGACATCGATTTTGATAATCCCGATTTTATCACAGCCATCGACATGGTGAACAATACCAATCGGTCGATTTTCCTTACAGGAAAGGCTGGGAGCGGGAAAAGCACGTTGTTGAAGTATATTTGCGAAACGACCAAGAAGAAATTTATAACATTGGCTCCGACAGGCATTGCTGCCGTGAATGTCGGGGGAATGACAATGCACTCGTTTTTCAAGATGCCGTTAAAGCCATTGCTTCCCGACGACCCCGATTATTCGCCGAAGCGCATTCGTGACACCTTGAAGTATTCAAAAGAGAAAATCAAGATCATAAAGAACCTTGAGTTGATTATCATCGATGAGATATCGATGGTGCGGGCCGATATGATTGACTTCATGGACAAGGTGTTGCGGTTTTATTCGGGAAATAATCGTGAACCGTTTGGCGGCAAGCAATTGCTGTTGGTGGGGGATATATTCCAACTTGAGCCTGTCATAAAAAGTGATTTCAGGGAGATTTTGCGCCGATATTACGATAACTTCTTTTTTTTCGGAGCAGCAGCTTTCTCGAAGTTCAAGCTTGTGGCGATAGAATTGCGCAAGACCTATCGGCAGAAAGATGCAATGTTTATCAACATGCTCGACCGTGTCAGGGAGAACAAGGCAACGGCCGATGACTTGAATAAAATCAATAGTCGTTGCAATAGCGGAAACCTCGACGATGATGAGAATGATGGGAATTTTGTGATTACGCTCGCCACGCGCCGCGACACGGTGGACTATATCAACGAGCAGAAGCTTGATGAATTGAAAACACCCAAGTATAATTTTGAGGGTGTGATTGAAGGTACGTGGTCAACGTCGATATTGCCGACATCTCAAAATCTTACTCTTAAAGAAGGGGCACAGGTGGTGTTCATTCGCAATGATATTGAGCACCGTTGGTATAATGGAACGATAGCAAGGATTTCTCAAATCAGCGATGATGCCATTACCGTTGAACTTGAGAATGGCGACCAGTGCGAACTCGACCAATACCAGTGGGAGAATATACAATATGAATATGACGACAAGGAAAAGCGCATCAAGGAAACTGTGCTTGGTACTTTCAGGCAATATCCCATCAAGCTTGCTTGGGCAATGACAATACATAAGAGTCAGGGATTGACTTTCAACCGTGTTATAATCGACATGGAAGGAGGTGCTTTCTCGTGCGGGCAGACGTATGTGGCCCTGTCGCGTTGCACATCGCTTGAAGGTATCACATTGAAGCATCCAATCACTTATCGTGATATATTTGTCAATCCAGTAGTGATTGAGTTTAGCAAGCATTTCAACGATATGAAGCTCATCGACGAAGCTAAATGCGAATATCAAGTGAGGCTATTGCTCGGTGCTGCCAATAAGGCATTTGATGCGTATGATTTTAAAGCGTGTGTCGAAAACCTTGCCGAGGCTGTGGAGTTGTCGGGTACGTTTGGCAATGAAACTGTTAAAAGATTTGCCCGCTTAAAATTGGCTTCTTATTCAGGGTTGAAGAGGATTATCGATGAAAAACAAGCTGTAATTGACGAGCAGCGGCGCATGTTGCGCGACCTGGCATTGGAATATGTTTTTATGGGCAATGAGTCTTTGTCGATGATGGGCGACGATGATGAAATTGCCATAAATGCCGCTATGGCCAATTTCGACAAAGCTCTTAAAATCTATCCCGATTGTATCGATGCAAAAACTGGGAAAGCCTCATTATTGGCTCGTCGAGGTAAGAAAACCGAAGCCGAGGCCCTGTATAAGGAAGTGCTGAAATGCGACAAGCATAACATGGCTGCCAATTATGGCTTAGGCATGATTTGCCTCGGCCGGAAGAAGCTTGCCAATGCCTTGAAGTATATGAAGACAGCACTAAAGGCATCGCCTGAAGATGCAGCCGTCCATGAGGCCCTTGCCGAAATATACGAAGCCATAGGCTTGCCCGACAAGGCCAACCACCACCGCTCCCTCGCCCGAAAATACCACTATCATAAAGATTAGGGATAAACGCGTGTAAATGAATGGTAGGTGGAAACAAAATTTCGGCACGGAGCTTGGGGCTGCCGTGCCGAGAACATTTATTTAGGAAAAATATATATGCGCTTCTTATTTGCTAAGAGTAGCTTGCACTTGGTCGTTGGGTACCATTTCTTCTTTGAAGACATAAGCACCAGTCTTGGGCGACTTTACCATCTTGATAACCTTGCTGTAAGTACGCCCTTCACCTTTTTGCAGGGTTGCTACGGTTTTCTTTGCCATGGGTGAGAATTATTATTTAATTTCTTTATGAACAGTAACTTTCTTCAAATATGGGTTGTACTTTTTCAATTCCAACCTGCCTGTAGTATTTTTGCGGTTTTTGGTGGTGATGTAACGCGACATTCCTGGCACTCCGCTGGCCTTTTGTTCGGTACATTCAAGAATTACTTGTACCCTATTACCTTTTGCTTTCTTTGCCATTTTTGCTCAATGTTTAAAGTTGTGTAAGATGACCTTTCTTGGCAGCTTGTTTCAATGCTGCGTCAAGACCGATTTTGTTGATTAAGCGTAACCCTGAAGCCGACAGTTTGAGTCGAATCCATGTGTCTTGTTCTACCCAATAGAATTTCTTAGAGAACAGGTTAACGTTGAATTTACGCTTCGTCCTCCTCTTCGAGTGCGATACGTTGTTACCGGTCATCGCCCTTTTGCCTGTGATTTGACAAACTTTTGACATGGCTGTGTATTTTTAATCTTTTGTTTCTATTAAAATTTTCTTGCTCTTCTTGTGGTGCATTTCGGTTTTATAGAACTTAGCTTGTACCAAAGTCGTGACACAAAAACATATTGACGACTACTTTGCTTGTGGCATTGAAGTGCGAAGTGAAAAGTCGGAGAAGTTTGTTGCACATCAGCCAGCCTAAGCAGCCGCTCAATCAACCAAGTGGTCTGTTTCTCGGGAGTTTAGCATCATTTTCCCGACTACGCAGCCTCAAGGCAATCTCAACATGTCTTGGTGCATTTCTTGCAATGGACAAGCGTAAAACCGCAGCCTCCTTCAGAATTGCGCCGCAAAGTTAGCATTTTCTATTAAAATATGCAACAGTTGCTTTTGTGGTGTTATGATTTTTTTTCAATTAATACCACCGCGTATGCGGCAATGCCTTCTCCACGACCGGTGTAGCCAAGCCGTTCGGTAGTGGTGGCTTTGATCGACACGCAGTCGGCTGGACACCCAATGCAACGGGCAAGCTCGGCTTGCATGGCTGGTATGTATGGGTTGAGTTTGGGCTGTTCGGCACAAACAGTCACATCGGCATTGCCAAATTCGTAGCCGTGCTGGTGTAGCAGGTTCATGACCTGTTCCAGTAGGCGGCGGCTGTCAATACCCTTGTATTGTGGATCGTTGTCGGGGAAATGGTAGCCTATGTCGCGCAAACATGCCGCGCCCAGCAGGGCATCGCACAGCGCATGGATAAGTACGTCGGCATCGCTGTGTCCTAATAGTCCCAAGTGATAAGGGATTTTAACGCCTCCGAGCCACAAGTCGCGGCCTTCGACAAGTCGATGGACATCAAATCCCATTCCTACGCGTATCATATTAGTTGTGTTTTAATTTGTTGGTGATTATCGGCGACCGAGCAATTCTTTTATGCCGTCCATGTCGAAAGTGAGTGTGAACCTCAGCGTTTGGTCGAGCGGGCTGCTTTGTGCCGTTGCTATCATGTAGGCTGCATCGAGGCGTATTACGTTAAGTGCAAATCCTGCGCCGAAGCCAAAGTATTTGCGGTCGCCCTTCATGGCGTTTTCGTAATAGTATCCACCGCGTAGAAAGAATTGCTGGTTGTAATTGTATTCGAGTCCGAATGACAGGTTGATTTCTTTAAGTTCTTCGCTGAACCCGCCTGGTGCATCGCCAAACGACTTGAAAATACCTGTGATTGGCGACATGTCTTGCCATTCTTGCAAGTCGTCCCAATAGGGTGAGTCTTCGGCGCTGCCTTCCTCATAATCCGATGTACGCGGCTTGGTGGGGACAAGCAGCTTGTTGAGGTCGAGTGATACGGCGAGGTTGTGGTAGTCGGCAAGTGGGAATGTGAATGTAGTACCAATTTTCAAGTTGGTAGGAAGGAAGGCCGACTCGGTGCCGCCATCGTATGACACTTTTGAACCTATGTTTGATATATTGAAACCCCAAGACCACTGGCATTCATTGCGCCCGATAATAGGGTAGGTGGTGAAGTATCCCGAAATGTCGGCAGCAAATGCCGAAGCTCCGCTCAAGGCCTCGTCGGTAGCGTCGTTGAAACCGAGGTTGGAGTAGATATAGCGCAATACAACGCCCATGGAGAATTTTTCGCTCAATTTTCTGGAATAACCCACGTCGAAAGCCATTTCGTAGGGGTTGACCGATGAAAGGGTGGCACCCTGGTCGTCGTAATTGGTGATTTCGCCGAGTGTAAAGTATCGCAGCGAGGCACTTACTGCTTGGTTGTCTTCGCTACCGAATTTCCAGTATCCCGATGCATTGAGCAATGCAATGTCGTTGACCAACTTGCGCAACCATGGGGTATAGGAGATGGAAACGCCAGCCGAGCTGTAGGCGAAGGCATATTTCGATGCATTCCAGAATTGCGAGTTGACATCGGGGTCGGTGGCAGCTCCCAAGTCGCCCATTGATGCTCCACGGGCATCGGGGGCGATGCTGAGTGATGTCACACCAGTGGTGACAGGGTTAAATTCGTTTTTGTCTTGCGCTGTTATTGTAAATGTTGCAATGGTTGTTAATGCCATGGCAACTGCCGCTATTGCGATTATCCTTTTTTTCATCAATCGTAGTTTTTGTTACCTATCTTAGTTAACTGCAAAAAGGTCATATTATTGTGTTTCACTTCACCTTCATGTGCAACACTTCGTGCTGTTCGATGGTGGCGGTGATGCGTTGTTCGATAGATAGTGGTAAGTTTACATCGGGTCGGCACAGGAAGATGTAGTCGCCGATTTTCAATGTCATGAACCGGCTCACGTATTCTATAACCTCGTCAATCCCATGCCATAGCATTGCCGTATTGCCATTGAAGCAAACTTCGCCATTGATGCTCACGGTGTAATTTATTCCTGTACCGGCTTGTGGCAATTGGGCAAGGTCGATGAAGTCGCCTATTATGGCTGCGCCGTCGAATGCGTTGCACAGTGCTCCCGCAGGGCTTGAAGCTTCGACCGATAATCCTACGGTGACTTGGTCGTAATAGCGTGGGGCGAATTTGCGGGCAATGTTTTTGCCGAGGCGGCAAATGTGCACTACTATTGTTGGAGCAAAGTTGAAGTGGCTTGCGAAGTCGGGTATGAAAAATGGTTTCCCATCTTTAAGCAGAGAAGAATCACACATCAAGAAGACTTCGGGCATGTTGTCACTGGGCATGTCGGGGCCATAATTCTGGCGTATTCCTATTATTTTCATTTTAGTAGTCGATGTTTTTCGTCAAGACGGTTGTACATCACGGCAAGGTGGGCGTAAATCGATGTGTTTTGTATCACAATGTCGCCGCTTGCCTTGATGCGGAAAGGGGTGAAGTTCCATATTGCTTGTAGCCCACAAGCGATCATGGTGTCGGTGGCATCTTGTGCATGTTCGACAGGGACTGCGAGAATGCCGATTTCGGTATCCAATTCTTTCTGCTTTGTCCCCAGCTTGTCCATGCTGTAAACAGGCACTCCACGAATATTTTTCCCGATTATGGCAGGATTGATGTCAAATCCCGCCACGATGTTGAGTCCATATTGTAGCAATCCTTGGTCTTGTATCAATGCCGAGCCGAGGCTTCCCACGCCAATCATGAACGCTTTATGCTCGATGCCGAATCCCAGAAATTCGGCAAGTTCGCTCACAAGCGTGTCAACTTCATAGCCTATGCGTGTCTTGCCGCGTATGTTCAGGAATGACAGGTCTTTGGCAATCTGTGAAGCATCGACATTGATTTCTTTGGCAATCTGTGTTGACGACACATATTCCACGTTGTTGGACTTGAGCAGCCGCACATAAGCAAGATACCACGGCAGCCGCCGCAGCGTCGGTTCGGGCAATATCACTTTTGCAATACTTTTATCTCCCATGATGCAGGAACTATTATCTTGCAAAGTTACTCATAAATCTCCTATGACAAAATAGGAATGTGAAGTTGTGGAGTTTCTTTGCCGGTTTTGCGGGAATGAAAATTGCCAAGCAGCGGACATGGAGTCCGTGCCTGGCAATCGTTATGTGTGTGAGTGTTGGTTAGAAAGCTTTGTGATACAGTGCTTCGATTTCTTCGATCGATGTTGGGCGCGGGTTGCCACCTGTGCACACGTCGTTGAATGCGTCGATTGCCAACTGGTGCAGGTCTTCTTCACGTACACCTATTTCATGCAGCCTTTGAGGGATGTTGATGCTGAGCGAGAGCTTGCGCACTGCATCGATTGCAGCTTTTATACCCTCGGCTTCGGTCATGCCAGTGGTGTCAACGCCCATGGCTTTTGCTATGTTGATATACTTTGGTGCAGCTGGCGACTCGGCGTTGTATTCCATTACGTAAGGCAGCAACAGGGCGTTGGCCAATCCGTGAGGAGTGTCGTAATGTGCTCCGAGAGGGTGTGCCATCGAGTGTACTATACCCAAGCCGACGTTGCTGAATCCCATGCCGGCGATATATTGTGCTTGCGACATGGCTTCGCGGGCTACAGGGTCGTTGCCGTTGTCAACGGCAGCCTTGAGGTTGCCGGCAATCATTTCGATAGCCTTGAGTTCCATCATGTCTGACATAACCCAGGCACCAGGTGTGATGTAGCTTTCGATGGCGTGGGTGAGCGCGTCCATACCAGTGGCGGCAGTAAGTCCCTTAGGCATAGAGTACATCAGTTCAGGGTCAACGATAGCCACGCATGGAATGTCGTTGGGATCGACACATACCATTTTCTTTTTGGCTTCTTCGTCGATAATTACGTAATTGATAGTGACTTCGGCACCTGTTCCAGCAGTTGTCGGCAGGGCAAATGTGGGTACGGCCTTGTTGTGAGTGTCGGCTGTGCCTTCGAGCGAACGCACGTCGGAAAATTCAGGGTTGTTGGCAACGATGCCGATGCCCTTTGCAGTGTCGATTGATGAGCCTCCTCCAAGAGTTACGATGAAATCGGCACCCGAAGCCTTGAATGCTTCTACACCATGTTGTACGTTTGCAATTGTCGGGTTGGCTTTAACATCGGTGTAAACCTCATAAGGGATGTTGTTCTTCTCGAAGACTTCGATTACCTTGTCGGCCACGTGGAAACGGATAAGGTCTTTGTCGGTAACAAAAAAAGCTTTTTTGAAACCTCTGCGTTTGGCTTCTATGGCAATGCTTTCACGGCATCCGGCACCAAAGTAAGAGGTTTCGTTAAGGATCATTCTATACATATAATAGTTGTTTAAGATTAAATCAGTGCAATTTATGTTTTTTTTTGCATACAGCCAAGCCTTGTGTGGTGAAAAAAATCTTAAACTTGTAATCACTTGGTATGTAAGTGGCTACAAGTCGGCATAGCTGGGTATTTCGGCGAGGAATGAGTAGCTGCCTTTGTCATAGTTGATGCGGCAGCAGTAATGGCATATTCCATTTGACACTATCAGGTAGGAGGCGTGCAATACCATGTTATAACGCACTATCTGGTCGAAAACGCTTTGCGTGATGTCGATTGATGGGGCTTTATATTCAACTATAAGTAGCGGGTGTCCGTTGTGGTCGCTGACGAGGGTGTCGCATCGGCGGCTGATACCATTCTGTGTGAGTGATACTTCATTGGCCATCAGTCCGGCAGGAAACCCTTTGTCGTCGATGAGGAATGCCACAAAGTGCTGGCGTACCCACTCTTCGGGTGTCAATGCCACAAACTTGTGCCGTAGCCTGTCGAGTATGATAGGCTTGCCGTTGGCGTCTTTTTTTATGTTGAATTGTTTTTTGGGTAGGTTGAGAGTCATAAATTGGATTATAATGTGTAAATTTACACAAAAATCGCAATATAGAGAAAGAAGAATGGCCGCAAAAAAAGAGTCGCAAGGCTACTTGCAGATTGTCAACAGCATCAAGCGTGGAGTGTTTGCCCCCATATATGTGCTGATGGGGGAGGAGGCTTTTTATATTGACCGCATTCAGAAAATGATTGAAGAAACTGCACTTAACGAGGAGGAGCGTGACTTTAACCTGACTGTGTTCTATGGTATGGATTGTGACATGCACGATGTGGTGAATACGTGCCGCCGTTATCCAGTCATGTCGCGCTACCAAGTGGTGGTGTTGAAAGAAGCCCAGAATGCATCGAACCTCGACTTGTTGCGGCACTATGCAGCCAAGCCATTGATGTCAACCATATTGGTGGTTTGCAACAAAGGGGGCAACATAAAAGCTCCTGAATTGATGGCGGCATTGAAAGCCAATGGAAATGGAGTGGTTTTCGAGTCAAAGAAACTTGGCGAACAAGATGTCGCGGCGGTAATAAGAAGTTATGTGCAAGAGAAAGGGTGCCGGATTGATGAGAAATCGGTGTCGATGATGAAAGATTTTGTCGGTACTGATGTGTCGCGTCTTGTGGGCGAGCTTGATAAATTGTTGCTGCTCGTGGGTGATGGTGGCGATATTGTGCCAGAAACAATTGAGCGTAACATAGGCATAAGCAAGGATTTCAATAACTTTGAACTTGAAAATGCCGTGCGAGCACGCGATGCTGCCAAGGCTTTCAGGATAATTGACTACTTTGAGCGTAATCCTAAGCGTAACCCGACGGTGCTTACCGTGGGTGTGCTGTTCTCGTTTTTCTCCAATTTATTGCTTGTGTGTACTTCGCGCGACAAGTCGGAACAGGGAATAATGGCACAAATCGAAACCAAGTCGGCTTACAGGGCACGCCTGTTTATCGAGGCTACGCGTAACTACAACACTGCAAGTTGCGTCAGGATTATAAGTTATCTGCGCGAGTTTGATGCTCGCAGCAAGGGTGTAGGTTCACGGCAGAACGAGTATGCACTGCTGCGTGAACTGATGTACAAGATTTTTTATCTGTAGAAGAGCATGGGGCAACAGTTACTTCAGACGGAACATGTAGCCGAGGGTGACGGTAATAGACGAGCCGTTTGACTTGCCGAAATGGTCGCTTTTGCTGCTCCCGAAAACATTGCCGATGCCGAAGTAATAACGTCCTTCAAGAAGAAACGAGTGCTTGTTTTTCAGAATAAATTCCATGCCCAAGCCGGCCGAAATACCATAGTCGAACTTTGAGTTCACTTCCATGTCGAACTGTTCGGTTTCGCGGTAGTCGTCGTTGAAATCGGGCAGGTTGTTGATGTCAAAATTGGAATCGTAGCTATCGCCAATCATAAAGCATAGTTCAGGGCCCGCATTGAAAAATCCACGGAATTTGTGGCTGCCAAAATATATGTGGGTGAGGAATGGCAGGTGCAAATAGGTGAGGCGACGTTGATAGGAATATTGTGGCGCATATTCAAATTTTTCTTTCCATCCACGTTGCATCATGTTGAGTTCCACAATGAAGCCAAAGTTCCGTTCTTCGATATATCGGAATGAAACCCCCATGGTAGTACCCATGAGCATGGTTTGTGGCACGGAAGGTGACAAGCCGATCATCGAGAAAGTAGTACCGCCTTTTACCCCTATGGAAATGTTGGATTCATAGTGTGTTTGTGCCACTGCCGCATTGTGCGGCAGCAGCACAAATATAAAAAATGACAATGTTGCTATGAGAAATTTGGCTTGTTGCATTGTTATTTGATATATGTTTCGGTGGTGTTGAATACAGTGAAGTGGATGAAATACACCGACTTGTTGATGAAACCGCTCCAATTGCTAACGCGGTCGAAGTCGAAGCAATTTTGCAATCCATCATATTTGAAATTATTGTTGTAATCTTTGCCACGCATGAAGAGTTCCAGGAAATATCGGCCAGTGTCGTAGCCGAGCAACCCGAATTTGGGTGCGGCATAAATCATGTATTCTCCATACCAGCGGTGGAATGTGTCGTCAAAGTTGTGCACTGCCGGAGAGTCGGGACGTGTAAAGAAGCGTGAATAAATGTAGGTATCCACACGGTTGAAGTCGGCCCCAAATTCGGCAGTATATGTAGCCCATTCAGGGTGGCCAAGCATACACAGACTTATGTCGTAACGGTCGATTTTGACATTTTTGATTGCGTCGAGCGACTTGATGAGTATGTTGCGGCTTCCCGATGTGGGAATTATTACATATCGTTTCCCTTGCATGAGGGCTTGGTTGAGCGTGTCGGCCTGTAGTGAAGTGTTGATGTCTATTGTGGTGTAGTTGACATCCTTGGCCGATAGGTGGGCTTTCAATTCGCCTATCATTTCTTTTTCTGATTCAGATTCAAGGTTGATGAACACCACTTCGTAGCCACGGAATGTGTCGTCGAAGAAGTCAAATAACTTGGCTTGCATGTAATTCTGTGGCGTATTTACTTGAAATAGTGTGGAGTAGTCGTTGTATATGTCGTTTTTAAGTGAGAATGAGTTTATTACTGCAATCTTGTGCTCAGTTCCATATCGTGCGATTCGTGCAATATGATTGTCGTCGTCGGGAGTGAATATCATGTCCATCTCGGCCAGCGCAGGCATATTGAGTATTGAATCGACACGGGCTTGCGAGTCTTGTGTGTCGTAGGCAAAGATGTTGATTCGTTTCGATGTGTTGTTTTTGCGTATGGTATCGACGGCAAGCAGGAAGCCTTTGTAAAACTCGGTGTAGAGGCGTGCTTGCTTGGATTGTAATTGGTTGTTGAGCATGAACGGCAGCAATAGTGCTACGTTGATGTTGTTGTCGTCGCGGAACACATGTATCGAATCATACATTTCTTGTATTATCGGAGATTCGTTGCTTGCAAGTTGGTCTTTTAGCAATCCGCTCATCGATGGGTCAACGACTACGGTTTCTGTTTTCTTTATGGGAATATACAACGTCTTGCCGCGTTTCAATTTTTTCATGTCGGGGTTGGCGGCTTTCAGGTCGTTGACGCTCACATTAAAGTTCCTGGCAATTGAAAAATATGTATCGCCACGTTTTATTTCGTAGGTGTGGAACTCGGTGGTTTCCCTTTCGGTAGTTATGGTCGTGTAATAATTGGGACGCACACGTATCACTTCGCCGCTTTTGAAGTTTTGCGGTGAAATGCCCGGATTTAGTTCCATTAGTTTGTCGATCGATGTGTTGTAACGCTTGGCTGTGCTGAACAAGGTGTCGCCCGGGCGTATGGTTACATAGATGAGCGTTGTGTCTTCGGGTGTAACTTCGGTTTCGGTTGCAGCGGCTATTTCTTGCCCTTGTTGCATTGCTGCATTTTGAGGGATTTTGAGGGTTTGCCCTTCTTTTATGCCCGAGTTCGCATTGGAATTCAGTTTTATGATGTCTTCGGTGCTTATTCCATAATTCTTGGCAATGCCATATAATGTTTCACCTTTTTCCACAATGTGGTCAAATGAAGTTGGAGCGGTGGTCGATGCGTCGGCTTGGGCATTTTGTGTTGCAGCCTTGTTGCTGAGGTTGGCGAAATCACTTACAGGAAAAAACAAGAATTGGCCTTCCTTGATTTTTTCGGCAGCATTTGGATTGTATTTGATGATGTCGCTCTTGTCGATGCCTAATTTTTTTGCAATGCTGTAAAGCGTTTCTTTCTTTTGCACTTCGTGGTAATAGAATTGAGTGCCGCCTATGGTTCTTGTGGGCAATGGCAGTTGTGCACTCGATGGCATCGAAATCGAGAGTATGACGGCAATCAGCAGCAACAGTTTTAATTTCATATTTTTATTTTGCTATATGTGTTATAATTTAGGGTGGAGAGAAGGTGCTTTTTGGGGGCATCAATCCAAAGCTTGTTTTAGGTCTTCGATTATGTCATCGACATTTTCGATACCCACTGACAAGCGTATAAGGTCGGGTGCCACGCCTGCTTCGATGAGTTGTTCGTCGGTGAGCTGGCGGTGTGTGTGGCTGGCCGGGTGCAACACGCAAGAACGCGCGTCGGCAACGTGGGTGACGATGCAAATGAACTTGAGGCGATCCATGAAGTCGATGGCATCTTGCCGTGATCCCTTGATGCCGAATGTAAGCACGCCGCAAGTGCCGTCTGGCATGTATTTCTTGGCAAGTGAGTGGTAGCGGTCTTGTTCAAGCCCGGCATAGTGCACCCAATTGACACGTGGGTGTGCCGATAGGAAGCGGGCAACTTTCAAGGCATTCTCGCAGTGTCGTGGAACTCTCAAATGCAATGTTTCAAGGCCGATGTTGATGAGGAATGCGTTTTGTGGTGATTGGGCTGAACCCAAGTCGCGCATCAGTTGCGCCACAGCCTTTTCGATATAGGCCAAACGTCCAAATTTCTTGGTGTAAGCCAGTCCGTGGTATGATTCATCGGGCTGTGTGAGGCATGCAAAACGTTCGGGATAAGCTTCCCAATTGAAATTTCCGCTGTCAACAATAGCTCCGCCTACGGTCATGGCGTGTCCGTCCATGTATTTTGTAGTTGAGTGTGTTATGATGTCGGCACCCCATTCAAATGGACGGCAATTGATGGGGGTGGCAAATGTGTTGTCAACAATAAGTGGCACACCGTGCTTGTGGGCAATGCGGGCAAATTTTTCGATGTCGAGAATGTTCATGCCTGGGTTGGCGATGGTTTCGCCAAACATGGCTTTGGTATTTGGCTTGAAGGCTGCTTCTATTTCGGCATCGTCGGCATCGGCATCAACAAAAGTTACATCAATGCCTAATTTCCGCATTGTTACATTGAACAAGTTGAAAGTGCCGCCGTATATTGTTGAAGAACATACCAAGTGGTCGCCCGCTTGGCAAATGTTGAACACTGCATAGAAATTGGCTGCTTGCCCCGATGATGTGAGCATACCTGCTACACCGCCTTCGAGTGCGGTGATTTTTGCTGCCACGGCGTCGCACGTGGGGTTTTGCAAGCGGGTATAAAAATAGCCAGGAGCTTCGAGGTCGAAGAGGCGAGCCATTTCTTCGCTTGTGTCGTATTTGAAAGTGGTGCTCTGGTAGATGGGCAGTATGCGTGGTTGGCCGTTGCTTGGCTTCCAGCCAGCTTGTACGCACAGCGTTTCTCTGTTAAGTTTATTGTTCATGATTCGATATTGTCTTAAAGTGAGGGAATTTTATGCCACAAGTTGTTGTTACCTATTGTGCGCAAAAAATATTTTTAATGCAAAGTTAAGCAATATCGCTGGATTATCGAACAAAATCGATAGATTACGGTGGTATCCAGTTTGAAATTTCCAATATTTCAAATTAAGTCAAGTTGTTTTGTGGTTGCTTCTTTTGTTTTGTGTCGTTATTTTTTTTGAGCCAGAAAGAAAAATATCTGTGGGTAATGCCGTGTGAAACCAAAAAAATAGCCATGTTGCAAGTGAAATCGTGTGATTTGCTTGGCAATATAGGCTATTTTTTGCATCTTTGCACATTGATTTGAATTAATATTACCTATAATTTATGGAATTAACAGCAGGTAAATTGGCTGAATTGGTGGGTGGAACTGTTGACGGGGACGCCAGCGTGGTCATCAATAGATTTGCCAAGATAGAAGAAGCAAAAGAAGGATGCATTACATTTCTTGCAAATCCTATATATACTCATTTTATATATACTACCGAGGCTTCGGTGGTGCTTGTAAGGAAAGACTTTGAGGCCGAGCATCCCGTGAAAGCGACCATGGTGCGTGTTGACGACCCGTATGCGACACTTGCAATGCTGCTTAATTATGTAGCCAACCAGCAAGTCCGCAAACATGGCATCGAACAGCCGTGTTATGTGTCGGAAGGCGTGGAATTGCCCGAAGATGTATATGTAGGTGCATTTGCTTATATTGGCAAGAATGCCAAAATAGGTAAAAACGTGTGCATATACCCGCAATGCTATATTGGCGACAATGTGTCGATTGGTGACAATAGCATAATTTACCCAGGCGTGAAGATTTATCATGATTGCGTGGTTGGCAAAAATTGTATTTTGCAAGCCGGGGTAGTTATCGGTGGCGATGGCTTCGGGTTCGCGCCCGAAAATGGCGAATATGTTAAAATTGCCCAGATAGGTAATGTAGTGATATGCGACAACGTGGAAATCGGTGCCAATACCACTATCGACCGAGCCACGATGGGTAGCACGGTAATCCACAAAGGTGTCAAACTTGACAATCTGATCCAAGTGGCCCATAACGTAGAGATAGGTGAGCACACTGTGATGGCCGCGCAGGTAGGTGTGGCTGGTTCGACCAAGATTGGTGCGCACAACATGGTGGGCGGACAAGTAGGGTTTGCTGGTCATATCAAGGTGGGCGACAACAATAAATTTGGAGCCCAGTCGGGTATTCCTAACAGTATAGGAGATGGCAACTCGGTGATTGGCAGTCCTGTGGTTAATGCTATGGATTTTGCACGCCAGACCGTATATATGAAGCGGCTCGGTGAATTGTTTAAAGATGTTGCCGCTTTGAAGAAAGCAATGTCTGAAAAGGATAAATAAGCACAATATAGCAAACGAAAATAAGATATACATTTATGAAACAATGCACATTAAAAAATTCGTTTACCGTCAGCGGGAAAGGGTTGCATACAGGAATGGCAATTGAGGCCACGTTTAGACCTGCACCCGTAAACCATGGATACAAATTCCAGCGCATCGACTTGGACGACAAGCCTGTGATTGATGCTTTGGCCGAAAATGTGGTTGAAACTACCCGTGGAACGGTTTTGGGCCGTGGCAATGCCAAGGTGAGCACGGTGGAGCATGCACTTGCTGCCTTGTATGCTGCTGGTGTTGACAATTGCCTCATAGAGGTGAATGCCCCCGAAATGCCCATTCTTGATGGCAGTGCGATAGAGTATGCCACCAAAATTGCCGAGGTGGGCACAGAAGAGCAAAATGAAGAGAAGGATTTCTACATCGTCAAGCAAAAACTCGAAGTGGTCGATGAGGAAACTGGTGCATCAATTGTGGTGCTGCCTTTTGATAGTTTCCGCATCGATGCCATGATAGAATTCAAGTCACCGATAATTCCCAACCAATTTGCTTCGCTCAACAGCTTGTCGCGCTTCAAGGACGACATTGCCGCAAGCCGCACGTTTGTATTCGTGCGTGAAATTGAGCCGTTGGTAAAGGCCAATTTGATAAAGGGTGGCGACTTGGATAACGCTCTGGTGGTGTATGACCAAGCAATGGAGCAAGCCGACCTTGACAAACTTGCCGACTTGATGGGTGTACCTCACAAGCATGTGAGCGAACTTGGCTATATCAGCAACATACCTCTTGCATACGAAAATGAGCCTGCTCGCCACAAATTGATGGACGTGCTTGGCGACTTGGCCTTGATTGGCCGCCCGCTCAAGGGCTATGTGATAGCTACCAAGCCCGGGCACACAATCAACACTACATTCTCCAAGAAAGTGCGCCGTGAAATCAAGCATCAGGAGTTGCAAGCACCGGTATATAACCCCAATATCGCTCCAGTGATGGACGTTAACCGCATACGTCAATTGTTGCCGCATCGTTATCCGTTCTTGCTTGTCGATAAGATTATAGATATAGGCTCAAATTACATAGTGGGTGTGAAAAATGTGTCGGGCAACGAACCATTTTTCCAAGGCCACTTCCCGCAAGAGCCTGTGATGCCAGGTGTGTTGCAAGTGGAAGCTATGGCGCAAGTGGGTGGATTGCTTGTGCTTAACATGGTGGAAGATCCCGAGAAATATTCTACTTATTTCTTGAAAATCGACAATGTAAAGTTCCGCCAGAAAGTGGTTCCTGGCGACACGCTCATATTCCACTTGTCGTTGCTCACTGAGATACGACGTGGCTGCGCAGTGATGAAAGGCTATGCGTTTGTTGGCGAAAAGATTGTGAGCGAGGCCGAATTTATGGCTCAAATCATAAAGAACAAGTAATCACATTATATTTTATTACATAACAACGAAGTATATATGAAACAACCATTAGCCTACGTTCATCCGGCTGCAAAGATTGCCAATAATGTGGTAATCGATCCATTTGTCACTATCGACCAAAATGTGGAGATAGGCGAAGGTACACGCATCGGTAGCAACGTAACTATCCTTGAGGGGGCTCGCATTGGCAAGAATTGTACTATATGTTCGGGTGCAGTTATCTCGGGTATCCCGCAGGATTTGAAATTCAGAGGTGAAGAATCGGTTGCCATCATTGGCGACAATACGACAATCAGGGAATGTGTGACCGTCAGCCGAGGCACTGCCTCTAAGGGCAAGACTGTGATTGGCAGCAATTGCCTTATCATGGCTTATTGCCATGTGGCGCACGACTGTGTGGTAGGCGACAATGTGATTATGTCAAATGCCGTGCAGGTGGCAGGAGAGGTGGTTATTGACAATTATGCCGTCATAGGTGGTGGCGCGTTGATACACCAGTTCTCGCACATCGGGCAGCACGTGATGTTGCAAGGTGGTGCGCTTGTCAACAAGGATATCCCGCCGTATGTCAAGGCAGGTCGTAACCCTATCTCGTATGCAGGCATTAATTCGATAGGCTTGCGCCGCCGTGGTTTCACCAATGAGCAGATACGCGATATACAGGAAATTTTCAGGTACTTGTATCTGTCGGGCATGAACAATACCGATGCCATAGAACGCATCGAGGCCGAATTGCCAGCCACCAAGGAGCGCGACGAGATTATACTCTTTGTGCGTAATTCCAAGCGTGGCATAATTCGTGGTTATGTATAATTAAAGCAACGTAAAATTAGAGCAAGCACCGAGGCGACATTCATTGAGATTGACCTCGGTGCTTGCTCTATTTTCCAAATAAAAGATTGTTATGGAGAACAACGACAAACGAGAAATCAACAAAGTTGAGGTGCGGCAATTGCAATTGGGCGACTATGCCGAGTTGGCTCAGTCGTTCAAGCGCGTGTATGCCGATAAAGATGAATTTTGGACTTTCGACCAAATAAAGAAACTTACCGAGATTTTTCCCGAAGGGCAAGTGGTGACTGTGGTCGATGGGAAGATTGTGGGGTGCGCTTTGGCAATTATTGTCGATTACAACCTTGTAAAGGGCGACCATACTTATGCGCAAGTGACCGGGAACGAAACATTCTGCACTCATAATCCCCATGGTAACATACTCTATGGCATCGAGGTGTTTATCCACCCCGATTACCGAGGCTTGAGGTTGGCACGGCGAATGTATGAGTATCGTAAGGACTTGTGCGAAACGCTCAATTTGAAAGCTATAATGTTTGGCGGGCGAATACCTAACTATTACAAATATGCCGACCGCTTGCGTCCTCGCGAATATATCAACAAGGTGCGCCAACGTGAGATTTACGACCCTGTATTGACGTTCCAGCTGTCGAATGATTTCCACGTGCGCAAGGTTATGACAAATTACCTGCCCAATGACGAGGAATCCAAGCATTATGCCACTTTGCTGCAATGGGACAACATTTATTACCAGCCGAAGCCTGAAATCATCGAGCGCAAGACGATGGTTCGCATTGGGCTTGTGCAATGGCAAATGCGGCCATATAACAGCCTTGATGATGTGTTTGAGCAAGTGGAATTTTTTGTCGATGCCGTGTCGGACTACAAGAGCGACTTTGTGTTGTTTCCCGAGTATTTCAATGCTCCTCTTATGGCAAAATATAACAACCTTGGCGAAGCACAGTCGATTAGGAAACTTGCGAAATATACCGATGAGATACGCGAACGCTTTATCAAGCTTGCCATAAGTTACAATATAAATATTATCACGGGTAGTATGCCTTTCCTTGGCAGCGACAATCGTTTGTTCAACGTGGGCTTCCTGTGCCGCCGTGATGGTACATACGAAACCTATGGCAAGGTTCATATTACTCCCGACGAAGCTAAAAGCTGGGGCTTGTCGGGTGGCAAGATGGTGAAAACATTTGATACCGATTGTGCCAAGATAGGCGTGCTTATATGTTATGATGTGGAATTCCCCGAACTGTCGCGACTGCTTGCCGAGGAAGGTATGCAAATTCTTTTTGTGCCATTCCTCACCGATACGCAGAATGCTTATTCGCGTGTTAAAGTGTGTGCAAGGGCCCGTGCTATTGAAAATGAATGCTTCGTTGCAATAGCTGGTTCGGTGGGTAACTTGCCGCGTGTCCACAACATGGATATACAGTATGCCCAGTCGGCAGTTTTCACGCCATGTGATTTTGCTTTCCCCACCGACGGTCGCCGTGCCGAAGCTACACCTAACACCGAGATGATACTTGTGAGTGATGTTGACCTCGACTTGCTCAACGAGCTTCACACCTATGGTAGCGTCCGCAACCTGCGTGACCGCCGCCTCGACCTCTATGAATTGCGCAAGAAGTAGCAGGGTAATATAATGCAACGATAAAACGAGTGGCGGAGGTTCATATCCATGCCACTCGTTTTTTATTATTGTGTATGTTCCGTTTCTTGTATTATCCGAATTATGCAAATCGAATAATGTGAATGGCATCATCTGGGATGGTGCGGTTTATCCTCGGGGATGGGTGGCGAGGTAGTCGCGGACTGTGGCGGTGAATTGGAGCCAGTACATTTCGGTTTTCTTTTCGCCGATGCCGTAGAGCGAGGCAAATTCTTCGCGGGTAGTGGGGAGGTTGCGTGCTATCACATCGAGTACGCGGTCGCTGAAGACGATGTAGGGAGGCACGTGTTGTGCGCGGGCAATAGCCAGGCGGGTTTCCTTAAGCCTTTCAAATAGGCCTTTGTCGGCTGGCGGCATTTCGTCAAGGCTGGATTGCTTGGTTTGTTTCTCTTTTGTCGTAGCCGCACGTTGTGTATAAGAGAATTTCGAGAGCATCACTTGTTTCAAGCCTTTCAGTACTTCCCAGCCAAAAGGAGTGACATGCAGGTGGTTATAATCGTCGTATGCTACATCGATAATGCCCATTTGCAACATTTGCAGCAAGTAGGCGTTCCATGTTGCGAAACTTAAGTCGCGTCCTACGCCATACGTCCGCAGTTTGTCATATCCTTTTGCGATAATATCGGTTTTCCCCGAACCCCGCAAAATGTCGATTATTGCTGTGACGCCTTCACGTTGGTTTGTGCGAACTATCGCGCTTAGTGCCATTTGGCATAACGTGGTGGCATCGAAACGTTCGGGGGGATTAAGGCATACATCGCAGTTGCCACAGTCATGGTCGATATGTTCATTGAAGTAGCTCAGCAGTGTGCGTCGGCGGCATACGTTGCTTTCGGCATATTGCTGCATTCGCCTAAGTTTATTCATGTTCACGGCTTCTTGCCCCGAGTCTTGGGCCAAACTTTTGAGCGTAATTACATCGCCGAAAGAATAGAACATCAATGCTTCGGCTGGCATTCCGTCGCGCCCGGCACGCCCTATTTCTTGGTAATAGCATTCAATGCTCTTGGGCATGTTGCTGTGGATTACCCAGCGGACGTTGCTCTTGTTGATTCCCATGCCGAAAGCTATTGTGGCGCATACAATAGGCAAGTCGTCGTTGAGGAAAGCGGTTTGCACCTGCTCTTTTTCGGCAACAGGCATACCGGCGTGAAACGCAGCAGCGTTAAATCCCAGTGAACGTAGCCTTGTTGCCATTTTCTCGGTGTCGGTACGTCTGAGGCAGTATATGATGCCGCTTTCGCCACGATGGGCGGTTATGAAGCGAGTTATCATTTTCATTTTGTCGGTGCTGCTGATGTTGCTCACTACATTAAGCCGAATGTTGGGGCGGTCGAATGATGTCATGAACAGCCGTGCATTGGGAATGCCTAATTGCCGGCTTATATCGTCGCGAGTCAGGCGGTCGGCAGTCGCTGTCAGTGCCATTATTGGTACTGATGGAAATCGTTGCCGCAATGTGGCGAGTTGTGTATATTCGGGACGGAAGTCGTGCCCCCACTGTGATATGCAATGAGCTTCATCGATGGCGAAAAGGCTTATTTTCATTTCGCCAGACCATTGTTCAATCTCTGTCAGCAGCCGTTCGGGCGAGATGTAAAGCAATTTTATGCGTCCAGCATATACTTGTTCGATGACTTGCCGGTTGAATGAGTCGGATTGCGCACTGTTGACCGATGCCGCCGGTATTCCCATCGCTTGCAGTGCATCGACCTGGTCTTTCATCAGGGCAAGAAGAGGCGATATGATAATCGCGCAGCCATCGGATAGCAGGGCGGGAATTTGAAAGCAAAGCGACTTGCCGCCCCCGGTCGGCATAAGAATCACTGCGTCGTTGCCTTGCATAACACATTGTATAGCCTCGAATTGCAAGGGATAAAAAGAGTTGTAGCCATAAAAACGGCGCAGCACACCGAGGGCGCGTGGTTTCAAGTCGCTGTTGTTCATATATGCTTTTTTCAAAATGCGTTTTTCTCTCCCCGTATTGCATTCTTTACGGTTAAGAATATTATTTTCAAGTCAAGCATGAGATTCCAGTTTTCGGCATACCATACATCGTATTCCACACGTTTTTCCATTTGCCATAATTCACGTGTTTCGCCACGGTAGCCGTTTACTTGCGCCCAACCAGTTATGCCAGGTTTTATTGTGTGGCGTACCATGTATTTGTCGATAAGGGCACTGTAGTCTTTTGTGTGCTTGAGCATGTGTGGTCGAGGCCCAACAATCGACATGTCGCCTTTCCATACATTGAAGAATTGTGGCAGTTCATCGATACTTGTCCGTCTGAGGAAGTCACCAAAAGCTGTTTTTCGCGGGTCGTTTTCTGTGGCTTGCACACTGTCGCTGTCGTTGTTGACCTTCATTGTGCGGAATTTGTAGCAGTAAAATTCTTTGCCCCGGTAGCCTGTTCGTTTCTGCTTGAAAAATATCGGGCCTGGCGATGACAATTTGATGCCAAGGGCGATTAATGGCAATACGATGGGGGTGAATACTAAGACGCACGAAGAGAAAATGATGTCGAAAGTGCGCTTAATGATGCGATTAAGGGTCTTGTTGAGTGGGTTTGGACGAATGGCGAGTATAGGTACATTGCCTATTGATTGTAATTCAAATTGTCGTTTTATCGCACTGCCGAATTGAGGCACATAGTAAAAATCCACGGCGTTGCGGTCGGCCAGTTTTATCATTCTTTGTACTACGCCATCTTCCCCGTCGGGTAGTGTACAATACATCTCGTCGATAAGGTTGTCCTTGATAAAAGCTTCCAGATTGTCTAATCCACCTTTGTAGTATTTTGTTTGCCGGGGTGTGTCGTCAAATAGCCCCATGATGCGGAATCCGTATCCGTTGTCACCAATCAGCTCATCGAGCAACCTCATTCCCACAGTGCTGCCTCCAATGATGACGGTGCGCTTGAAATTGAATCCGCGACTGCGGTAAATCTTCAACATTTGCCGTGACAACAGCCACCAAATGGAAAGTGACGGGAAGAAAATAAGGAAAAACTCAACGAATGTGAGTACACGTATGTTATCTAAGTTAAGAAACAGCAGTGATGCAAAGAATAGTATGGCGAAAAGCATTACCGACTTGGTAGCCGTGAGCACTACACGGTCGGCAAATACTACACGACGATTGTGGATGTTGGAATATATGGAACATCCTGCGGCAAAAGTTATGTTCATCATGAACCACACATGACGAGTAAAAAAGTCATCTGGTTCATTGTTGAACAAGTATAAAATTAAATATGTAAGGTTCAAAATCAGGAAGTCAACGAGAGTGAACAGACCACTGATAAATTGCCCATACCTACCTTTTTTTACCATGGTACAGAGATGCTGTTGTTTTTTTTGAATTTACAGAAAAAGTTTCACAAAATTGGCAAAGATGGTATTTATATCCGCATTTTTCGCTAAGCAAGAAATGTGGAACACCTGTCAGCCCTTTATTCCCAAGCGATCATAAAACAGCCCCTCATAGGGATTAAATGACACTTGGGTATGATACGACTTTTAGTGGTTCTTAATAAAAGAAACGAATTGTTGCACTTCTTTATTATTTGAGTAGGCGATTATTTCACTTGCGTGTTGTGAAAATTGCACTATACCCCGTCGTGCGATTTATTATAATGCAAGTGGTTGTCCCGTTTTTTCCAAGGGGCAACCACTTGTGAATATGTGAAAGAAAGGGAATTGCCTGTGTTACAATTTCTCGTCGATCATCTTGATTTTCTGTTCAAGCAGTGCGAGTTCTTCCTTTATTTTCTGAATGCGACGTTCTACTTCCTTGAGCATCGAATTGCCACCTTTTGATTGGGCATTGAAGAAGCCAAGGTTGTTTTCGTAGGTTTTCAATTCGTTGCATTTTTGTTCGTATGCACGAACCAAGCGTTCACGTTCGCGGTAAATTTTGTCTTGGCTCGAATTGCTCAATGTTGCTTCAAATCCGCCTAATCCGCCTTGAGCTTCTTTCATGCCGAATTTTTCAAAAGCTTTTGCTGTGGCAGCTTTGTACTCGGCATAAATTTTATCCTTTTCCTTGAAAGGAACGTGGCCAATTTCTTGCCAGCGTTTCATCAGTTCGCGTACCTTCTTTTCGCCGTCGGTTTCTGTTTCATCGGCAACAAGGGCATTGATTGCGTTGATTATTTCACGTTTTGCAGCGAGGTTGGCATGTTCGGTCTGGTGTACCGATGAAGTCTGTTTGTTTTTTTGGTCGAAGAAGTAGTCGCATGCTGCGATAAAACGTTTCCACACGCTATCGCTGTGTTTTTTCACCACTGGGCCTATGGTCTTCCATTCGCGCTGGAGTGCTATCATTTTTTCGGTAGTTTTTTTCCAGTCGGTGGAATCTTTCAATGCTTCGGCTTGCTCGCACAGTGCAATTTTTTTCTCAAGGTTTGCTGCAAATTCTTCTTTCATAGCTTTGAAGAATTCGGCCTTGCGGGCAAAGAATTTGTCGCAAGTTGCTCTGAATCGGGCAAACAAGTCGGCATTTACTTTCCTTGAAGCAAATCCCAGTTTTTTCCACTCTTCTTGCAACCCTATGATGATTTTTGTAGCTTCGTCCCACTTGGCAAAAGACTTAAGCGAATCGATGTCGATAGCTTCGATGCGTTCGCACAGTGCGATTTTTGCTGCTTCGTTTTCTTTTTCTTTCTCTTTCCGACCTTCAAAGAATGCCTGGTATTTCTTGTTGATTTTTGCTGAAGCTTCTTTGAATCGTGCCCACAATTCTTCTCGCACTTCTTTTGCCACTGGCCCTATTTCGCGCCACTGGTTGTGCAGGTCTTGCAGCTTGCGAAAAGCGAGTACAACATCTTCCACGCTGTCGAGTGATTCGGCTTCGGCGCAAAGTTGTTGTTTGGCTTCAAGGTTTTTCTTGAAGTCATAGTCGCGCAATTCTTTGTTCATTTTCAACAAGTCATAGAAACTTTCGGTGGCTTTCTGGTAGCTCTTCCACGTTTCGGTGACATGGGCTGCTGGCACTTCACCAATAGCCTTAAATTCCTGTTGCAACTGCTGAATGCGGTTGTATTGCTTGTTGATATTGTCGGGGTCGCTGACAATGCTTTTGATTTCTTCAATGATAGCCAGTTTCCTTTTCAGGTTTTCTTCTTTCTCGGCTTCTTGTTTGGCATTGTATTCAGCTCGTTTCTCTTTTATTTCGTTGAGCAATTCTTTGAATTTTTCTTCATCGGGATCGCTTTTGGGGGCAAACGCAGTTTCTTCGTTCCCGTTTGCAACAAATTCCTCTTTCTCTGCAGCGAGTTCGGCGTTACGCAGGGAATAAAAAGCGACCTTGATGAGGTTCACGTCATCGCGAATCGATTCTATTGGTTTTTGTAATTGCGCTTCGAGAGCCGCCACCAACCCCTGCTTGTCGAGGGCCGAGTAATCGGTAGCCACCTGTTTCCCAGCAGGGTTGTCCTCGGGTGCTTGGGTATTATTGACTATCGGGGCAGAATTGTCTTCCCCGGAGTTGTTTTCTGTTACTACAGTTTCTGCGGCCTCGGTGCCAGAAGTTTCAGGCGAGTTTGCCGTGTCGGTGTTCAAGGTTAAGTCTTTTTCTTGGTTTTCACAAGCTTCAGACATTTCACGCAATTCCATATTATTCCTTTCTTTAAATTTACCACATAAACAAAATTATGTGGTTGTTTGCATTTAGCGTCAAATGTACGCAAATTTTTGTTATTTCAACTACTAATTAACGATTTTTTTTGTTGAGAGGCTGGCATATTTGTTGTCTGTCATATTTCAGGGCCATATAAGATAGTAGTTTCGTTGTTTGGGGCAAACAATTTTTCAGCCTCTTGTGCTACAATGTCGGTTGTAATAGAACGATATGTGTCTATTTCGCGGTTGATGTTGTTGGCATCGCCTGATATGAGTTGGTGGTAGCACAGTTTCGATGCAATGTCGGTGTATCCTATATTTTCAAAGCATTCTTTAGAGTCGAGTTTGTTGACATATTTGTCAATTTCGTATTGGGTTGCGTCGCCATTTGCGATTTTTCGGATTTCTTTCTGTATGGCTTCTTCGGCTTTGTCGATGCTTGCGCCGTTGGCGATTTTGCCTGTCACGACGAGTAATCCAGGGTCGATCGATCCCCAGACCGCAGCATCGAGGTCGGTGAATAAGTCGGTTTCCATAAGTATGTTCTTGAAGAAACGGGCCGAGTTGCCATTGGCCAACAGGTCGCTGATTATGTCGCAGGTGGGAAACATGTTGTCATTGCGTCCGCAAGTGTGGTATGCCTTGATTATCATGTTTTGTGGAACATTGCGGTTTATGGCAATGCGCCGTGGTGATTGTTGCCGTGGTTCGGCAGGCAGATTGCGTATAGCTGTGTGACGGTAGGGAATGTCACCAAACCATTTCTCGACAAGGCGGGCGGCATCGGCAAATTCTATGTTGCCAGTAATGCACAGCGTGGCGTTGCCTGGGGCATAGTGCGCCGCATGGAAATTGTTGATGTCATCAAGTGTAGCATTCTCAATATCGGCGAATTGCAAACCTATTGTCGGCCATCGGTAAGGGTGCGTGGTGAAGGTTGCTGCCCGTAGTACATGGCCTATGTCGCCGTATGGGACGTTGACACATCGTTCTTTGAACTCTTCGACTACGACACCTTTTTGCACTTCGAGCGACTGTTGGGTGCACGACATGTTGGCCATGCGGTCGCTTTCGAGCCACAGGGCTGTTTCTATGTTTTGGGCTGGTAGTATGTCGTAGAAATTTGTCAAGTCGTTGGTAGTCCATGCATTGTTTTCCCCTCCGGCTTCCTGCAACGGCGTGTCGAAGTCGGGGATAGATGGAGTACCGCTAAACATCAAGTGCTCAAAAAGATGAGCCATTCCCGTGCGCCCGATTACTTCATCGCGTGCCCCCACGTTGTACATGGTGTTCACGACAACCATCTGTGTCGATGTGACACGATGGTGCAACAATAGCAATCCGTTGGGCAGACGCAGGGAATTTATATCGATCATCTTTGTATGGAAGAATATGTTGAAAATAATTATTCAACTACTGTGGCCGAGATGATTTTAATGTCTTCATTTGGTCGGTCAGCACGGTTGGTCGGTACTTTTTCTATAGCTTCAATTGTTGTCATTCCATCGACAATTTCACCAAATACGGTATATTGCCCGTCAAGGTGTGGAGTACCGCCAATTGTAGTGTATGCCTCGGTTTGCTCGTCGGTAAACACGAATGGATTTTTGTCGTATTCAGCTTGAGCTTTGGCAATTAGTTCATTGCTCAGGTTGTTTATTGCGGCAGTATCACCCGACATGCGTAATTTCATTATTTCCTTTCGATATGGAATTACAAGTGTGTCGAGGATTTGCCTTATTCTCATGTTGGCAATTTGTGCTTGCATCTGGTTGAGTTGCTCTTGCGAGTAGTTGCGTCCTGTGACAATATAAAATTGTGAACCCGATGACTCTCGCTTTGGGTTTACCGAGTCGGCTTGTCGAGCGGCAGCCAATGCACCTTTCTTGTGGAAGAATTGTGGATATGCAATTTCGGCCTCGATGTTATAGCCAGGCCCGCCCGCACCGAGCATTGCGTCGGATGCGGCATTTTTTGAATCGGGGTCACCCGTTTGTATCATGAATTGATTTATGACACGGTGAAACAGCACATCGTTGTAGAAACCTTCTTTTACCAATTTCAGGAAATTGTCGCGGTGTTTGGGTGTTTCGTTGTATAATTCTACAGTGAAGTCGCCCATTGTGGTTTTGAAAGCGACTTTTGTCCGACCGTTGTCGGCATTTGTGCTGGTTTGTGTCATTGTTTTGTTATTGTTGTTTGTGTTATTGGCATTGCAGCTCAAGCATGTTACCGCCATGACGATAACTATTGAAATGATATTTAATATTTTCATATATTTATTCAAATAATAGAAGTGGGGTATAGACGCTTATATATGCGTCGGAAGTTGTCGTTGCTTTGGCAAAGCTCGGCAGCATGTTCACGGTAGTCGTCACCCCAAATTCCCGAGATAAGGTCGGCGAGATATCTATGTTCACGGTCTTTGGCAATCGCAGCCTTTATGAGGGTGTCAATTGCCGATGCGTATTTTTGCGGGTCGATGGCATTCAAGTATCGAGCCGTGCTTACAATAAATTGACCTATATTGTCAACGGCGATGATGTTATCGACCAGTTCAGGTAAAATAGGGTCGATATTGTCGATATTGTTTGCTATATATTCATAAGTTAGCAATCCGTTAGGGTCTTTTGCTAATTTTTTCTTCAATATTTCGTCCATAGAAATAATTGTGGATAATTGTTTGTGCCGCAAAGATAGTGCAAGGTGAGCGCAAAAGCAAAAATGTGCCCGCACAATTTTTATTTTGCCGGGCTGCATAGGCCTTATTCAAATAATATAGCTGCGCCTCGGCAATACAATAAAAATCAGCGAGCTGTTTTTTTGTATTGCACTCGACTTTCGCTATATTTGCGCAATCTTTTTGAATATCTTATCGTGAGAAAGTTTTTTACCATTTGTTTAACTT
The DNA here is from genome assembly GCA_018716295.1 of Candidatus Avimuribaculum pullicola. Lineage (GTDB taxonomy): Bacteria > Bacteroidota > Bacteroidia > Bacteroidales > Muribaculaceae > Avimuribaculum > Avimuribaculum pullicola. The sequence continues at coordinate 98,837 of DVKC01000030.1, forward strand.
TTTTGCTGGTTGCCATTTTTGCTAAGAGCTCGGAATTAAGGGCTTGCAGTTGTACTGCCGATACTATATCTCACTTCGATACTGCGTGTGCGGAAGTTGGTAGTATCAAAGTGGAGGCGGCAAGTGATAGCGTTGTTACAAATGAAATCGGTGTTGCAGCTGTTGATACAGTAGTGAAGAAACGCAATGTAATACAACGTTTTTTCGATTATTTCGGGAATGCCAACAAGGAGCGTAGCGACAAGAAGTTTGATATAAGTTTTATCGGTGGCCCATTTTATAATTCGGCATTGGGTGTCGGTATAGGTGTTGTCGGGTCGGGGCTTTATCGCATCAAGGGGTGCAGCCGTGAATTGCAGCCATCGAATGTGTCGATTTTCGGAAGCGTTTCGACAACAGGTTTCTATATGATAGGCATAAGGGGCAACAATATCTTTCCCGAGGAGCGGTTCAGGATAAATTACACGATGAATTTTTATTCCATGCCATCATATTACTGGGGAATAGGGTATGACAATGGCGACAATGACGATAATCGCACGAAGATGGATAGATGGCAAGCCGAGATTAAAGGCGAATTTATGGTCAAGGTTGCCGATAATTTTTATGCAGGGGCATTGTTGGCGTGGGATTACATACGTGGTGGCGGTGTGGAAAAGAACGCCTATCTGTTTGAAGGCATGGACTTGATTACACGCAATTATGGCATGGGGGTGACGTTGCAATATGATTCGCGCGACTTGATAAACAATGCAAGTCGTGGAGTGTATGTATGCGTAAATCAGATGTTTCGTCCACGTTGGCTGTGGAACGATTATGCTTTCAGCAGCACTGAGTTTATTGCGAGTGTTTACAAGCAGGTGTGGAAAGGTGGGTTGATAGCTGGTGACCTGCGTGGAAAATTCAATTTTGGCGATCCGTCTTGGGCAATGATGTCGAAGTTGGGTGGCAGCACAGCAATGCGAGGTTACTATGAAGGTCGATACCGCGACATGCACTATATGGCGGCGCAGGTGGAATTGCGGCAACATGTGTGGCATCGTAATGGAGCTGTAGTGTGGGTCGGAGTGGGAAACGTGTTCCACGACCGCAAGTCGTTCAAGCATATATTGCCTAATTATGGTTTCGGCTACAGATGGGAGTTCAAGAAGCGTGTCAATGTGCGACTCGATGTCGGGTTTGGCAAGCCGGGCCAGTACAGTTTCATGTTTAATATCAACGAGGCATTTTAGACAATAGGATTTGGTGCCTAAGTGGCATGATGGTAATTGTGCTTGTGCACTGGTAAAATAATGTTAAATTGGTGCGTGGCGGGTGCTGTACACGATTATTCTTATTATTTTTACTCTTTGAAAAATATTGCCTTGTTATTTGGGCTTGTTTTTAACCACTAATACTTAAAAAAAGTGTGTGTGCTGGTAAGGCAACCCTTTAAATTCGATTATGGAAAGAAAAAAGCAAATAGTAATAGTTGACGATGCAGCAGTTATTGCAAAAGTTGTGTCGATGTATCTCAAAGAATACAATTGTGTGTATCACTCCAACCCATTGCAGACGATAAAGTGGTTGGCCAATAATGAGCTTCCCGATTTAATCGTAACAGACTTGCGTATGCCTGAAATATCGGGGCGCGAGTTTCTGGCTTATTTGAAAGGCAATGAATTTTACAAGAATATACCTGTGATAATATTGTCGTCGGAAGATAGCACCTCGGATCGCATCAAGTTGCTTGAAGAAGGAGCTGTGGACTATATAGTGAAGCCGTTCAACCCGCTTGAGTTGAAGACGCGCATAAGAAATGTATTGACAAGGTACTGATGTTATGATTTATATAGGAGAAACCGATAACACATTCCGTTACTTTTGGAACTTGCTTGACGGGAATTTACACCGCCTGTCGGGTGCAACTGCCGAGGCCGAGGCACGGTTGTTGCTGGGCAAGTCGTCCAGTGGAAACCGTTCGGAATTATTCTTCATAGAGGCGCATACGGTGGAGAAGGTGCGCAGTTGCATTGACTACCTTAAATCGGTTTATCCGCGTGCATACCTGGTGCTTGTGTACAATCATGATGATGGTGAACACGACTCCAAGCAATATGAAACAATGGGCTTCAATGACATGATGCCCGACGACATAAGCAAGGATGATTTTCGCCAACGGCTATATGTTATAAACTTTGTCACTAAGAAGTTGCGTGATACCGACCTCCATGAGGGGAAGGTGAAATTGTTCAAATTGCCAATAGGAATACGCATTTTTGACATACTGTTTTCGTTGGGCGCACTCATTGTGCTTTCACCCTTGATGCTTGCAGTGGCTCTTGCCATCAGGCTTGAGAGCAAGGGACGCGTTATTTACAAGTCGAAGCGCGTGGGTAGCAATTACAAGGTGTTCGACTTCTTGAAGTTCCGCTCGATGTATGCCGATGCCGACAAGCGTTTGAAAGAATTGAGCCAGTATAACCAGTATGCTGCCGATAAAGATAAAAAAGATGATGCTTCGGCGCAGAAAATACACATTGATAGTAGTGGCATTGAAAATGCCGACCTGTCTAACATGCTCATTGGCGATGACTATATAATCGAAGAGGAGAAATACCTTGACAGTATAGTGGAAGAGCAGAAAAATGCGTTTGTGAAATTTGAGCATGACCCGCGCATCACCAAGGTCGGACGATTTATACGCAAATACAGCATTGATGAACTCCCGCAATTGTTCAACGTGCTCAAAGGCGACATGTCGATAGTGGGAAATCGGCCTTTGCCGCTTTATGAGGCAGAATTACTCACTAATGACGAAGATGCCTTGCGGTTCATGGCTCCAGCGGGGCTTACCGGGCTGTGGCAGGTTGAGAAACGAGGTGAAGGTGGACGGTTGTCGGCCGAAGAACGCAAACAGCTCGACATAAAGTATGCAAAAACTTACAGCTTGTGGCTGAATATAAAGATAATTTTCCGCACATTCACGGCTTTTATTCAAAAAGACGATGTGTGAATATTTGTTTTTCAACCAAGACAAGAAACAATATATGAAATTAATCAGTATAATAGTCATATCGGTAATGGCAATGACTTCGGCCTTGGGTGTCAAGGCGCAGAATGCCTCGGCAAAGCCTGTGATAATAGGCAGTGCGGCAATCGACTCGCTGTGGAATGCCATCGACCGTTATGACGAGATTGAGCTGCCTCCATTGTCGGTGTTCCTTGCCACTGCCGAGCAGCATCCGTCAATCAAGACCTTTGAAACTGATTTTGCTGCGGCTTATGCCGAAATGGCATTAATTAACCGTGAATGGCTTAATTATGTGCGTTTCCAAGCCAATTATCAATATGGTTATAATTCTTACTGGTCAAATGGCTATTTGGTAGAGGGTATAACGTATGACCAAAGCAAGCAAGCTGGCCACAGTTATGGTGTGGGTGTGTCGTTCAGCCTTCCATTGGGCGACATTTTCACACGTAAATATAAACGCCAGAAGCAGCAGGCTGCCATCGACAGGCTGAAGTATTCCTATGAGATGAGCCTTGAAAACCGCCGTATGGCAATAGTGGAAGCCTATAATGCCGTAATGGCACAACTTTCGACAATACAGGTTAAAGCCGAGGCTGCAGCGTTGTATAATGCTCAAATGCGTATTACCGAGCAAGATTTCGTGAACGGAAAAATCGATATAACGGCATTGTCGCTCGAACGTAGCCGACGCTCGCAAGCTATCTCGGATTACGAACAATCGAAAGTGTCGCTGTACAATGCCATCACGATGCTTGAGATGATGACAAATATCGCCATAATACGTCGATAATCGTATATTTTTTTCACCACATCACACCGCGTTACCTATAGTTATGGATATTCCATTGTTTATATCACGTTTTTTGTACCGCAACCGTTACAAGTTGTTGATAGGCAGTATTGTCGTGACGATAATAGTGGCATATTTCACGCAATTCTTGCCCAAAACCTACACTGTGAAAACCACGATATACACAGGGCTGGTATCGGGCACGACCATTGATGAAACGGCCAACAGGCAATCGGTGGGTACGATTTTCGACAATCTGTTTAACTTGGTGAAGGCACAAAGCACACTTGAGAATGTGTCATTAAGGTTGCTGTCGATGAACTTGATTTATGGCAACCCTAATGCCGACAACACGTATATCTCGGCCGAGAATTACAGGTTGCTTGTATCGAGAATGCCGCAAGAAGTGCTCAACCTCGTTGACAAAAATTCGGTTGAAATCACTGCCGAAAGGTTACGGAAAGTGGAAAAAACCTCGGGTGGCAACTATATCTATAACTTGCTTAATGGTGGCGATCCTCACTACAGTTATGCTGCATTGTCGGATGTCAAGGTCAGCCGTGTGCAGAATAGCGACATGGTAGAAATTTCTTATACCAACAATGACCCGGGCATAACTACCAATACTGTGAAACTTTTCAACGAGGAGTTGTTGGCAAGTTACAACAAGTTGCGGTATAATTCCACCAACGATGTAATCGAATATTTTGAGGAAGAGGTGGACAAATTGCGCCGCCAACTCACCCAGCAGGAGAATGAATTGACCGAGTATAATGTTGACAACAACATCATAAATTATAATGAGCAAACGAGTGCGCTTGCTACATCATATAACAATTATCTCGATAGATACGACGAGGCATTGATGGCCTACAGGCGGTCGTCGATGGTGATTGAGGAGATGGAGCAGCACATGACCGACAGCGAGAAACTGTATTTTTCCAATCGGGATTTCCTTGACAAACTCAACCGCTTGACCGATATAAATTCAAAGGTTGTTGAAACCGAACTTTTTTCATCGGATGAGGTTGCGTCGCGTGACGCTCGTTTGAATGATTATAAGAAACAACTTGCCGAGAACGAGAAATCGCTTCATGAACTGTCTGACAGCATTAACGCATTTCGTTACACATCGCATGGCATGGCAAGCGATGAATATGTGGCGCAATGGCTTACAGCGGTAATTGAAAGGACTAAAGCCGAAGCAGAAATTGAGGTACTTGATTCGCGGCGTGGCGATTTTGCTGCTACTTACAGGCAATTGTCGCCGCTTGGCACGGAAATAAAAAGGCGAGAGCGCGAAATAAGTTTTACCGAAAAATCTTATATTGAGATGCTGCACTCGCTCAATGAGGCATACGCGCGCAAGAAGAATTTGCAACTTACCACAGCCAATCTTAACACAGTAAATGAACCTGTGTTTCCGTTGGCTCCCAACAAGAGCAAGCGGTTCCTGTATGTGGTTGCGGCATTTTGTGGCAGCATTGCATTTATAATACTTTATCAATTGTTGGTAGAGATGCTTGACCGCACGTTGCGTGACGGCGACCGCACGTTGCGCCTCACTGGAGTTGCCCCGGTGGGCGCATTGGTGGGAAAAGGTTCAGCGCGAACCCGCAAGTATGTTGATGCTTGGAATCAACTTGCGGCTGCCAATATCTGTAGCAAGCTCAACCGTTACTTGAAGCCACGCACGGTGAATTATGTCAATGTGGTGGGTATCGACCGTCGTGAAGGAAAGAGCTTTGTCATAGAGTATCTCAAAAAAGAGTGGGAGCGGATAGGGTTGCAGGTGAAGTATGTGGATATTGACATTGAACAAACCGAAACACAGGGATATGTGCTTACTGAAGATTTCAGCTGCATTATCGACCCGAGCGAGGCGGTTAATTACAATGTAGTGATAGTCGAGCATCCGTCGTTGATGTCAAATAGTATTCCTCCCAAGATGCTGCATCTGGCATCGATGAACTTGCTTGTCGCCAATGCCCGCCGTGTGTGGAGGAAAAGCGACACCGATACATTGAAAAATTTTGAAGAAGAAGCTGGCGGAGATGTCCCGTTCAAGATGATATTGAACAATGCCAACCGTTTCGATGTGGAAGATTATACTGGCGACTTGCCACCATCTATGTACCATCATCGGCTGGTGACCCGCTTCATGCACATCGGGCTTACTTCACGAGGCAATGCCGTGGAGTGAAAAGGTGTGCGCATGTTCCAAGTGACGAATTGCACGTTTACACTATATGAGGCCGACAGTGTGGAATAGGTTTTTCCCCGATAGTATCGAGGTTAGCAAGCAACGCTTTATGGCGTTGTTTGCCATCATCGGGCTTGCGTGTATTGCCGCTGCATTGTCGAGTGGCAATATGATGGCTTTTGCCCTTATACTCGCTGTTCCACTTGGTATCATAACGCTGTTGTCGGTCGTCAATAGCCCGATGTTGATGTTTTTTGTAGTGTTTGTGTTCAACTATCTTGTCATGGGAGTGTCGAGGTATTATTTTGTTGCAGGAATTAGTGTCATAATGGATATTATCCTGTGGTTAGAGCTCCTGTTGATAATCATGCACAAGGTGGTGAAACGTGAAGATGGGTGGAGTAGGGCAGTGAATTTGCTCACGGTGCTGTCGCTTGTATGGACTATATATTGTGTCTTGGAGGTGGTTAATCCCTCGGCGGTGTTTGAAGCCTGGCTCATGGCTCGGCGACTTATATACCAAGGTCTGATTATGGCGGTTATAGTGTCGTTGTTGTTCACCCAGTTCAGGCAAGTGCGTTGGTTGATATTGGCATTTTCAGTGTTGACGCTGATTGCAGTGGCAAAGATATTGATGCAGCGTTTCATGGGTTTTGACTCTTATGAAATAAGGTGGTTGATAGAGTCGGAATCGCTTAAAACGCACGTTATACAGGGTGGCAGCTTGATACGCTATCCGTCGATATTTACTGATGCGGGAAATTGCGGCTCCAACATGGGGTGTGCTGGTATATTGTTTTTATTGTTGCCTTTTTATGAAAAGAAATTAGGATTGAAGATATATTATGCCGTAGTTGGATTGTTGGCAATGTATGCCATGTTCCTGTCGGGGACGCGTGGTGCGATGATTGTGCCATTGGCAGGTTTGGCGATCTACACAATTTTGTCGAAAAACTTCAAGGCTATGGCAATTGGCGGGGTAACGCTTGTGGGCGTTTATGTGTTTTTCGCATTCACTTACATAGGCGAGGGCAATGCACTTATCAGGCGTATGCGCACTGCATTCCGCCCAACCGAAGATGCTTCGTTCCAAGTGCGAATGCATAATCAGGCAGCATTGCGCGAATACCTTAAAGACAAGCCATTTGGCGAGGGTGTAGGCCTCGGTGGCGTGGAAAACCGCAAGTATGCCTACCGCGTAACAACAATGATACCACATGACTCATGGTATGTGAAGATATGGATGGAAACTGGCATCGTCGGCTTGATACTTTATGTGGGTACACTTGTAGCTGTGATGTTAAAGTGTAGCCATATAGTGATGTATAAGATTAAAGACAGGGAATTGCGCGGTTATATCATAGCCATGCTGTGTGGCACATTTGGATTGATGGTTAGTGCCTATGGCAATGCGTTTCTTGGGCAGTTCCCAACGATGTTGCTGATGTTTACATTCCTCAGCATAGCTATAAATGGCGATAAAATAAGTGTTACAACCGACAAGTAAATCAAGTGTGGAGATGGAAGGTAGAGATTTTATCATAACGAGCTTGCAGCCTTGGGATATCGAGATAGGCAGTACAATAAAGAATACTGCTGTGGAAATTTCCAAGCGCAACCGAGTGTTGTATATCAACACACCACTCGACTTGACTGCAATGCGCAATAAAAATTCAAAAATCAATGCCCATCGCGTGGCCGCAATGAAGGGCGAAGAGCCTTGTGTGAGGCAAATCAATGCCAATATGTGGATTATTGATTGTCCGTTTATGGTATTTCCTGTGAGCAAGTTGCCCACTGCTTGGCTGTTTGATATCGTAAACAAGTATAACAACCGCAAGATTGGCAGGTATTTGCAAGGGGTTATTAGGCAATTTGAGGTACAGAATTTTATTCATCTCATTGATACCGATATATATCGAAGCCGTTATTTAAAAGGTCTCATCGATCCGGCAGTGTCGGTTTATTATTGCCGCGACTTCGTGATAGGTGACAAATACTGGCTTAAGCATGGTCGCAGGGTCGAAGATGAATTGGCTCGTAGTTCTGACATTGTGCTTGCCAACAGCACTTTCTTTGCCGAACGTTTCAGACAGTTGAATCCCAATACATTCCCTATTGAAACAGGTGTGAATTTGTCGGTTTATGATTCAAGCAAGGCTTACTCGGTGCCAGATGACATGAAATCTATTGCCCGCCCTATAATTGGATACATGGGTACGGTTAATTCCACGCGCCTTGATATTCCATTGCTCGAAGAGCTTGCTGCAAGATGCCGCCAATGGAACTTTGTGTTTGTCGGGCCCGAAGATGAAACTTTCGCTTCCAGCCAGCTACATGGAATGGACAATGTGTATTTCCTTGGGCGCAAGGAAACTCACGAAGTGCCTGCTTATATTAATGCGTTTGATGTGTGTATCAACCCTCAAATTGTAAATGATGTGACGATAGGCAATTATCCGCTTAAAGCCGATGAATACTTGGCCATGGGCAAGCCTATGGTTGCAACCGAAACGCACACTATGCGTGATGTTTTCGGCAATTACACACACTTGGCAAACGGTTGTGATGAATATATTGAGGCAATAGGCAAGGCACTTGGCGAGGTGGGCGACCAGCGGTTGCGCAGTGAGCGTATAGCATACGCCCATACCCATAGTTGGGAAAATAGTGTGAAAAAGATTTATAGGATAATTGAAGATTACGAAAATAGTAAAAGATGAATTACCGCACGATCGATGATATGAACAAGGCTATTCTGGGCCGTCTGTATATATTTCCACGCGATATAGATCTCATTGTGGGCATACCACGCAGTGGTATGTTTCCTGCCAACTTGCTTGCGCTTTATCTAAATTGCAAAGTCACCGATTTGGGTTCGTTCATAAACGGGCATATTTATCAAACTGGCGAACGTGGAAAGTTTATTGATGTTCATCGGTTTAGGAAAGTGCTTGTCGTTGACGACAGCATTGCGTCGGGCGCAGCGATGGAACAATGCAAGAATATGCTGAAGGAGCTTGAGAATCAGTATGAAATAAAGTATTGTGCTATATATGTTGTTCCTGAAAAAAAACACCTCGTTGACTATTATGTGGAGGTTGCGCCGTTGCCACGTTATTTCCAGTGGAATATAATGAACCACACAATATTGAAGAAAGCATGTTTTGACATTGATGGTGTGCTGTGTGTTGACCCTACTCCCGAGGAAAACGATGATGGCCCTCGTTATCGCCAATTCTTGTTGAATGCCAAGCCGTTGTTCATTCCAGGCGCAGAAATAGGCACGTTGGTAACATCGCGGCTTGAGAAGTATAGAGCCGAAACCGAAGAGTGGCTTGCAAGAAACGGTGTGAAATATGGCAAACTTGTGATGCTCGACCTTCCCGACATGGCGGCCCGTAGGCGGGCAAATTGCCATGGGCGATTCAAGGCCGAGGAATACAAGAAGTCGCAATATGTGTTATTTGTTGAGAGCAATCCTGGGCAGGCCGAGGAGATAAACCGCATCACAGGGAAGCCAGTGCTTTGCACGGCCGATTTCAAGATGGTGTTTGCCTCGCAATCGTTGCTTTATAACATCAAGCAAGGCGAGAGTTTGCCATGGCTGCGCCGTGCGGCATTAAAGCTGCGCAACCGGTTGCGTGGGCGGTAATTTTGGCTGTTTTTATTGCTTGTTCTTGTGCTCATCGTCAGGCTTGGGCTTGATGATGTTGTAATCTTGGTCTTTGTATTCTGCTTGAGAGGTAAAAAGTAGCTTTAGGTTTGTGGCCTTTTTTATCCTTAGCCATGCGTTTGCCATCAATCCACCTTTGCTGTCGAGGGTGCTATTGCATGTGACGGCTCTCGCTTTGCGGCTTTTAAGCATTTTCAATTTGCCATATTTTTTCAATCCTAAAGCCATCATGCCATCTTCGCCGCGCTTGATGTGGGTGCGGTAGCCTACTTTTCGGGCCGCTTCGGTGTCGAAAGCGAGAACCATGCCCCTCACCACCAATTCAGGCCTGTTGAAATTTTGCAGCGATAGATATATGTCGCGGAAAAGTTCATAAAAGAAGAGTCCTAACTTCGAATGTCGGTCATCGGGTATAAAACTCCACAGGCCATAAGTGCATATAGCACCATTTGAAAGGTGCTTTACATGTGTGGCTATGTAATGAGGAGGATATAGGGTGTCGCTGTCGATGCAAATGTGGTATTTGCCTTGGGCTGCATCGAGTCCGCATTGCCTGGCAAAACCAGGGCTTTGGCGGCTTTCGTTATAGTAAGTAACGCCGACATCTTTTAGCAATTGTTCGGTCGAGTCGGTCGAATTGTTGTTCACTACGATTATTTCGATAGGAAAATCGCAAATATTGTCGGTCAACGACCACAGGCAACCTAATATGTGTGTTTCTTCGTTATGCGCTATGGCAACAACCGAGCACAAGGGTTTTTCAGTTTCAAGCCTTTTGTTTGCTTTGTTGATTTTGTTGGCAATATCTTGCTTGACTGTGTGCGGAAATTCTGTAACAGGACGGTTGAAAACTTGCAAATATTTGCTATACCACATGGCTGATATCTGTTTTTATGGCAAATATAGCGAAAGTCGAGAGCAATACAAAAAACAACTTGTTGATTTTTTGCATTGCCGAGGCGCATCCTATATTATGGAAATATAGCGAAAGTCGAGAGCAATACAAAAAAACAACTTGTTGATTTTTTTGCATTGCTGAGGCGCATCGGCTGCTGCGCATGCAGGAAATGTGTGCGGTGGCGTGGAAATACCGATAATTCTGCGTACCTTTGCAATAGGTTTTGAAAGACTTTATGATAGAACGCATAATAATTGTCGATAGCGTTGACCCAGTGGTATTTTATGGGGTCAATAATACTAATATACAATTAATACGCAATCTTTTCCCCAAGTTGCGCATTGCCGCCCGTGGCAGCATAATAAAAGTGATAGGCGATGATGCCGAAACTTCGGTTTTCGAGCAGAAAGTGAAGAAGCTCGAAGAGTATTGTGCCAAATATAATAAATTGCCGCAGGAGGTGATTATTGACATGGTGCGTGGTGAGGCTCCGCAAGAGGTCAAACTTGATGACGTGATTATTTATGGTGTCAATGGAAAACCTATTGTAGGACGCACGCCCAACCAGCAACGCCTCGTCAAGGCATTCCAGGAGAACGATCTCACATTTGCACTTGGCCCTGCTGGTACGGGTAAGACATACGTTGCCATAGCCCTTGCCGTGAAAGCCTTGAAAAACAGGCAGGTGAAAAAGATAATTTTGTCACGTCCGGCGGTTGAAGCAGGTGAAAAACTCGGTTTCTTGCCAGGCGACATGAAAGAAAAAATCGACCCTTACTTGCAACCACTATATGATGCGCTTGAGGATATGATTCCTGCGGTGAAGTTGAAAGAGTACATGGAATCAAACGTCATACAGATTGCGCCGCTTGCGTTTATGCGTGGCCGCACATTGAGCGATGCTGTGATTGTGCTCGACGAAGCACAGAATACGACTGCACACCAGATAAAGATGTTCATGACGCGCCTTGGCCTCGGCTCAAAGATGATTGTCACTGGCGACATTACGCAAATCGACCTGCCTCGTACCGTGACATCGGGGCTTGTGCAGGCTTTGGGCATATTGCGAGGTGTGCCAGGAATTGGTCGTGTGGAATTTGACCGCCGCGATATTGTAAGGCATCGACTTGTGCAACTGATTGTGGAGGCATATCAAAATTATGATGAGGAACGCCGCGAAGCTGCCGCCCTTGCCCGACAAGAAGAAAACGAATAACAGTATTTATACACATATATACAATTTTATTTTATCATGGCTACAACTTTAACACACACCGATTTTAATTTCCCAGGACAGAAAAGCGTGTATCATGGGAAGGTACGTGACGTGTATGACATCAACGACGACTTGCTTGTGATGATTGCAACAGACCGCATCTCGGCATTCGACGTGATTTTACCTAAGGGCATTCCGTTCAAGGGACAAGTGCTTAACCAGATCGCAGCAACTTTCCTTGACGCTACTGCCGATATTGTACCGAATTGGAAAATAGCCACTCCCGACCCGATGGTTACTATTGGATTGAAGTGCGAGGGCTTCCGTGTTGAGATGATTATACGCGGTTACCTCACAGGTAGTGCATGGCGTGAGTACGCCGCTGGTTGCCGCGAACTTTGTGGCGTAAAGCTTCCCGATGGAATGCGTGAAAATGAGAAATTCCCCGAACCTATAATCACGCCTACCACCAAGGCCGAGGCTGGGCATGACGAGAATATATCGAAAGAGGAAATCATAGCAAAGGGCTTGGTGTGCCGTGAGGACTATGAGCAGATGGAACGTTACACACGCGCACTTTTCGCACGTGGCACCGAGATGGCTGCCGAGAAAGGGCTTATACTTGTTGACACAAAGTATGAGTTTGGCAAGCGTGATGGCAAGGTGATACTTATTGACGAGATTCACACTCCCGATTCATCACGTTATTTCTACAGCGACGGTTACCAAGAAAGATTTGAAAAAGGCGAACCGCAGAAGCAACTTTCCAAGGAATTTGTACGTCAGTGGCTTATCGACCACAATTTCATGGGCAAGCCAGGACAGACAGTTCCCGAGATGACCGATGAATACTGCCAGTCGGTATCGGCTCGATATATTGAGTTGTATGAACACATCGTTGGCAAAAAGTTTGTTCCTGCCGAAGATGGCGACATCGTGGCCCGCATCGAGAAAAATGTATTGGCTCAATTGGGCAAATAATATTAGATGAATTTGTATAATCTGGCGTGCCGAAATGTGCATTTTCGGCACGCCTTTATAACTTTTATTACACCGTGGATTACAAAGCCGAAAAAATAACGCCATATAACGACACCGAAAGCAAAACGGGACAAGTGAGGCAAATGTTTGACTCCATTGCTCCTGCTTATGACTTCATGAACCGCGCCATGACGATGGGTATCGACAAGTGGTGGCGGCGTAAAGCGGTGAAGATGGTTGGAAAGTATAATCCGGCCCAAATACTCGACGTGGCAACTGGTACTGGCGATTTCGCAATACAGATGTACAAGACTTTGCAACCGTCAAATGGTATAGTCGGCATTGACTTGTCGAGGCAGATGCTTGATGTGGCTGTGGCCAAGGTCGGCAAGGCTGGCATGGCCAGGCATTTCGATTTTAAGGAGGGCGATTGCATGGCATTGGATTTTGCCGATGGCACGTTTGATGCAGTCACTGTGGCATTCGGTGTGCGCAATTTCGAACATCTTGAGCAAGGGTATGCCGAGATGTACCGAGTGTTGCGGCATGGCGGCGTGTTGTGCGTGCTTGAGCTTTCAACGCCGACTAATCGTTTTATCAAGTCGCTTTACGATTTATATACCCGCACTCTTATTCCCATGGTTGGGCGTATGGTGTCGCACGACCGCCGCGCCTATAGCTACCTGCCCGAGAGCATAGCAGCTGTGCCGCAAGGCGACGAGATGTGTGAAATCATGCGTCGAGTGGGTTTCAAAGGCTGCCGCTATGTGCGCATGACTTTCGGCACCTGTACCATCTACATGGGCGAAAAGTAAGAGATTTCCATAGTAAGAACGTTATCCTTGCTTGCACTTTTCTGGTTATGCACTGGAAAGAGGGTGGGCGAGGTCTATATCGATATTTGGTGCTTAGCGGATATAAATGTAGTCAGCATAAAAACAGATATAAAAATGGAAAAAGTGCACGAATTATTTACCCTCTTACAAAAGTGCAGATAATTCTGTTATCGGATATAATTCATTATATTTGCGAAATAAAATAGCATCAAAAATAAAACTGAATAGTATAAAGGCTGTTTTTGTCGGACAAAGGCATTTTGCATATATGATTGGCTAAAATTAAGTAAATAAGTAAATATGCCTATTTTTACTGCGTAACTTCCGATAATATAGAATTATCGGAACTAAACATATAGCGTATGACACCTGAAGAAAAAGCAAGGGACAAAATTGACCAATGGTTTACAGAAGCAGGTTGGCGTGTTGTTGACCGAGATGAATACGAGGCAAACATCACTGCTGCTGCCATTCGCGAGGGATTGCTTAAAGGCAATCTTGAAGCTGATTATTTTCTGTTTATAAATGGGAAAGCTATAGGTGTGCTTGAAGCGAAACGCGAAGAAGTGAATGTGTCGAGTTATGTAGTAAGCGAGCAGGTAGGCACTTATGCCAGGAATGTACCCCATCGGTATCAGACATGGCAAAATCCTTTACCTTTTATATACAAGTCAAATGGGAAAAATCTCTTGTTTAAGGATTTGCGCAACGAAGATTCCGATTGGGTATCTTTAAGCCGGATGCATACTATCAAAGAACTTGTAAAGATGCTTGGCATAGAAGACCCATTTGCCGGATTACCCACATTACGCAAAAGAGGCTTGCGAGATTGCCAATATGAAGCAATCACAGAGTTGGAAAAAAGTTTTCGGTTGGGGCATAGAAAAGCATTAATGGTGTTAGCCACAGGAGCAGGTAAAACATATACGGCTTGCCTTGCTGCTTACAGAATGTTGTCATACACTCCGATGCGGCGTGTACTTTTTCTCGTCGACCGCAACAATCTCGGTAAACAAGCGGAAGGAGAATTTGGCACATTCCGCCTGACAGAAACTGGGGATACCTTTAATTCTATTTTTTCTGTAAATCGATTGAAGTCGGCAAATATCCCCTCTGACAGTAATGTGGTAATATCTACTATTCAGCGTTTGTTCTCCCTTTTGAAAGGTGATGAGATTGTTGATGATGACGAAACGGATGATGAAACAGACATAGAGGAAGAGGTGACATTGCCAGATAATCCGAATCTTCCCCACGACTTCTTCGACCTTATTATCATAGATGAATGTCACCGCTCCATCTATGGTAACTGGCGCAAGGTCTTGGAGTATTTTGATACTGCCCGATTAATTGGTCTTACCGCAACTCCAATACCTGAAACAAAAGCGTTTTTTAATTATAATGTAGTTGTGAATTACACGCTTGAGCAATCTATTGCCGATGGTGTGAATGTAGAATGTCGCACCTATCGCATCAAGACAAGGGAAACGGAAGAAGGCGGTGCCATACTTGAAGGACAGCGTACAAAGGTCGAAACTCGTTATACAGGCGAGGTGAAGACTGTCTGCAACAAGGAAACGAAAACATATACCAAGGAAGAACTCAACCGTAGCATAATTAATCCGGCTCAAATCAAGTTGATACTTTCCACTTATCGTGATATTGTCTATACAGAACTATTCAACGATCCACCGAGAGAACAGAATATGGATTATCTGCCTAAAACGCTGATATTTGCTCTTAATGAGAATCATGCTACTAACATTGTCAACATCGCCAAGGAAGTGTTTGGACGCAATGATGACCGTTTTGTGCAGAAGATAACTTACTCGGCAGGTGACAGCAATGACCTGATACGGCAATTCCGAAACGACAAAGACTTCCGTATTGCCGTGACCTGCACGTTGGTGGCAACAGGAACAGATATAAAACCGTTGGAAGTATTGATTTTCATGCGGGATGTAGCTTCTTTGCCGCTTTATACGCAAATGAAAGGACGCGGTGTCAGAACCATTGGCGATGAACAGTTACGAAATGTCACACCTAATGCCATTAGCAAAGATAGCTTTGTACTGGTTGATGCAGTCGGAGTAACGGAACATCAACATACCATTCCGACTCTTGAAGGTTATGAGAATGGAACTATCACACTCAAGGAATTATTGGAGCGCATCACTCACGGAAATCTGCCCGATAACTACCTGCAAAGACTTGCGGGCACATTGTCGCGCCTATATAATAAGGCCGATAATACCCAGCGTGAACAATTTGCACGTTTGGCACATGACGACATGAAGGAATTGGCCACACGCATTTACTCTGCACTTGAAAATGGCACGTTACCTCCATACAACGACATAAACGAGCCAAACAACGAACGCAAGGGATTGGTTTCCCCTATAACCAACCATGCAGAAGCCCGAAAGTACATACTTATCTTGGCAACAGGTTTTGTCAACACCTTAATGCCCGGTGAAGACGAGCTTATTTTCAAAGGCTTTTCTACGGAAGAAGCCCAAAACGACACAGAGGCTTTCGAGCAATATTGCAACGAGCATTGTGATGACATAGAGGCATTACGACTCATTTACAACAACCAAGGCGAACCTATTACATACGCCATGTTGAAAGACTTGGAGAATAAATTGAAAATTGAGAGCTGTCATTTTTCACCTAAACGATTGTGGAACTCTTACGCGATAATCAATCCTGACAAGGTAAAACGCACTTCAAAGAAACAAGAAGCTGAAGCATTGACCAACCTTATACAACTTGTACGGTTTGCTTATCATCAAATTGAACGTTTGGAAAGTGTTTATCCATCAGCCAGGCAGTTCTTCAACCTATGGTGTGGGCAGAAGCAAGGTGGCATAACTGACAAGCAACGTGAAGTGATGAGTCGTATTGTTGATTATATTGCCTCAAATGGGGCCTGTACCGTAAAGGATATTCGTATGACCGACCGTACACATGCAGCCCAGATGATAAGTGCTTTCGGTAATATGCAACAGGCCGATGCGGCACTTCTCTCATTGTTTAATTTTGTAGTATTAAGAGAAACAGCATAATATCATGGCAAATAATAATATACCCAATGAACAATCATTGACAAAAAAAGTTTGGAATTTAGCCACCACATTGTCGGGGCAAGGCATCGGCTTCACCGACTATATTACCCAGCTCACCTATCTGCTGTTTTTAAAGATGGACGCAGAGAATGTGGAAATGTTTGGAGAGTCTGCAATACCAGAGGGGTATCGATGGAATGATTTGATAGAATTGGATGGCTACGAGCTGGTTAGTCAATATGAACAAACGCTAAAAATACTTAGCGAACAAGATAATTTGATTGGCACTATTTATACCAAGGCGCAGAATAAGATAGACAAACCCGTTTACCTCAAAAAGGTCATCACTATGATTAACGAGGAGCAATGGCTCGTCATGGATGGCGATGTAAAGGGGGCAATTTATGAGAGCATCTTGGAAAAGAACGGTCAGGACAAAAAGAGTGGTGCTGGGCAATATTTCACGCCGCGCCCGCTCATCAGTGCAATGGTGGACTGCATAAGACCACAGATAGGTGAAACAATATGTGACCCTGCTTGTGGTACAGGCGGTTTCCTGCTTGCGGCATACGATTATATGAAAGACCAATCACCCGATTTATCGAAACGAGAGTTCTTGAATAACAAGGCTTTACATGGTGTTGACAACACTCCATTGGTCGTGACATTGGCTTCAATGAATCTTTATTTGCATGGTGTCGGAACAGATCGCAGCCCTATCATGTGTGACGATTCCTTGGAAAAGGAGCCTTCTACCTTATTTGATGTAATTCTTGCCAATCCTCCGTTTGGAACTCGTCCGTCTGGTTCTGTCGAAATAAACCGTCCGGATTTTTATGTAGAAACAAAAAACAATCAGTTGAACTTTCTCCAACATATCATGTTGACATTGAAAACAGGAGGACGTGCCGCCGTGGTGTTGCCGGATAATGTTCTTTTTGAGGGTAATGCTGGAGAAACCATACGGAGGCGATTGCTCACAGACTTTAATCTGCATACCATTTTACGCTTGCCTACGGGTATATTCTATGCTCAAGGAGTAAAAGCCAATGTCTTGTTCTTTACGAAAGGGCAGCCCACCAAAGAAATATGGTTTTATGACTACCGAACGGATGTGAAGCATACTCTTGCCACTAACAAGTTGGAACGTCGCCACCTTGATGATTTTGTGCAATGTTACCATGCAGATGATCAGTTAGCACGGGAAGAAACATACGATGCCGAGAGCAACCCAACTGGACGTTGGCGCAGATACGGCATTGATGAAATCATGGGTCGTGACAAGACCAGCCTTGACATTACATGGATAAAACAAGGAGGTGAAGAGGACGACCGCACCCTCGCAGAACTTATGGCAGAAATAAAGGAAAAAAGCCATACGATAAGTGCCGCTGTGGCTGAACTTGAAAAACTGTTGGCAAACATAAAAGAAGATTGAATCTATGGGAGATAATAAGATAACCGTTTCTGTAGAGCGACAGTTTGGCGAAGTCATAGACATTATCCTCAGGCACAAAAGCCGTGCTTCTAAAGTTGTCAATGAAGAGTTGCTGCTTACGGCATGGCATGTGGGTGGTTATGTTTCAAACAAACTGAAAAGCGAAGAATGGGGAAGCAAGGTGGTAACGCAACTGTCGGAATATATCCGGTCGCAGCGTCCTGACATTAAAGGATTTGGGCGGAGCAGTATTTATAATATGGTGCTGTTTTATGATGAATATTCCTCGGCAGCATTTACTGCGACTGTTGAGAAATATCTGAATTCTGAATTTGTCCAGCCAAGAATTGGACAAATCGAGGCATCTAATTTTGAACTTTCATCAGACCATGCGATAACTGTGCAGCCAAAAACTGCACGAATTGTCCAGCCAGAAATCGGACAAATGCCGAAGATACTGGAGTTGACCACATTGACCAATCATATAGAGATACTTTGTCGTTGTAAAAATAGCGAAGAACGGATGTTCTATATACTCTATGCCAATAAGGAACATCTGGTAAAACGAGAACTGCAACGTTGTATCTCAAATCAGACGTTTACGGCCTTATTAGGCAGCAAGGACAATATGTTAAAAGGATTGCTTGAGGCATACCCTAATGCTCCCATTATGTTCAAAGACACATTGTTTGTTGATTTTCTTGATTTGCCAAAGAAGCATAGTGAATCCCGGTTGAGAAACGGCTTGTTGGAGCACATGAAGCAGTTTATCCTTGAATTGGGCAAAGATTTTATATTCATGGATCAGGAATACCGTCTCAATATCGGAGCGTCCACCTTCAAGGCTGATTTGCTGTTCTTTCATCGTGGATTGCAAGCATTGGTCGCCGTGGAACTGAAAAAGACGAAGTTCCATCCTCGCGATCTCGGTCAGCTGGAATTTTATTTGGAGGCGCTTGACCGGGATGTGAAACGCTCCAACGAGAATCCGTCCATAGGCATAATTCTCTGTCCTGAAGCAGACCGGGTAGTGGTGGAATATGCCATGAGCCGTAGCATGAGCCCGACAATGATAGCTGAATACAAGCGTATCCTTATTCCACAGGAACGTATGCAAGAGAAACTGAATGAATTTTGCAACCTGTTTCTGAATAAAGACTGATTGTTATGGATACTAAGAAATTACGTCAAAAGATATTAGACCTTGCCATTCATGGTAAACTCGTACCGCAAGACCCGAATGATGAACCTGCATCTGTCCTGCTTGAGCACATCAAGGCAGAGAAAGAACGGTTGATAAAAGAGGGGAAGATAAAAGGAAGTAAAAAGTCTGCAAAGGCTTCTGATACGCCCCATTATCAGCAGGATGTGCCGTATGAAGTACCAGAGAATTGGGTGTGGACAACTCTTGGAGAAATATGTTTATTCTTATCTAGAGGTAAATCACCAAAGTATTCAGATACAGATAAAACTTATCCTGTATTTGCTCAAAAATGTAATCTAAAAGAAGGTGGTATATCTTTAGAACAAGCACGCTTCTTAGATCCATCTACAATTTGTAAATGGAGTGAGGAATACAAACTAAAAACCGGAGATGTGCTTGTTAATTCAACAGGAACAGGGACAGTTGGGCGAACTCGACTTTTCCACGAAAGTTATTTGAAACATTATCCTTTTGCTGTGCCTGATTCTCATGTCTCTGTTATAAGGACAGCTAGCGAGATTAAATCTGAATTTGTTTTTGCTTATATCTCATCTAAACTTATACAAGAGTACTTGGAAGATAATCTTGCGGGAAGTACCAATCAAAAGGAATTATATATCGGAGTTTTGTCGGATTTATCATTTCCTCTTCCTCCTTTTGCTGAGCAGCAGCGCATTGTCAAAGAAATCGAGTATTGGTTTGTCTTAATAGACCAGATAGAACAAGACAAATCTAACTTGCAAACAGTCATCAAGCAAGCCAAAAGCAAAATCCTCGACCTCGCCATTCACGGTAAACTTGTGCCACAAGACCCGAATGACGAGCCAGCTTCGGAATTGCTTAAACGTATCAACCCGAAAGTTGAAATCACTTGTGATAACGGGCATTATCCCGTTGGTTGGATTGATGTAATTCTAGGAGATATATTCTATCATAATACGGGAAAGGCTCTTAACTCATCAAACAAAGAAGGTGTATTGAGAAACTATCTTACAACATCCAATGTGTATTGGAATCAGTTTGACTTGTCTCTTGTTAAACAAATGCCTTTTAGGGATAATGAGTTAGAAAAATGTACTGTTCAAAAGGGTGACTTACTTGTATGTGAAGGCGGAGATGTTGGCCGTTCTGCAATATGGAATTTTGATTACAATATCTGCATTCAGAATCACATTCATAGATTGCGTCCTAAAGGAGACTTGAATGTCTCATTTTATTATTATGTTTTACGGTTCTTGAAAGAACATAATCGAATAGGAGGTAAAGGCATTGGATTGCTAGGGTTGTCGTCCAATGAATTGCATAAAATAGGAATGCCATTACCGCCACGAAAAGAACAAGATAGAATAGTGTTAAAGATTGAAGAGCTGTTTTCCGTTCTTGATAACATTCAAAATGCCTTAGAAGCGTGATAAGATGCGCTTCTAAGGCTACGTTATTACCAATTTACTACCTTATCGACAATTTTCTGCTGTTCGCTGGCGGTGCGGCGCAGGTAGATGCGAGTGGTTTCTATGCTTTCATGTCCCATAAGGTCGGCCAATAAAGCAAGGTCGTTGAAACGGTCAAGGAAGTTTTTGGCGAAACGGTGACGGAAAGAATGAGGATAAACGACATCCCGATTTAGTCCATACTTATCGGCAAAATGTTTAAGTTGCTGGGCTATGCCTCGTGTAGTGATGCGTTGCCCGAAACGGTTAAGAAAAATATAACCACTTGTCATGCTCTTTTTTTTCAACCATTGGGTAGCTTCAATTCTCAAATTCTTGGGGATATAAAGGCGGCGTATTTTTCCACCTTTGCTATAAAGATCGAGATAGCCTACCTTTACATGTTCTACCTTGATATGTAGTAACTCGCTCACACGGGCACCAGTAGCAGCCATAAACCAAACCACAAAATACCAGTCATCGTAGCCATCTGCTTTTAACCGTGCTTTCAGAAACTTATAGTCAGCATCACTAATCACGTTTTCCAAGAAGTTTTTCTGTTGCACTTTAACGAACTTCACTTTCAGCTTGTCCTGCTTGATAAATTCCAGATACTTGTTGATACCCTGCAACCGTAGATTGACGGTCTGCGGCTTAAAGTTCTCGACCAAGTAGCCCTTATAGGCCAACAGGTTTTTCTTGTTTACTTCTCCATAGTGACAGAGAAAGTAGTTCACCGTCCACACATACGATGTCACGGTATTCTTTGCCAAATTCGTTTTGGCAAGATAATTTTTGAATCTTGTTATCATATCATTTATTTTTATGAATACGACAACAATATAAAACACAACCTAACGGGCATTATCCACAGTTGCCTGAAGGATGGATTAATGTAACCATCAAAGACGTATGTGAAAACATCAATGGATTATGGAAAGGGAAAAAAGAACCATTTGTAAATGTAGGAGTTATACGCAATACTAATTTTACAAAAGACTTCAAGTTAGACTATTCCAATATAGAGTATATTGATGTAGAAGAAAGAGCTTTTGCACAACGTCATTTGTTGAACGGAGATTTGATTGTAGAAAAATCTGGAGGTAGCGATAATAATCCCGTAGGAAGAGCTGTTTTATATGAAGGGGGTAATGGCGTATTTTCTTATAGCAATTTTACAATGGTTCTAAGGATAAAATATAAGGAGCTTGTCTTAAGCAAGTTCTTGTACTATTATATATTGGCAAAATATAAGGCAGGGGTAATGAAATCTATGCAAACCCAAACTACTGGTTTACATAATTTAATCCTTGACAAATATCTTGCAATACCGTTATATCTTCCACCATACTCAGAACAAGAACGTATCATAAATAAGATTGAAGATATGTTTGAAAAACTTGACGCAATAATGGAGAGTCTATAAATTCTCCATTATTGCATCTAATCTACTCAGTGCTAAATTTATGGCAGCAACAATCCTTACTTGTTCGTTATAAGGCGGCACAGGTACTTCTATTGCTTTAAATAGTTTTTTGTTCAAATGAGGTATTGCCGAACCTACTTTATTTTCACGCAAAGCCTTGCGATGCAAGTTTATAACGTGCAAGAGGTAGTCGGTAAACATATTTTCATTGATGTTTAGTTGCTTGAATGTGCTACCTTGATAACCTTCAATCGGTGTTCTGAACACTTCACCGGAGTTTTCTCCATCAACCAAAATCATCAGACTATTGGCTGCTACATATTTGCCACTTTTTAAAATCTTAAATTCACGCTCTCCTCTTAGATATTTCACGTCAAGGTTAGGCATTTCTTTACCGTCAACTTTCTCTCCATCCGCCAAAGAACATAGCATCTGCATGGGAACTATTACCCATCCATCAGGTAACTGCGGATAATGCCCGTTATCAGTTGTTATCTCGGTTTTCGGGTTGATGCGTTTGAGCAGTTCCGATGCTGGCTCGTCGTTCGGGTCTTGCGGCACGAGCTTGCCGTGAATGGCCAGGTCGAGGATTTTGCTTTTGGCTTGCTTGATGATGGTTTGCAAATCGGCTTTGCCTTGCTCAATTTTATCAATCCAAGCGAACCAATGTTCTATTTCTGTGACGATACGCTGCTGCTCCGCGAATGGAGGAATAGGAATATTAAGCGTTCTTAAATCGGTTTTATTAAACTTTCCTTGAGCCGTAGAACTGGAAATTATGCGTAACCGCTCTTGACCAAATGGAGATAAGAATAAATATTGTAGCCATTTCTTATGTGTATCTTTATAGCACCTAATCATTATTGAATTTGGTGCTAAAGTCATTCTTTCTCGTAAATAGGGTACAATAAAGACCTTTCCGATAGATGCTCCAATGTTTGGCAATATAAGCTCCCCTCCAAAGAGGTTTGAATTAGATAAAAATTCATAACCATGTTGGTCTGTATATGCTAAATCTTTTGTGAAATTATTTTGAAAATCTTTGGTACGAACCAATATTGCATATTCTGGTTCATCATAATACCTCACATTTTCCCTCAATGATGCAAAGCTCCCACTTGCTACAAAATCAGTTGTTTCTTTTATGAAATCTTCTAACTTACACCACGCCCAGCCATTCGGCAGCAAATAGGGATAATGGGGCGTATGTATTGATCCACTTTGAATGCTGCTATCTTATTTGTAATTAACCCATAGAAATATAGCTAAATAGCAGAACGTCAAAGTCATTTCTGAGTTTTGAGCCAACGATTAGAAAGCTATGTGTCATCATTCTTTTCAAGTGTATTGACAATACGTTTCTTGTGTTCCATGAAATGTCATGATGGGCATTGTGTTGTAGCCATTGGATTGTTATATAAAAATGGGGTGCAACTCATTGAGTTGCACCCCACTTTCATGTGGTTATCGTTGGTTGTCGATATTTACTTCACTTCCTCGAAGGGAACGTCGGTTACGTCGCCGTTGTTGCCGCCTTGTTGGTTACCGCCTTGTTGGCCTGCACCTGGTTGAGGGCCGGCTTGTGATTGTTGTTGACCGGCAGCGTTGTACATGTCTTGCGAAGCTGCGTGGAACACGGTTTCGAGTTCTTTCATTGCAGCGTCGATAGCAGCCACGTCTTGGCGTTGGTGAGCTTCTTTCAGCTTGGCAAGGGCAGCTTCAATCTGCGACTTCTTGTCGGCTGGCAGCTTGTCGCCGAGGTCTTTGAGGCTCTTTTCGGTTTGGAAAATCATCGAGTCGGCTTGGTTAATCTTGTCGATGCGTTCCTTTTCGCGGGCATCAGCTGCGGCGTTGGCTGCGGCTTCGTCTTTCATACGCTTGATTTCCTCATCGCTCAAGCCGCTTGATGCTTCGATTCGTATGCTTTGTTCCTTGCCAGTGGCTTTATCTTTGGCCGAAACGTTCAAGATACCGTTTGCGTCGATTTCAAAAGTAACTTCGATTTGTGGCACACCACGGGGTGCAGGAGCAATGCCGTCGAGGTGGAAGCGTCCCAGTGTCTTGTCGTCTTTAGCCATTGGGCGTTCGCCTTGCAACACGTGGATTTCAACCGAAGACTGGTTGTCGGCTGCGGTCGAGAATACTTCGCTCTTGCGGGTTGGGATAGTGGTGTTGGCATCAATCAACTTGGTCATTACGCCTCCGAGTGTTTCGATACCTACCGACAAAGGAACTACGTCGAGCAACAGCACGTCTTTCACATCACCGCTAAGCACGCCACCTTGTATTGCTGCACCCACTGCTACTACTTCGTCGGGGTTAACACCCTTTGAAGGAGCTTTGCCGAAGAACTTTTCTACAATTTGTTGAACGGCTGGGATACGAGTAGAACCACCTACAAGGATAACCTCATCAATCTGTGAAGCTGTCAGGCCAGCATCGCGCAGAGCTTGTTCGCAAGGTTTGATAGTGGCTTGTATCAAGCTGTCGCACAATTGTTCAAATTTTGCGCGAGTCAATGTCTTGACAAGGTGCTTTGGAATACCATTGACTGGCATTATGTAAGGCAAGTTGATTTCGGTCGAAGTCGAGCTTGACAATTCGATTTTGGCTTTTTCGGCAGCCTCTTTAAGGCGTTGCAATGCCATTGCATCTTTGCGCAGGTCAACACCTTCTTCGCTTTGGAATTCGTCGGCGAGCCAGTCGATGATGCGGTGGTCGAAGTCATCGCCGCCAAGGTGTGTATCACCATTGGTCGATTTTACTTCAAATACGCCGTCGCCCAATTCAAGGATAGAGATATCGAATGTACCACCACCGAGGTCGAACACGGCGATGCGCTTGTCGCTTGTCGATTTGTCGAGGCCGTAGGCAAGTGCGGCAGCTGTAGGTTCGTTCACGATACGCATTACTTTCAGACCGGCAATTTCACCAGCTTCCTTGGTGGCTTGGCGTTGAGAGTCGTTGAAGTATGCAGGAACGGTGATAACAGCTTCGCTGACAGTTTGTCCGAGGTAATCTTCGGCTGTTTTCTTCATTTTTTGGAGAATCATTGCCGAGATTTCTTGTGGAGTGTAGTCGCGGTTGTCGATTCTCACTTTCGGCAGCCCGTTTTCCGAGCGAACCACCTGATAGGGTACGCGAGAAATCTCGTTTTGCACGTTTTCATAGTTTTCGCCCATGAAACGTTTGATAGAGAACACTGTCCTTGTAGGGTTTGTGATAGCTTGACGTTTTGCTGGTTCGCCCACTTTGCGTTCGCCACCATCTACAAAAGCTACAATTGAAGGAGTGGTATTGCGACCTTCGCTGTTAGGAATAACAACTGGGTCTTTACCCTCAAGTACTGCAACGCATGAGTTGGTAGTACCTAAATCTATTCCAATAATCTTTCCCATAATTTCTATGTTTTTTATTTGTTATTAATCAATATCAATTGGCCAACTTTTAAGCCTCTGTAGCGTGTTACAGAGCGTAGCCGCATAGTAACGTTGCAAATGTTATGCCAAAAACGCAAAAGTGCCGTAAAAAGGCATGTCGGAATGCTTTTTGTGTGTCGTTAATACTGCCATAACGTCAGTATATGGTGGCTGAGAAATGGGTAAGGTTGGCATATAAGTGGTTTGTTTTGCGCTTTTTCGCGGTGTTTAGTGTCCTATTTTGCGGTGTTTAAAATTTTTTTGATATTTAATTATTGTATAATTAATGGGTATGCTGTATTTTTGTATGCTGAATAGCATAGTTTTGTAGCACCCTAATACGTTATGATTAAAAAAAGCACCCTTGAGAATATAATAAAGGAAGACTTAGCCGAGATATGGTCGATATTGACTCCGGAAGAAAAACGTCTTGTGGCTGACAATTTTGTCATTCATAATTTCAAGAAAAACCAGATAATATATGCCGAGAATGATGAGCCTGAGTACTTATGGTGTCTTTTGAAAGGGAAAGTAAAGATGTTCAAAGATGGCATAGGCGGGCGGCAGCAGATTTTGCGCCTGTACAGGCCTATCCAATACTTCGGATACCGTGCATATTTTGCCAATGAGCCATACGTGTCGAGCACATCGGCTTTTGAACCGTCGCAATTAGGGGCTATAAGCATGAAGATTGTCACGAATATAATAGACCAGAACCGCAAGTTGGCTTGGTTTTTCATTCATGAGTTGTCGAAGCACTTGGGCGGGTCGGACACGAAGATGGTGAACTTGACGCAGAAACATATACGTGGCCGCCTTGCCGAGGCGTTGACAATACTTATCGACAATTACGGGTTTGAAGATGATGGCGAAACATTGAAGATATACATGGCTCGTGAAGATCTTGCCAATTTGTCGAATATGACCACATCGAACGCAATTCGCACATTGTCGTCGTTCGTGAGCGAAAAGATTATAACTGTCGATGGTCGCAGAATTAAAATAATGAACGAGGCTGCATTGCGCAAAATCAGCAAATTTGGTTAAACGCCGCATTGAGTGGCTCATATATATGCTTATTGCCGAAACGAAACGTAAGGAAAACATGGCCGAATACCTGCTATACATGTGGCAGGTGGAAGACTTGATACGCGCCAATGGCTGTGACATTGATGCCATTGAACGCAACTTGATTTCACGCTACGATGTGGACGATGCCAAACGTGGCGAAATACGCGAATGGTATGAAAACTTGGTGAAAATGATGGAGCATGAAGGTGTCAAGCAAGGGGGGCACCTGCAAATCACCAAGAATGTAATAATACGCCTCACCGATTTCCATAACGCATTGCTGGCTTCACCCAAATTCCCCGAATATAGGGCCGAGTATTACAAGACGTTGCCATATATAGTGGAATTGCGGGCAAAATCGGGCGAAGAGCCATCGGGCGAAATTGAAACGTGCTTCAATTTGCTATATGGCACGTTGCTACTGCGGCTTCAACACCGCGAGGTGAGTAAAGGCACGGAAGAAGCCGTTGCCCAGGTTTCTCGGTTGTTGGCACGATTGTCGGCATTGTATCTGAAAGATGAGCAGAAGCCGATTATCGATGATGACGATGAGGTGGCGTTGTAGCTATGTGGCACATGCTGCCAATAGCAGTATAGGTTGTGTGAAGAAGGGAAATTATGCGAACAAAATAGAATGATTTTATGTCAAAGAATTTGTTGATTACAGGTGCAAATGGGCAACTTGGCAACGAGATGCGGAACTTATTGGCAAGTAATAGGCAATTTAATTCTTTTTTTGCCGACATTGACACGCTTGACATTACCGATGCTCATGCCGTGTACCATTTTGTCGAGAGCAATAAGATTGACATTATAATAAATTGTGCCGCTTACACGGCTGTTGACAGTGCCGAGGATGATCTTGTGGCATGTGCGAAAATCAATGTCGAGGCTGTGGGAAACTTGGCGGGTACTGCACGTAATTGTGGTGCCAAAGTCCTGCATGTTTCGACCGACTATGTATTTGATGGGTTTAACTATCAACCATATACCGAGGAAGATGTTACAAATCCCAAGACAGTGTATGGCATAACCAAGCGTGATGGCGAACGGCTGTTGCTGAAAACCGCACCTGATAGCATAGTTGTACGCACGGCATGGCTATATTCGCCTTACGGCAAGAATTTTGTGAAAACAATGATAAACCTTGGCAGGGAAAAGGGCCAGTTGCGCGTAGTGTGTGACCAAATCGGTACGCCCACATGTGCTGCCGACCTTGCTGCGGCCATTTACGCGATAGTGTCGGCGGCAGAATGGTTGCCAGGGATATATCATTTTTCCGACGAAGGCGTTTGTTCATGGTATGACTTTGCCAAGGCTATCCATCGCCTTGCAGGAATAACCACGTGCAAAGTGGTGCCAGTCAAGACAAAGGAATATCCTACGCGAGCTATGCGCCCGTTATATAGCGTCCTTGACAAGAGTAAAATCAAACAGACATTTGGCATAGAAATCCCATACTGGGAGGAAAGCCTTGAGAAATGTGTAACAACAATCATAAATCAATAAAATAACACCAGTGGCAAGTTTAATGACCGAAATAAACAGGCGGCGCACGTTCGCCATTATTTCCCACCCCGATGCGGGAAAGACCACGCTCACCGAGAAGCTATTGCTCTTTGGTGGTGCAATACATGTGGCAGGAGCCGTGAAATCTAATAAAATCAAAAAGACTGCAACGTCTGACTGGATGGAAATCGAGAAGCAGCGTGGCATCTCGGTGGCTACATCGGTGATGGGCTTTAATTATGGCGATTATAAAATCAACATTCTTGACACCCCGGGACACCAGGATTTTGCCGAAGACACTTATCGCACTCTCACGGCAGTTGACAGTGTTATAATAGTGGTGGATGTGGCCAAAGGTGTCGAGCAGCAGACACGCAAGTTGATGGAAGTGTGCCGTATGCGTAACACGCCTGTTATCATTTTTGTAAACAAACTTGACCGTGAGGGAAAAGACCCATTTGATATCCTTGATGAACTTGAAGCTGAATTGAAAATCAGTGTAAGGCCATTGTCTTGGCCTATCAATATGGGAGCGCGTTTCAAGGGCGTGTATAATATATATGAGCAAGGGTTGGACTTGTTCACGCCCGACAAGCAGAAAGTGACCGAGCGTGTAGAGATAAAGGACATCAACGACCCGGCAGTAGATGCAGCAGTGGGTAAGGCCGATGCCGACAAGTTGCGCGAAGACTTGGACTTGATAAATGGTGTTTATCCCGATTTCAACGTGCTTGATTACCTTGACGGGCAAGTGGCACCGGTGTTTTTCGGTTCGGCTCTCAACACGTTCGGTGTTAAGGAATTGCTCGATTGTTTTGTGCGCATAGCACCATCGCCACGTGCAACACAAGCCGAGGAGCGAGTGGTTGAACCTGGTGAAGAGGCATTTAGTGGATTTGTGTTTAAAATCCATGCAAACATGGATCCTAACCATCGCAGTTGTATTGCTTTTGTGAAAGTTTGTTCGGGTGTGTTCCATCGAAATGCCAATTATAAACACATACGTCTTGACAAGATGATGAAGTTCTCGTCACCAACGGCATTCATGGCTCAACGCAAAGATGTCGTGGACGAGGCTTATCCGGGTGATATTATCGGTTTGCCCGACAATGGTACATTTAAGATTGGCGACACGCTTACTGAAGGGGAAAATCTGCACTTTAAGGGATTGCCAAGTTTCTCGCCCGAGATGTTCAAATATATAGAGAATACCGACCCGATGAAGACCAAGCAGCTCAATAAGGGAATTGAGCAACTGATGGACGAGGGTGTGGCACAATTGTTTATTAACCAGTTTAACGGTCGCAAGATTATAGGCACTGTAGGACAATTGCAGTTTGAAGTAATCCAGTATAGGTTGTTGCACGAATATGGGGCGCAATGTCGATGGGAGCCAATACACATGTATAAAGCGTGCTGGATAGAAAGCGATGACGATGAAGCTCTTGAGGCGTTCAAGAAGCGCAAACACCAGTTTATGGCAGTCGATAGAGATGGGCGTGATGTATTTCTTGCCGATTCGGGCTATGTATTACAAATGGCGCAGACCGATTTCCCTAAAATACGTTTCCATTTCACGTCGGAATTTTAGGAATTTCCAGATATGTTATTTTAGCGGACGACAGTAGTCAGTCTAACTGGGCTTTAAAAGTTTTGTATGACTTTTGAAGCCCAGTTTTTATCATTATACCATAAAGGAAGGAGTGTAACTGAGAATGCACTAATAATGTTCTTTATGTTACATGGGTGTTTGTTGTTTGCTTAACAGGATTGCTTTCTTGTGGGCTTGGATTATTTTAATGTAGAAATCACAAATATGCGTTTCGGCGGTCAGTTCGCTGTATATTAGTTTATTAAGTAATATTCTCGAATAGGACGATATTAATTAAAATATGAACTTATGACTACATCAGTAAGAACTAAATTCCGCCACTCGCGGGTAAAAGGTAAAACTGGGACAATTTACATCCAAGTGATTCACAATCGTATAGCTCGTCAAATAGGTACGTGTTACAAACTCTTTTCTGAAGAATGGAATGGCGCGGAGGTGGTGATACCTGAGTTTGATACGGCACGGTATTCCTACCTTGTGGAAGTTCGACATGGGTTGTATGAGATGAGGAAGCGCATCGAGGCTATCATTTGGCGTTTGGAAAAAGCAGACGTAAAATATACCACCGATGATGTGGTGACAGCTTTTCGTTTGCCCGATGACGACGAGCATAGTTTTTGCGTGTTTTCTATTAAATTGGTTGAGCATTTGAAGCGTATGGGCAAGTATCGCCTTTCCGAAACTTATATCTCGGCGGTGAACAGTTTCATGCGTTTTCGTGGGGAGCAAGGCGACATCAGGCTTGATGAGATAGACAGCGATTTGATAAAAGAGTATGAACATTACCTGCTCAATGATTGCGGGTTGTGCCGTAACACTTCTTCATTTTACAATCGCAATTTGCGAGCCATCTATAACCGTGCCGTAAAAAAGGGGCTAACCATGGATCGTGTTCCCTTTTCGGAGGTTTATACTGGAGTTGACAAGACTTCAAAGCGGGCAGTCACGATAGAAACTATCAAGGAAATAAAAGACTTGGATTTGACTGGAGATGCCGAGATGTCTTTTGTCCGTGACCTTTATATGTTAAGTTTTGATTTGCGAGGCATATCGTTTGTTGACTTGGCATTGTTGGAAACCAATCAGTTACAAAACGGCTATTTGACGTACTTTCGTCGAAAGACCAGGCAAAAACTTGAAATAAAGTGGGAAGAGCAAATGCAGGAAATCGTGAACCGCCATCATGTGAAAGAGTCGCGTTACTTGTTGCCTATCCTTACCGAAACGGGTGGCGACATTCGCAGGCAATATCTGAATGCTCTGCATTGGGTGAATGCCAGGTTGAAGAAAATTGGGAAGATGATAGGGTGTCCCATTCCGTTGACAACATACACGGCGCGCCATGGGTGGGCCAGTGCGGCTCATAGCCTGAATGTTGCCACTCCATTTATCAGTCAAGCATTGGGGCATGATTCGGAAAAGACCACACGCATTTACTTGAGTTCATTGGACAATGAAGTAATCGACGAAGCTAACTTGGCAGTGATTAATGCCGTTTATGCTGTTCCACGGCATGGCATTCAAAGGGCCCGAAAGAAATAATAACCGTGGTATAGACAGTAAGTAACATATTGCCTTATTCGGTGTAATTTCAATTTTTGTTGATGATATACCATTGTTGTACACATCTATTGGCAGTGGCAGCCAGGGTGTGCCAGTCCGTTGTGTGCCATATTCGGTATTTTACATTTAATGCTGGCTTTCCTGTATGAAATGTATGCCAGCTCCCTCCAGCAGGGCAATTGATGCGAGGTTATCGGTAGCGACAAGGGTGTGGAGCGGACGATTGACTATTGTTTGCAGCATGGCAATTGCTTGCCGCATATATCCATGGTTGCGGTAGGCTGGTAACATGGCATAGAATATGAAAGGTGAATCGTCGAGGTCGTAAACGGCTACGAATCCTATGTTATCGTGCCCGAGCTTGATGACGCGCAGCAACCCGAGTTGGGCGCGTTCGGCTATTAGCATGTCGTTGACGAAGCGCACGGCATCAGTTGTGAGGTGAGGTAGCTGTTGCCGTACATCGCTGTCGCCGAGCAATGTGCGTAGCCACTGCAAGTCGCTGTCGAGTGAAATTGGTGCGATAGTTATTTGTGGGGTAGTTTGGTGGGTCATATCATATCTCTTTCGGCTAATTCGCAAAATAATAGCAATTTGGTGCGTTGCATCACTTTTTGATTGTGGCAAAATGTATCAAATTCGCTTTCGTTGAGGTCGAGTAGCTGTGGACACACGCTGCAAAGCCTTGCTACAGGACACGACGCGCACCGCCGCTCTATTATTGACGACAGTGCGGCAGCCATTTTGTCGGCGGCATTCCAGTCGATGCCGTTTGCCACATTACCTATCCTGTAGGTGTCGGGCATTTTTTCACATAGCCCAATGGCAAGGTCGGTGTCAATATATAGCTTTGTGTTGTGGGGCATGCAAGTGGGAAATTCTAATGGCGCGTCGAGCTCGAACAGCGGGCGGGTGGTCCACTCGGCAAGGAGTCGCTCGAAAAAGACCGATAGTAGCCTCCAGTCGCGGTGTTGGTCGTAAGCATCGAGTATGGCCATGTACCTGGCGACCTCGTCGTCGAAATTGGTGCGTTTCACCCCTGCGCCATAGTTGGGTGCGACAGTCGAGATGCGAAGCGGCAACTTTTGCGCAAGCAATGCGTCGTCGCTCCATTGTCGGGCAATCTCGGGGAGCATGGTGATATCGGCGACTGTCATCATCAAGTGTACGTTGTTGTCGAAATAGTCGCTGTGGCGGCTGTGCAGGTATTGGAGCGCACGGTGTATGGCATTGAATGAGCCATGACCGCCAGCCGTGCGCCGGTAACGGTCGTTGATGCAGCGCGGTCCGTCAAGCGAGATGAATAGTGCCACATCGCCGCTTGTTGCCGCCCATTCAATGACTTCGGGCGATAGCAGCAGACCATTGGTAGATATTTCGAATTTTACGTTGCCAGGCCATCGCTCGTGGGCGTGTGATATGCAATCCTTGATGAATGGCAATTCTATGAGGCATTCGCCACCGTAGAAACCGATTGTGATTGGGAGTGCGTTGGCATTGTCTGCTATGAAATCGAGTATCGGGCCGATATCGTCGCTTTTCATTGACTGGCTACCGTGGCTGCGGGTGTTGCGGTATTGCCCCGAGTAGCAACAGTAGGTGCATCGCAGGTTGCACTGTGTGGTAACGCCCAATGTGAATGCCGACAGTGATGGCATAGTGGTGATGCGCTTGCGCAGCTCGAATGCGACAGGGTGCAGCAATTCGTGTACTGCACCTGGTGCAATCTCGTTGGAGTGGCGCAAGTAGGTGTAGGCGTTACCTGTGGTTGTGCGTATGGTGAATGCCATTGGTGCTGTCAGCAGAATACCTTGGAATTCACATGATACCTGATGCAACCAGCTTGGCATGCTGCCAAGCCCATTGCCTTGGTGTTCTTGTCGGTGCCGAGCATCACGTTGCGGTTCAGCTTGCGTATGATTTTGTTTTTATCCATTCAGGTTGTCGTTTATGATTTTGTCGTATTCACCCGATTTGTACCATTGGTGCAGGTTTGCCGCGCGGGCAATAATCCAAGGGCTGTAAGCCGAGTTGACCGATATGTAGTTGATTAGTTTCCCTGATATGCCAGCAAACATGGCATCAAACTCACGTGCTTGCTTGATGAAGCTGTCGATGTCGATTGATCCGAAATATTTGCGAGGGATGCCAGCCATCTTGATCAATGCCCGCATGGCAGCATTGAAATCCTGGCAGGCAAGCAGCCCCATGCGGTCGGCTGTGAAATCGGACATACGATACCAGTTGAGCAATGTCGAGCGCACCAATCCAATCCACATTTCGCCTCCAGGAATGGCACTTACCACGGGCATGTAGAGTGATTCGAGAAACACATGATAAGGCTTGTGGCCGCACATTTGGTGACCCATTTCATGCCCTAACATGAATGCCAACTCGTCGTCGGCAAGTAGGTCGATTGCGCCGCTTATGGCAGTAATGTGCGGATTGTTAACCCCCTCGGTGGCTGCCGCGATGTCGTAGCCCCACATTAGCGAGAAGCCTGGGACATTGGTTGCACCCAATGTGTGGCATACTTCCTTGAGCTTGCTGTGAAGTTCGGGCAGACATTCGTCGTTTATGTGCAGCCCGTTCCCGGCATATTCTATTGCCACGTATTTTTCACGCAGTGCACACACGGTGTCGGTCATTATCTGTTTGAACATGGGCACGGCATCGAGCTTCTTGCGTAGCGCGATGTCGTCCTTGTGTTCGAGTAGTGCAGTGTCGATGTGCCGCAATACGGCCTTTTTCATAAGTCAGCTCCGCAATATGGGCATTTAGTAGCATTATCGGGTATTTGTAGGTTGCAATGTGGGCATGTCCTCACTTGGGCAGCATTGAGAATGCGCTGGTACTCGCCCGACTCGTACCATAGCAGCAGTTCGGCGGCTCGCAGCACTGTCCACGGGTGTGAACTGCCCATGATTGAGATGGCTTTTATCACATTGTCGGTAAATCCACTGAACGACTTGCGGAACTCAGTGGCTTGCTTGATGAACGAGTCGCGGTTCATCTTCTCAAAGTATTTCAAAGGCAGCCCCGACATTTTGATGATAGCACTTATGGCTGCGTCTATGTCTTGGCAAGCCAACAGTCCTGCACGGTCGGCAGTGAACTCCGACATGCGGTTCCAGTACATCAGTCCGTAGTAGATGGGCGTGGTGAGTGTGCTCACTAATGGTATTTGGCTGATGGCTGTGTTGAACAGTTGTCCCATCACGTGGTAAATCACGTGTCCGCTCTTGATGTGTCCCATTTCGTGTCCGGCCACGTAGCGCAATTCGTCATCGCTGAGCAGGTCAACCGTACCGCTGTTGAGTACGAGCAACGTGTCTTCCTTGTAGCCCGTGGTGTAGCCGTTGATGTCGTAGCCCCACTGTGTGTAGAAGCGCGGCAACGGACGCACGTCGAGTGTGTCGGCAACTTCATGCACGAGGTTGTAGAGTTCGGGACATGATTCGCGTGTGACAAGGAAATTGCTTCCTTGCAGCTCGATGACGTGCCATTTGATATAAGTCCAGTTGAGGAAGAAGTTTACGACGACATCGAATCCTGGCAAAGCCCTGAGCGATTTCAGGGCTGCTTTGTCGAAATTATGTTCGTATGTCTTGCTGTCAAGACCGAATAATATTTTTTTCATTGTTGTTTCGTTTGGGTTAATAGTTGTTCTAATTGGTTGACGCGCTCTTCGAGCATGGCAATGCGGCGTTCAAGCGAAGCCATGTGGTCGGTATCGGAGTTGGAATATGATTTTCGGGTAAATACTGGTGGCGTTCTGCGTGGCTGTTCGTAGAAGGGATACTGTGGAGTATCATTCATTCGTCGGAATTTATTTTTTTCGATTGAGAACAAGTAATCAACTGTGTCGTGTGGTATTTTTTGCTCGCGTTCCAGTAAGTTAATGGCATCGATGTATGGCATGAAATGAGCAAATAGGCACACAGGACGACCTCTTTTGTCCGACTCGGTCATTGTGGCAGTTGGTTTGATACTGGCATCGGTAGCGATGTGGTGTATCTTGTCGTTGAGTCTTGCAAGGTCGAATCGTAACCCATTCTCTTTTGTATCGTTGACAAACAACGTGGTAGCGAAGCTCTCAAAGTCTGTGAGTCCTCGTATGATATATTGGGTTATGTGGTCGAGTGTGTCGATGTCGGAGTTGTCGCCTATCATCATCATGCAGAATGGCGTGGAACGTCCATACACGTCTTTCGAGCCAGGGATGTCGCGGATAGCCAGCACTATGTGTTGCTGGTCGATACGGCGGTATAATGCCTTGTAGCCGCCGTGCGACACCATGCGCCTGACGCAATCGGGATAATTGTATTCGGTGGTGTCGTTGGTCAGCACGGTGAGCATTGGTAACAGTTTCTGGCGGTCAACCTCTTTTTGCAGTTCTGCATCGGGTGCATCGGTGAGGCGTCGCTCATGCACTTGCAGCAGCGGCAGGAAGTAGCGCGACGGCGTGTCGTCGCAGTCGCTGCCAAGGTAGAAATCCTTGTAACCGCCATGGTTATAATAGGCATAGAATTTAATCATAACGAGTAAAGTTTGGAAGGTTTAATGTTTTTGATGCCGTCGCAGTTGCTTTTGATATAGCCTCCAGCTTTTATCTTGTCCATTAGGGCTTTCATTTGGTCAACAGTGAAAGTACCGAATTTCTTGGCGAGGAAATTGGAAGTGTAATATCCCAATATGCCTCCAAACAATCCGCCAGCAAACCATAACAGGACAGTGGCCGAGATTTTCAAGTATTTCCACATCGTCCGTTTTTTTTGCAAGTCCTCGACTTTCTGGGCAAACAGCACTTTGGCAAGGTAGAATTGCAAGATGTAGAAGGCGAGCTGGTCGCAATTTTGGGGTGCATATTCCTTGCCAATGGTCTTGAACCACGAATTTGGGCGTATGAGTGTCGAGTTTTCGCGAATTTTGGCGCGGTTATCCTCGTCGAATTTGTGCTTGGCTGGGTCGATGCGTTCCACTGTTCCGTCCTCGAACCTCACGTATTGCTTGTCGGGCGAGATGCAGCACCGCCGTTGCTTTCCGCCGCTGTTGCACACCAAGGCACGGCGTTGCTCGTCGAATACGATGTTGCCCACCGTCTGTATGGGCATGATGTCTATTTCGACATTGGTGTAGGCCGAGAGGTTGTGTATAATCCTGCCGTAAACCTCTTCGACACGCTTCACCACGCGGGCAGTCTGCCCCTCGCGTATCCACTTCTCGCACTTGAGCGGCACGAATATTACCAACTTGGCATCGGCACCATCCT
This sequence comes from Candidatus Avimuribaculum pullicola, assembly GCA_018716295.1. Lineage (GTDB taxonomy): Bacteria > Bacteroidota > Bacteroidia > Bacteroidales > Muribaculaceae > Avimuribaculum > Avimuribaculum pullicola. Next base: position 135,462 of record DVKC01000030.1, read on the forward strand.
TGTCGTCGAGTTCGGTGAAGAAGTCTTCGAGATCGCGGACGTGATTGTATGATAGGTTGATTGACTCGTTGCACAGCCTGTTGCTGGGGTTCACGGCTTCCATGAGGAAAGGGGTGTCGATGGCTACGAGGAACACGTCGCATTCCCTGATGAGCTTACTGATTTCGGTGTCGTGGATTTGTCCCTTGTCGTAAAATTCGCCGTTGACATCGGAAAATAGCATCTGCATTCGGCTCGAAGTGCCTGGCACGGCAAATTCGAGCAAGTAGTCGCTGAATGCGTTGGTCTTGTTGTTTTCGTCGTCGATAAGGAACGATTTGTCCTGAGTCATGAGCAGTCGCAGCTTCAGGTCGCGTATGTTGCGGGATAGGTCGAGTCCAGTGCCGCTGCGGGCTGTCATGTCTTCGACGGTGACGAGTTCCTTGACCTTGCCATTGAGCATGGTTTCGAGCAGACCGGCCAGCATGGAACTTTTGCCCGACCGCTGGCCGCCCATCATGAGGATTTTCAGAATATCAGCCATTTCTTATGTGTCAATGTGAGCAACAACTTGCAATCATGATGCCGATGAGGAAGCCGCAGATGGCGGCGAGGACGAGTCCGCGCTTGAGTGTCTTGTTGCGGCTGCGTTCGTCCCTCAGCATGGTGGCGAGGCGGGCGACGGTATTGGCCAGCTGATCGGGGTTGTCGCGTGCCACGATGTCGTCGATGCGCACGGTTTCGGTGATGGCATTGGCATCAAGTCGTTGTTCGGTGATGGCGGTTTCTTGTGGAATGCCGCCTGGCAACACGAGTAGTGCAACTTGGTCACGGAAAGCGTGTATAGTAGTGCCACCGTTGATGGTGGCAATGGTGTTGGACTTGTTGCCATTGACCACCGAGGCAATCCATTCGTTGAAATTGCGCAGGTCAAACCGCAACCCATTCTTGTCATAGTCCATGCCTATCATACCAGATATGGCGCGTTCGGTGGTGGCGATGTTGTTGGCCATGTATGCCGCCAGGGTGTCGAGTGTACGCAGGTCGGCAGGTGAGTCGCCCATGATGACGATGAGGAACGGTATCGGCCTTCCTGTTTCGTCCTTGGCGGTAGGGTAGATGTCGCGCAGGGCTATGGCATACTTGTCGCCTTCGAGGTGGCGGTAGAGCAGCTTGTAGCCAGCGTGTGAGAATAAGTAACGTGCCGACGACGGCAGGTCGTAGCTGTTGTCGATTGTCAACTGCTTTATGGCAGGAAGCTTTTGCAGTTCTTCGGCGCGTTGGCGCGACTCGGCATCGGTTTTGCCACGCTCTTCGAGCACTGGCAGCATGGGCAGGTAGTAAGTGGCTTCGTCATGGCTGTTGCTGTCGCCAAGCAGCAAGTCTTTGTATCCGCCCACAGAATAGTATGAATAGTATCTAAGCATGGTAGTTGATGTTATTTTCAGAAGCGTTTGATTATTTCTATGCCGTCGCCTTTGTCTTTGATGACACCATTGCGCTGCATATTGCCAATGATGCGTTTCAGTTCGTCGATGTCCATAGTCCCGAATACGGTCTTTAAGAACTTGAGGATTGAGCCGAAAAATCCTTTATAGCTGTTCTCTTCGGCATCGATGAGCTTGGCGAGCATGAAGCGGATAATGTGCAATGGTAGTTGGTCGCAGTTGCGTGGGGCGTAACTGTTGTTGCCAGGGGTGATTTGGTACCAGCTGAAGGGGCGCATCAGGTTGGTGCCTGCGATGACGGCTTCGCTGTCTTCGTTGATTGTTTCGCCAAGTAGCATGGGTTCAACGTCGCCAAATTCGGTCCTCACCTTGTCTATATCGATTTTGCAGCAGCGTTTCGCGCCATCGATTGAGTTGTAGATGTAGGCGTCGTGGAATTCGACAAAGTTGATGTTGCCAGCGGTGAGCATCGGCAGAATGGTGATATTCATCTTGGCGTAGGCCGAGAGGTTCTTGATGTGCGTGGCGAATACTTCCTTCACGCGCTGGGTCACACGGTTAAGTCCATTGGGTTCCTTGGCCCACTTCTCGCACTTGAGCGGCACGAAGATTACCATCTTGGCATCTTGGCCGTCATTGTCGGTGATGTGTGTGAGGAAGTTTTGGATATCTTTCACGCGGTTGGTGCCGAGGTTGATCGATTCGGGGCAGATGTCCTTGGTCGATTCTTCGCATGGGCCCATCAGGTAGGGGGTGTCGATGACAATTACGAAAACGTCGCAATTGCGCATATATTCCTCTGTTTCGCGGGCGTGTTCGCTATTGCTTTCGAAAAATTCGCCAGCCGAGTCGCGGAATTCGATGTCCATTTCGCGGCGTTTGCCAGGAATTTGCAGGTGCAGCTTGTAGAGCCACGAGTACCTTGTTGGTGCTTGGTCAACAAGGAATACATTGCTGTTGTCCTTGTTGGTTTCGAGCATGTGGGTGAGTTCGAGGGTCTTGTCGCTAAGCGATTCTTGATGTTCAAGCCCCTTTGTTTCCAATATGGTGCGGTCGCTTACGGTGAAATAGTCGTTGATTGGACCATTTTTCGACTGTTCAAACAGGCTGGCCAGTGCCGAGGTCTTGCCGCAGCGGCGGCCGCCCATCATTAATACTTTCAGCGGTTGTGACATGATTACAGGTGTGTTAATTGATTTTAAGAATTGAGTTGGTAGTGACAGGTATGAAACCATTCTGGTTGTATATGACGAAGCGGGTGATTTTACGCATCTCTTCGAGGAAGCGGTCGTCGTCCTTGAGCAACGAGAATAGCGAGTCCATGAGGTTGTCAAAGAAGCCTTTTTTCTGCTTTTTCTGCCATTCATAGTAGTTGGCTACATACGTCAGCAGGTAGTAAAGCGGTTGCGGGCAGAATAGTGGCTTGTATTCGGGACACTTGGCCCATGGGCGGAACACGGCGACTTTGGCTGTGTCGCCCATTAGCCTGTTGTCGGAGAAATGGTCAAATTCGATGCCTCCCAGTGTGATAATTGGCGTGACGAAACTGGCTATGTTGTTGTCGTTGAAAAAGTCAACGAGCGTGGCGTAAGCATCGCGGGTCTTGCGCGACACTTCATCGAGTCGCCCGTCGTGCATGTAGCGTTCACACTTGAGTGGGACGAATAGAACTAATTTGTCGCGCACGGCATCGGCGTTGTCTTTGAGGTAGTGCGTGACGATGGCTGTTTTGTTTTTCTCCTCGTTGTAGCGTCCGTCCTCTTCCATGAGGTATGGCGTATCGACGGCGATGAGTATCACCGTTGCCGCCGACATGAAGCCATACACGTCGTCGCGGTCTTCCTTGCGCGGCGATGTGAGGTATTCGCCCGGGAAATCACGTATTTTGATGCGTACCGATTCGGCGCGTCCGGCTAATCCCAGTCCGAACAGGAATTCCGACACCGTGTTGGAGGCTGGCAGGTTGGCTGCGTCTTGCTTGGCCACTGCATCGACCAGGCGCAGGTAGTAGTCGTTGAGGCTGCTGGTGTTGGTGTCGCAAGCCCGCAGGTAGATTGATGAGCCGTTGCAGATGCTTGACTGCGATTCGTGGAATATCGATGTCATCACCGTAGTTTTGCCCACGGCACGAGGGCCCATCATGCAGACATTGAGTGTGGGAATGCTTTTCGCTCCGCCTTTCTTGACGAGAAAATCCTTTATGTTACCTAATATGTCCATATTAGTTGAGTTTTAAGTGAAAATTGTTTTTGATGCACATTTGGGTGATATCCAGGCTCGCCTTGTTCCATTCGCCGAATGCCGATGCTTCCTCGGCAAGACTTGCAAACTCGTCGCGCCACACTGTCATGCGGTTTTCCGAGTAGAAGTTGTATAGTTCCTCGTTGGTGTCGGCATCGTCCACCATCATATCGCGGAACATGCTGATGCGGGCATAGAACGAATGGCTGGGAATGAGCGAGAATTCATCGCGCCACGAGCGCATCTTGGTTTGTATCACTGTAGTGCGGTTCACTATCTCGCTGAATATTTTCTTGGCGTGCTGCATGTCGTTGACACCGGTGACGGGGTTCATGGTGCGGAATTCGGCACTATGCTTGTCGATGGTACCGAGGCACTTGGCCACATCGTATTCTATCAATCCCTGTATGTTGAGTTGGTAGTCAAGGATGAAGTGCAGCATGGCGTTCATCTTGGGATACACATCGCGGTCAACTTTTTCTCTGATGAATGTGGCGAGCCATTCTTTCGATGCGCCATCTTCGATAGCGTATCCTTGTAACGGTATATTGCCAAACTTGGCGTTGTTGAAAAGGATATTGATAAGTGAATTTTTCACATCCTCCTGCAAGGGAATAAGTACGCCCGTGTTGACATCGGCAAATGCATCGTAGATGCGGTTGCGCAGTAGCTTCACATATTTTTCGAATATTTCGTTGGTTGAGCCTTTACCCTTTTCCACATCGGTGCAAATGTCAGTTATATTGCTCACGAGCATTGTCAGCCCGGCGATTACTCGTTCTATTTCGTTTTTCACCTGTGGACATTCGCGGTCTTTGCCATCGGCATATTTGTTGTCGAGCTTCTTGAGTTCGTTGCTATAGTCGAGGTCGTTTTGGAGCAGTTGGCGGAACTTCTTGAGTTCGTTTGAGCCTTGTTTCATCTGTCCCGAAATCACGCTTGCCACGGCATCGGCAAACATCTTGTATTCTTGGTATAGGTGTCCGCTTGTGGTGTTGGCGTTGGCCATTAACTTTGAGTCGATGTCATCGAGGTTCTCGGTAATCATGTCGAGCAGCGGGCCGAGCAGTTTCTCGTTCACTTCGTCTTTGTCGGCGGCGTTGACATCTACCACGTCGGCAACTGGCACTGATGCAAGGTTTTTAAATGAGTCCTTGGCCGCCTTGATGATTGCAGGAATGTTCTCGGTATTGCGCCCTTTGCCATGTTCCACGCGGTTTATTGCATAGTATATCCATCGTTGTGGGTCGCGGTCGCACAGTTCATTGCCTATTTTTGTGAGTATGTCGGCCTGTGCTTGGTTGAAACCTCCGCCGTTTGCATCGGGCTTGAACACGTCGATGGCGGCATCGCAGTCTTCGCGCAACACACGGAACATTTCGTCCTCGATGCGTTGTGCATCGGTCGAGTCGCCCATTCCTATAGTATCGACAAGCACTATTTTTGCATCGTCGATTGCTGGGAACGAAGTGTAGATTGTAGCCGACTTGACGGCGAGGTATTTATAGTAGTATTTTACATATACTGTGATTTTTCTACCATTGTCATCGTCTTTCTCCTTGGCGGTGAATTGCGAGGCATCTTCACATTGTGGGATTTGGCCGAATTCCTCATATTGTGCAACGTGTTGGATGATTTGCTTCTCGTCGGTGGTAATCAAGTCGCTGTGGCCTATCAGCTCGGCGAAGTCGTCGGCGTGGGCGACATAGCCATTGCAGAATTTTTCAAACTCGGTGGACAGCGAAATGTTTGTGCCAGCATTGAAACCACTCAGGTCGAGGTATTTCAAGTCTTGGATGCTGTTAAGTGTGAAAGTCCTTCCAGGGAAGAACTTCTTGAGCTTGTCCTTCATTATGCCGAGGAATTCGGCGAGGGTGTAGAACTTGATGGTAGCCGAGAAGCCGCTGCCGACATTGTGGATCACCGACACTGCGCCCGTACAGCTTGTACCGCTGTAGGCGGGAATGACGTTGTTGCTCAGCCCCGATATTGATTGCAGAAAGCGGCTTTTGCCTTGGCGTTCGTAGCCTACGAATGCCACTTGCACGGCATCGCGTGAAAACCGCCGCTTGAGCAATTCGAGAAGTTCGATTTGCTTTTTGAGTTTTTCTTTTATCCCAGTGGTCGAAACGATGTTGAAACGCGCTTCCATCGTCGGGTCGGCAAGTAGCATGGTGTAGTAGGGCCCGTTTTTTTGTTCTATCTGGTAGCGCACGGTAGCTATCACAGAGTCTAACTTCTCAACCTTGCTCAACACATCTTTTAAGAAAGCGATTTGCTGTTCGATTTTGGGTAGGCGAGTACGTTTGCGATAGTCAATGATATTTTCGATTTGTTGTTTTATCTGTCTTGGCATATAGTAATAGTTTTTTAGGTTTTGACATTGGGGTTAGAAAAGCAGGTTGATGCCTCCCATCAGGAAGCCGAGCAGTGCACCGAGCCACACTATGGCTTTCAGTTCCTTGTCCATGACTTGGAAAATGAGTTTTTCGGTTTCGGCCATGTCCATCTCGTTTATGCGGGCTTCGATGATTGCAGGAATGTCGATTGTGTCGAGAATGCGGGGCAGGTGTTCGGATATCACCATGCGGTAAATGCCGATGCACGAATCGGTGAATTGTGCAATTTGAGCATCTTTGCCATCGAGCAGCTGCTGCATGGGGATTGCCGAGAAGTCGTCGATTTCACGATTGATGAGGTTGGCAGCCATTTCAGGGCCCTTGTCGGCAAGCATTTGGTTAATGTTCTTGGCGAGGAAGTTGCGTATGGGTTTTTCCATCATCGAGGCAAGTTTGCCCCAGATGGAGTTGCCCATCACTGTTCGGAGCATTCCTGGCAATGGAATGTCGAGGCCGTCAATGCTTAGCTTGGCCGAGATGTGTTGTACTACAGTATCGGCTATTTGCTCGCCGAGGTCGGCGGCGGCTATTTTCTGCCCCACTTCGTTAGTGAGGTTTTTCTTAACATTGTCGATGATTGCATCAACTTCCTGTGCCGACATCAGGTGTGACAGAAACTCCCTGACGGTTTCGGGATTGCGGCGCTGCGTGTCGAAAAATTCGTCGATCGAGCTGCGTATTTTCCCTATCATTTCGTCGGATAGCAAGTTTTTCTCAAGCACCTCTTTGCTCATTAGGTTTTCGCTTATTGCTCCGCCTATGGCTTTCGCTATGCGTCCTTTCTCCTTGGGGATTATCCCTGGGGTGAATGGTATTTTCATGCCCAGCAGGTATTTGGGCTTGTGTGGGCGGAAGAGCATGCGTATGGCTATGTCGTTGGTGATATAGCCAATGATGCCACCCACCAATGGAGCTATTATGTAATTTGGGTCAAACATATCTTATAGTCCCTTTTCGGCTACAAATTTTTTTAACTCGGCTATGCGTGTGGCTGTGGTGGGGTGGTCGCAATATAGCTCGACGTATTGTGTAAAGTTGTCGTCGGCCAGGCAAGGATCGATGGTTTCTAACAACTTGGCTATGGCTTCCATGTCTTTTGAACACAGGTAGCCAGCACGGTCGGCAGTAAGTTCTGAGGCACGGTACCACTCATTGAGCATTGGTACGATGGTGTCGCATAGGAATGCTCCAGCCAATTCGTTCCTCATATTTATGTCTTGCAGCAATCCTTGCAATGAGTGTGCGGCAATATGTCCCATTTGTACATGTCCTAATTCATGCCCTATTAAGAAACGTTGTTCGGCATCATCGAGAATGGTGGATTGCAAACTTAGAAGAATCACAGTATCGTTGTCGAAAGTCACAGATAGAGCGTTAATACCCTTGATATTATGCGCCACGTATGTCTTAGGCGCATTGGTTACGTCTAATGTGTTGCAGCAATGCTGGAAATTGTTCCAAGTGCGAGGAAAATTCTTGTCGTTGATGGCAGATGCTTGCTTGATGATTGCTTCTTTGCTTGGGCAATATCGCTTTGCCATGTTTCCCAACGCCTTTTTTGCCAAGCTGTTGCCAAGGGCGATGTCGATGTAGCTATCGTAGGGGTATGCGTAGCTTGGCCGTTCTTTGGGCTGCTCGGCATCAACAACTATTTTGCTGATGGATTCTTTCAGTTGTGGCAACTGGGCGACGTACTTGTTGATGTTGCCATTGAGCAGGTTGTTGAGAAACTTTTGCATAGTCGGGTTATAAATATACTAAATAATAAAAACTCTCTTGATAATGCAGGCTTCGGCTCGCTGTTGCGTTATCTTTGAGGCGATTTGTGTATCTCGTCCCATAGATCGAGTAGCCGCTTGTCGCTTTGCTTTATTTTCTCGGTTATATTTTGAGCAATTTTATTTTTTTCATTTTCATTTTCTTCCAAACCTAAGGGTACGAAAGCAGCTGCGGCTATGGAAGTTGTACTTAACATCGCTTTTAAACTCTTGGTTAGCATTTTTCTATAAGGAGTGTCTTCGATAGACACTCCATCATTGTCAGTTATTGGTTCTTGTTGTGGCGTTTCGTCCCACTTGTCCATGAGTGCAAGCACTGCAAATCTTTCTTCGGGGTGCGTCGCGAGGTATTGCACCACTTCTCGGTTTTCGCTGTCGGATAGTCGTCCATCGACGTATGCAGCGATGATTTCGTCGTTAATTACCATTTGTATAAATTTTCTAAGTTATCACATATTTCGCGGAGGCGTGGATAGATTTTCTCGCTGAAAATCTTGTTGACTTTCTTCTCGGTGAACGCTTTTGTGATGCCTTTGCTACGATGCCACTCTTCGAGCATTGCTGCTATCTCTTTGGATGAGTAGCCTTCCAGTTTCTTTGCAACCATAAACTGCCATTCTTCGTTGCCCAACTGCCTGATGGCTTCGATTATCAAGGTCAAGTGGTAGTTGTCATGGTCGGTAAATGTGTGGAAAAGAACGCCGCTGGCATTGTTGCTGTCGTCACCGCTGTGATCGTCATTTTTCGGCCCTCCATTATTATAGATGGACAATGGAATGTTTTTATTCCTGCGTTTAACTTCTTTTAAACAAAAGTGGTAAGCTATTACACCTATCCATGTTCCGAAATTGGCTCGTCCCTCGAATTTTTTCAGTTTATCCCAATCGTTCTCGCAGAGCGATATATATATTTCACTTTTCAGGTCGTCGAGGTAGTCTTCCATACAGAACAAGCGACACATTTTTTGTATCACTGGGAGGTATTTTTTTGTTATTAGGTAAACGGCAGCCTCGTTGTTGCGTTCTTCTCCCGTAATCATGCCGATCAACTCGAAATCACTATAATGGCTGTACTTTGGGTAGGTTTTTTTCATACAGTAGTTTTTATGTTAATGATTAGCCCGCATTTTCAACACTGCCGCTTGTGATTTGCGGCAAAGTTGCAATCTTAGACGTTAATAGCTCTCTCGTTATCGCTCCATTAATGCATAATGTGTGATAATTACATTACAAATGTAGCGAACAGTACGCAAAAAACCTCTGAAAGAATATTAAAGATTGCAAAAGTCGCCGCCCCCCTTTTGCACATACCCACCCTCCATTCCCTATTGCAATAATCAGCATCATCTTAGTGCGATTTGCTTCCATGCTTTGATAAGACTTACCACGGCTCGGTACTGGTCGATGAAATCAGTCGCACCATACACTTTTTCGACTTCGGCTTCAAATTCTTCAATCGTAACTGGCGGATAAGGCAGCTCAATCAACGAAGGTGCATGCACTACCCTGATGGTTTTATTTTCAGTAACAAAAGCAGTCACTGAATAGCTATTGCCATTTACGTTAGATTCGCGATGCAGGTTGCCGATGTTCAGATAATCAATGCAGCGCGACACAAGGGCATCGCCACCAATATGCGCATTGCCATTCACTCTCGCTTTGTCGCCTATACGAGCTGCGCCATATAAAAACGCATTGCCAAACACTTCGGCAGTTTCCGATACTTCGGCATTCCCCGTAACCAGAGCCCCGCCGCACACCTCAGCATCACCCGAAATTCGGGCATTCCCCGACACTTGTGCATTGCCATACACCATCGCATAGTCGTCCACTTGTGCGTAACCCGAAATCCATGCTTTCCCATACACCTGTGCATAACCCGATATCTGGGCGCGGTCTTTTACTTTGGAATTGTCTTTTATTATCGCTCTATCGCTCACTATGGCATTGCCGTAAATCAATGCGTTGCCCGAAATGCGAGCCTCGCCACGCACACAAGCATTACCGACCACAAGCGCGTCGTCTTCCACTACAGCATCGCCCATCACCATGGCATCATCAGCCACCCATGCATTGCCGTCGTGGCTAAGATTGCCTTCATGCTCTATGTACCCACCAGGTGCTCCAGGGTGCAATCTGCTAAAAAATCTTGCACATTCTATCCTATGCAATTGTCTTCCATCTACCGTGATGCAGTCATCGGTCAAAACATATTTCCTATTCATAAGCGTATAATATTTATTTAGCGGCTTATACTGGGAATATCCCCAAAAGCCACGCACAAAATTACCGCCACCTTGTGCCAAACCACGGCATATCTAACTTATAATTATTGATGTCAAAACGATTCGTCCGTGTAATTCACGCCGTATAGTTGGGCATATTCTTTGACCAAGCCCTCTTCATTGCATTCTTGCAACTTCTTTCTGATTATTTTCCTTAACTTAGGGCATACTAATAAATGAAATGTCGCCCAATGCTGCAACTTGAAAATTTCGACCGACTCGCGAGCCATGCACCCATGTAGCATCCATTCCTGCGGCAAGCGATACTCATTGCCTTTAACGACTAATTGGGGATTCCATTTTGATATACGCCTCGTCCACCCATCGTAATCCCGTTCCACAAGTGCAGCTTCCCTCAATTTCTGCTCAAACAGTTTCCAAAATTCAGCCTTATGATTGTGATGAACCGTATGGCACAATTCATGGATAATCGTACTATAAATACGTTTCTCATTTCCAAACAACAAATAGAAAAAATCAAACTCCACGCAGTTGTCTTCACAATCGCAACACGCCAAAGCATTGTGACGATGCCATTTACACGGCACTCGTGTGCCATTGTAATGTTCAAAGCCGAGCTTGCGTGCATATCTGTTCACTTCGCAGGGCAGGTATTTGGCGGCAGCCATATACAGATGCAAGAATGTTTCCTTGGGTATCTTCCTCACTGTCCCATAAAACAGCCTTTTGTCCTTCAAGCCGAAAACTTTCGACTTCGGCCCACCAATTCCTAAAAATGTACCATTATGGTTTTCGTAAAAATTGGTTACTATATTCTCGTGATGCCAACACTTCCTTGCGGTATCGGCCAAGTGGCCGAGAAGGTTCGTGCGGCATTCCAAAAACCCTTGCCACGATTTGATTTGTTCCATATCAGTTTTTGCCGCAAAATAAGGCATGGCATACGCCAAATTGCCGCACAAGCCAGTGCATGTTACACGGGATCGACATCGAAGTAGAGTTGTGTGGATTTCATGCGGCTGTCGGCGTTTATCATGTTTTCGTATATCATGCGCAGGATTTGTTTCACTTTGCTCATCGAGGCAGAATTTTCCATTTTAAGCACGATTTGGCGAATGTATTTGTTCTGGATGCGGCGCACCGCCGGGGCTTCGGGACCCAGCACACGGTGCTTGAACACCTGCCTCATCATGTTGCTCATGCGCACGGCCATTTCACCGACTACAGCATCATCGGTATGCTTGAGGTAAACGTTGATAATCTTGGTGAATGGTGGGTAACCATATCGCTCACGTTCGGCTATTTCGTCGGCATAGAAGCCTTTGTAGTCGTGCGAGGTGACGAAGCGTATCACAGGATTTTCGGTGTCGTAGGCTTGGATTAGCACTTGTCCTTGTTTGCCTTTGCGTCCAGCGCGTCCAGCCACCTGCTCCATCATGTTGAAAGCCCTTTCATGTGCCAGGAAGTCGGGGAAATTTATCATTGTGTCGGCATTGAGTATTCCCACAGTGCTTACTCCAGCAAAGTCGAGTCCCTTGGTCACCATTTGTGTGCCGACAAGTATGTCGGACTTATGTGCCGAGAAGTCGTCGATGATTTTTTCATAGCTGTTTTTATTGCGTGTGGTATCAAGATCCATGCGTGCAATCTTGTTATCGGGAAACAGTTCGGCTATGCCGTCTTCTACCCGCTCGGTGCCGAATCCTGCAACTTCGATTGTCGGTTGCCCGCAAGCGGGACACACCGTGGGAAGTGACATTGAAAATCCGCAATAGTGGCAACTGAGGTTGTTGACATGCTTGTGATAGGTGAGCGACACGTCGCAATTCTCGCATCGGGGCACCCAGCCACATTGGTGGCAAATCACCATTGGGGCGTATCCGCGGCGGTTTTGGAACAAAATCACTTGATTGCCAGCTTTCAATGATTCTCGGCATACACTTAGCAGTGCATTGGAGAAGAAACCGTTCATTTCGTGGCGGCGGCGCGCGTCTTTTATGTCGATTACATCGACTTGAGGCATTTCTATGCCTTCATAGCGGGTGGGCATTTCCACAAGTCCGAATTTCCCAGTCACAGCTTTGTAGTAAGTTTCAATGGCTGGTGTTGCCGAGCCTAATAGGCTCTTTGCGCCATGCATCGAAGCGAGCATCATAGCCACATTGCGCCCGTTGTAGCGTGGGGCTGGGTCTTGTTGCTTGTAGCTGGTGTCGTGCTCTTCATCGATGATTACCAATCCAAGGTTGGAGAAAGGCAGAAATACCGATGAGCGTACACCGATGATGAGGCACGGTTCGTTGCTGCTGAGCAATTTTTTCCAGGCATCGACTCGTTCGTTGTCCGAGAATTTAGAGTGATAGATGATAAGTCGGTCGCCAAACACACGGTGCATACGTTGCGTAAGCTGCGTTGTAAGTGCAATCTCGGGTACAAGGTATAGCACCTGCTTTTTTATTTTGAGCATTTGGTCGATGAGGTGCATATACACCGATGTTTTCCCGCTTGAGGTGACACCATGCAGCAGTACTGCCGATTTGGAGTGGAAGTGTTCGAGTATTTGCCGTAATGCGCGATTTTGTTCGTCGGTGAGGATTGGCAAGTCGGCGCGAGTTTCGGCCGAGAACGCATATCGGTTGATTTCTTTTTTGTAGATTTTAAACAAACCTTTTTTGATGGCTGCAGCCAGCATTGGTTGTGTGGCTTCGGCACGGGCGAGCAGCACCGATTTTTTTACTTCGGTGTGGTTTTGTGGCTTTTGCAGCCAGTGTGACAGGTCGATGAATGCAAGCAGCAGTTGCTCTTGCCTTTTCGACCGTCCGGCCAAGTCAAACAAGTGGTGCAAACCGTCGTTGTCGCCAGGCTGGATTGTCAGAGTGACGAAAGTTTCGGTTTTTGGACGGTAAGTATCAATTACTTTTTCAGAAACGAAGATTGCTTCCTTTTCGAGCATTCGGCTCACAGTGGCTTCTATGTTGCGAAATCCTGTGGAGCGGGTTATTTCGCCTAACTGTACACGGTCGCGGCACGAAATCATGTCGAAAATCACTCGTTCACGTTCTTTCAGAGTGCATTCGTCGGTTTCTTCAAAATCGGGGTTGACGCTTACCCATGTTTCACTTTCGATTTTCAACCCCGATGGGACTGCGGCTTTGTAAACGTCGCCCAACGGACATAGGTAATAATCGGCAATCCAGTCCCACAACTTCAGTTGCGGGTGCCGTAGCAATGGAGAGTCGTCAAGTACCGAAAGTAATTCTTTTACTTCGTATCCAGTGGGTTGTACGTTATGCAACATGCGCACGATAGCCGTGTAGTATTTTTTCCGTCCAAACTGGACAAGCACCCGGCTTCCTACTTTTACCATTTCTTCCATGGTGGGAGGAACGGCATAAGTGTAGGTGTTGTATATAGGCAGGGGCAATATTACTTCGGCAAATTGTGGCATATCTAATTCTGTGATAAAAAACGTAAGCAAACATACGCAAAAAATCTCGTTTGCTATCATTGTTCGACAAATAATTTCGTAGCAGGTTGTAGAAATCTGCAAGAGGTGAATTATGGAGTTTGGAAATATGTATGCCTTTTTGTGGGTCTGTTTCGTGGATTTTTTGTAACTTGCCGCATCTTTAATGTGAAAATGTGAATTATCAATGAAAACATATTTAGTGACTGGCGGCGCTGGTTTCATAGGTTCTAATTTTGTGCAATATATCATTGACAAGCATGGTATTGACAGATTGCGCATAATTGTGCTTGACCTGCTCACTTACGCTGGCAATTTGAAAAACATAGAAAAGGAACTTGAGTTGCCGTGTGTGGATTTTGTAAAAGGCGACATTGGCGATGCCCAGCTTGTGGGAGAAATTTTCGACAAGTATGATATTGACTATGTTGTTAATTTTGCAGCCGAGAGCCATGTTGACCGTAGTATAACCAATCCCCGTTTGTTTCTTGAAACCAATATAATAGGGACACAAAACCTACTTGAAGCAGCTCGTCGCGCATGGTATGTAGGCAAGGGAAATGATGGCAAGATGGAATATGCCATTGGCAAGAAATTCTTGCAGATATCCACCGATGAGGTTTATGGCTCGCTTGAACAAGATTATACTACTCCACAACTGTTGCATCTCGATGAACAATTGAAGCAAGTGGTGGCAAACCGTAAAAATCTGAAGACATTCGGCAAGCACTTCTTTACAGAGGGAACCCCCATTTCACCGCGTTCGCCATACTCGGTGTCAAAAGCAAGTGCCGACATGCTTGTACTTGCTTATCATGAAACGTATGGATTGCCAGTGAATATAACCCGTTGTAGCAACAATTACGGTGCATACCAGTTCCCCGAGAAGTTGATACCATTGATGATAAAAAATATCCTTGAAGGGAAGAAGTTGCCAGTGTATGGCTCGGGAATGAATGTGCGTGACTGGCTATATGTGGCCGACCACTGCAAGGCTATCGATGCCGTGCTTGATGGTGGTAGGATAGGCGAGGTCTATAACATAGGTGGCTTTAACGAGGAATGCAATATCAACATAGTGAAGCTGCTGATAAGTACAATACGCAACATTATGGATAGCGAGCCTCAATATTGCAAGTTGCTCAAGTGCCAAGTGGAAGATATAAACGACAACTTGATAGAACATGTCACCGACCGTCTTGGTCATGACAAACGTTACGCCATCGACCCTACAAAGATTGCTACAGAACTTGGATGGTATCCCGAAACACCGTTTGAAATTGGCATTGTGGACACAATACGTTGGTATCTCGACAATCAACAGTGGGTGGAAAATGTCACGAGCGGCGATTATCAGCGATATTACGAAGAAATGTATGGAAATCGATAAAAAACGACAGGCTGTATAAGTATATGAAAGGAATAGTATTGGCAGGTGGTGCAGGAACACGGCTCTATCCGACCACGAAAGGTATATCAAAACAACTTATACCGTTGTATGACAAGCCGATGGTGTATTATCCAATATCGGTACTGATGCTTGCTGGTATAAAGGATATTTTGCTTATTTCCACTCCCGAAGATTTGCCGGCGTTCAAGCGTCTGCTTGGCGACGGAACTGCAATAGGTGTTAACTTCAGTTATGCCGAACAACCATCGCCTGATGGACTTGCCCAGGCATTTATAATAGGCGAAGAGTTCATTGGCAACGATGATGTATGCCTGGTGCTTGGTGATAATATTTTTTATGGGCAAAGTTTTACACGAATGCTTGAAGAAGCCCGTGAAAGAGCAATGAGGGAGCGTAAGGCCACGCTGTTTGCCTATGCTGTGAAAGATCCCAATCGATATGGAGTGGTGGCATTTGATGATGATGGCATGGTGACTTCGATAGAAGAAAAGCCCGAGAAGCCAAAATCGAATTATGCTGTCACGGGACTATATTTTTATTCAAATGATGTGGTGCAGATTGCCAAGGGTGTGAAACCGTCGGCTCGTGGCGAACTTGAAATAACATCGGTCAACCAAGCCTATCTTGAGCAGGGACGGACATTTGTGCAGACACTCGGGCGCGGCTTTTCGTGGCTTGATACTGGCACGGTCGATTCGATGCTTGAAGCTGCAAATTTTATCCAAACTATCCAAAATCGCCAAGGATTCATGGTGGCTTCGCTTGAAGAGGTCGCTTACAGGAAAGGGTGGATAGGGGCCGAGCAATTGAAGGCTGTGGCAGAACCAATGAAGAAAAATTCCTATGGTGACTATTTGATAAGACTTGCCAATGGAGAAATTAAGTGAGGCAGGCATTGTAGAATTGCCCAAGATTTGTGACCCACGCGGCAACTTGTCGGTTATCGAGGGGATAAAGAATGTGCCGTTTAAGATTGCCCGTGCCTACTGGATCTATGATGTACCTGCGGGGAAAGTGAGGCATGGCCATGCTTTCAAGACGCAAGACGAATTTATTGTGGCATTGTCGGGTAGTTTTGATGTGGTGCTCGACGATGGTGTGCAAGTGCGACGCATTCATCTTGCCCGCTCTTACTATGGTATTTATGTCCCGCATCTCACATGGCGGTCGATGGATAACTTTTCGACTAATTCGGTCGCGCTTGTCCTTTCGTCGGGAGTGTATGACAGTGATGAATATATAGATGATATTGAGCAATTTAAATTGCTATGTGCCAAATGAAAATAAAATCACATAACAAGTCGCATGTAGATGATTGCAAGGTTATAACACTTGTCAAGCATCATCATGAAAATGGCAATTTGAGCGTTGTGGAAAATTTCAATGAACTGCCATTTGAGTTACGCAGGGTTTATTATCTATACGACATACCTGGCGGAGAAGAACGTGGCGGACATTCGCACTATAATTGCGAGGAATTTATCATTGCAGCCAGCGGCAGCTTTGATATTGTACTTGATGATGGGCATGATCGGCGCATAGTGTCGCTCAACAGGTCGAATGTAGGTCTGCTGGTACGGCCTGGAATATGGCGTGTATTGAATAATTTCTCCTCGGGAGCCGTGTGCCTTGTTATTGCTTCTGAAGAATTTGACGAGAATGACTATGTGCGCTCGTATGACGATTTTAAAAGATTAACTTCAAGAAAAATTCATGAAGCGTAAAATTAAGTTTCTCGACCTTGGAGCTGTGAATGAGCCGTTGATGGAGCAGCTTGTTGAAGCTGCAAGTGGCGTGGTGCGTTCGGGATGGTATATCAACGGTGAGAATGTGAAGGCTCTTGAACAAGAGTTAGCCCAATATTGCAGCACCGAGTGTGCTGTGGCTGTTAGCAATGGGCTTGATGCCTTGCGGTTGATTATAAGGGCATATATTGAACTTGGCGCAATGCAGCCAGGTGACGAAGTGATTGTACCTGCCAATACATACATTGCCACTGTGCTTGCCGTGACCGATAATGGCTTGGTGCCAGTGTTGGTTGAGCCTGACCTTGTGACGATGAACCTTGACCCATCACTTATCGAACGGTACATTACCAAACGTACACGAGCCATAATGCCAGTACACTTGTATGGGACACCTTGCTGGTCAAGCCAAATTAACGAGTTGGCACAAAGATATGGCTTAAAAATTATCGAGGACAATGCACAAGCTATAGGAGCGCAAGCAGCTGTTGCCGGACTCAATGGCACGCGTGTAACAGGTTCGCTGGGGCATGCGGCCGGGCTTAGTTTTTATCCTACCAAAAACCTCGGGGCATTGGGCGACGCTGGGGCTGTCACTACAAATGATAAAGAATTGGCAAGTGTTGTGCGAGCATTGGCCAATTATGGCTCGGATTACCGTTATCATAACGTGTATTGTGGGTTGAACTGCCGCATGGACGAGATACAGGCTGCAATGTTGAGAGTGAAGTTAAAACATGTGGATGAGGAAAATTTGCGTCGTGCCAACATGGCTGCCACGTATGACACATTTATAAATAACCCGCAAGTTGTGAAACCAGCTATCTTGCCAGGGTGCAAACAGGTGTGGCATCAATATGTGCTGCGAGTTGAAGAGCGTGGTACATTCAGGGCTTACTTGGCCGAAAATGGCATTGAAACAGATGTGCTTTATCCCACACCGCCGCATTTGCAGCCGTGCTATATCGCGCAGTATGGTGGTGCATCGTTGCCACGCACGCTTGCATTGGCTGGCAGTGTCGTGAGTTTGCCCATTTCGGTAAATGTAAAAGAAGACGAAATTCAATATATATGCGAGATCATAAACAAATTTCATTTAAAATAGAAAAACTATGAAAAAGAAAACATTATGCGCAGTTGCGGCCGCCTTGGCTATTGGGACAAGTAGCATAACAATGGCTCAGACCGCAGAACCTTGTATCCCTATCGATCCAAGTATCGAGGCTAAAGTAGAGAAAACGTTGAGTCAGATGACTTTAGACGAGAAAATCGGGCAGATGTGCGAAATGACTGTCGAAACAATCACCGACTATGACGCAAGTGGCAAAGAGGGCAGGTTTGTTGTCAACCGGCCAGTGTTGCACGATATGATTGCGAAATATAAAGTGGGGTCGTTTCTGAATGTGCCATTGAGCCAAGCGCAAACGCCTGAAGTGTATGAACAATTGTTGAAAGATATTCAAGATGAGTCGATGGCCGAACTGGGTATTCCCAATATTTACGGTATCGACCATATACATGGCACGACGTATGTTGATGGCGGGACGCTGTTTGCGCAACCTATCAACCAAGCCGCATCGTTTAACCGTGATATACCGTATGAGGTTTCGGTAATTTGCGCTTATGAAACCAAGGCTGCAAGTTTGCCATGGGTATATACGCCTACTATGGACGTGGCCCGCGGCTCATCGTGGTCGAGAATGTGGGAAAGCTATGGCGAAGACCCATACGTGAATGGGCAAATGGGTGCACAGGCCGTGCGCGGCTTCCAAGGCGACGACCCTAATCACATCGGGGCAACCAACGTGGCTGCTTGTATGAAGCATTACATGGGATATGGTGGTGCAGTCAATGGGCTTGACCGTACACCATCGTCGATAACGCGGCGCGACATGCGTGAGAAGTTTTTTGCTCCATTCCTTGAGGCTGCCCGTGCCGGGGCATTGTCGGTGATGATAAATTCGGCTGTGAATGATGGCCTCCCATTACATGCCAATAAGGAATTGATTACAGGTTGGCTCAAGGAAGAGTTGAACTGGGATGGAATGGTTGTGACTGATTGGGCCGATATTGTAAACCTATATTCGCGCGACCATATTGCCACTTCCAAGAAAGATGCCATACGCATTGCTATCAATGCTGGTATCGATATGTCGATGGATCCATACAATACCGATTTCTGCACGTTGCTCAAGGAGCTTGTAGAAGAAGGTGCGGTGGAGATGAGCCGCATTGATGACGCTGTACGTCGCATATTGCGCTTGAAATACAGGTTAAACCTGTTTGAAAAGCCTGTGTATAATTTTGCCGATTTCCCTGAATTTGGCAGCGAAGCTCACGCCGAGGTCGCATTGCGTGTGGCCGAGGAAGGACAGGTGTTGTTAAAGAATGAAAATGCTGTATTGCCAATAGCTAAAGGCAAGAAAATACTTGTAGCTGGGCCAAATGCCAATTCGATGCGTACACTCAATGGCGGTTGGTCATATACTTGGCAAGGTCATAAAACCGATGAGTATGCCGATGAGTATAACACGATATATGAGGCGTTAAGCAACAAATATGGTGCTGACAACGTAACCCTCGTAGAAGGTGTGAAATATGTGGCTGCCGATGCTGTCAATAGTAATTGGCAGCAAGATACGGTTGTCGATATGCAACTGGCTGTGGAAGCAGCAGGTAATGCCGACGTTATAGTAGCTTGCGTGGGCGAAAACTCTTATTGTGAAACTCCTGGGAATGTAAAAGATTTGACTCTCTCGGCCAACCAGCGGCAATTAATCAAGGCTTTGGCTGCCACAGGCAAGCCTATCGTGTTAATCCTTAATGGTGGCCGTCCGCGCATTGTGGAAGAAATCGAACCATTGGCTGCAGCCGTCGTTGATATATTCCTGCCTGGAAATTATGGTGGCGACGCATTGGCCAATTTGCTCGCTGGTGATGCCAATTTCAGTGCAAAGATGCCTATTACATATCCCAGCAAGGTGAACGGCTTTGCTACGTATGATTACAAGCCGTGTGAAAATGTGGCAACCATGTCGGGCGCATATAACTATGATGCTAAAATGGATGTGCAATGGCAATTCGGTCATGGGCTTAGCTACACCACCTACAAGTATTCTAATTTCCGCGTCAGCAAGAGCGATTTTGTTGCGGGTGATGTGCTGGAATTTTCGGTCGATATCACCAATACTGGCGATGTTGCTGGCAAGGAACCTGTTTTGTTGTTCACAAGCGACGTTGTGGCAAGCATTTCGCCCGACAATTCACGCTTGCGCAACTTTACTAAAGTGGAATTGCGCCCAGGTGAAACCAAGACTGTGACTATGAGTGTCAAGGCGAGCGACTTGGCATTTGTGGGATATGATAACAAGTGGCGGCTTGAAGCTGGAGAATTCCGCGTGAAGTGTGGCGACCAGTCGTTGATGATTAATTGCACCGAAACCAAGGTGTGGGACACGCCGAATATTGAGTAAGTGTCACTAATAAACATATAACGAGGGCGGTGTGCATCGTGGCATCACCGCCCTCGTTTGTATTTGAATTGAATGTGCGTCGTTATGCTTCGGACAATGCCTTGTGCATGTATTCGGCAGCACGTCGGCCATCGCCCATGGCAAGGATTACTGTCGCACCACCGCGCACAATGTCGCCACCGGCATAAAGGTCGCTGATTGACGAGCGCATGGTGTCGGGGTCAACCACGATGGTGTTGCGCTTGCTTATTTCAAGTCCGTTGATCGACTTTGGCACGAGTGGGTTTGGCGACACGCCTACGCTCACTATTACCAAGTCAACGGGAATTTCCTCGATAGCACCCTCAATGGGGATAGGGGAGCGGCGGCCTGATTCGTCGGGTTCGCCGAGTTGCATTTTCTGTACACGCATCATGTTGACACGTCCGGTTTCATCGCCGAGGTACTCGATGGGGTTGTGGAGCGTCATAAATTCCACGCCTTCTTCTTTGGCGTGTTTGACTTCTTCGATACGCGCTGGCATTTCTTCTTCGGAACGTCGATATACGAGCATGGCCCTTTCAGCACCCATTCGGCGGGCAGTGCGCACCGAGTCCATGGCTGTGTTGCCGCCGCCGATTACCGCCACGTTGCGGCCTGTAAGCACTGGAGTGTCCCAGTCGGGCTTGCCTGCGCCCATCAGGTTGATGCGAGTGAGGTATTCGTTGCTCGACATCACTCCGTTGAGGTTCTCGCCAGGGATATTCATGAAACGCGGCAGCCCTGCTCCCGATGCCACGAATATGCCTTTGAAGCCCATCTCGTGCAGGTCGTCGTAGGTGAGTGTCTTGCCGATGATTATATCTTTTTCGAAATCAACGCCAATGGCTCGCAGCCCGTCGATTTCGTGGTCAACAATCGAGTTGGGAAGGCGGAATTCGGGTATTCCATATTTTAGTACACCGCCAATCTCGTGCAAGGCTTCAAACACGGTGACGCTATAGCCCAACTTGGCCATGTCGCCAGCAAACGACAACGCCGCAGGGCCACTTCCTACCACGGCCACTTTTATGCCGTTGGCTGGGGCAACCTTGGGCAGTGACGAGTTGCCGCTGTTGCGTTCGTAGTCGGCGGCGAAGCGTTCAAGGTATCCTATTGCTACGGGCTGGCTCTTCATCTTGTGGTGTATGCACTTGCTTTCGCACTGCTTTTCTTGCGGGCACACACGTCCGCACACGGCAGGCAGCGCGCTGGTTTCCTTGAGGGTCGCGGCAGCTTCGGCAAAGTTGCCACGTTCGATGTTCTTGATGAATTTGGGTATGTTGATGCCCACGGGACACCCAGTTACGCACTGCGGGTTGGGGCAGTCGAGGCATCGCTTGGCCTCTTCCACGGCCATTTCGGCTGTTATGCCTTGGTTGACCTCCTCGTTGCACGTGATGCGGTACTCGGGCGACAGCTCGGGCATTTTCACGCGGGCTATTTTCATGCGTTCTTTCGCCGTCATCGAGCGGCGCAGCTCGTCGCGCCATTGTTCGTTGCGCGATTCGGCTATATTGTCGGTTGTCATTGTTTCGGGTGGTTATTTGTTAGCGTTGTTGAAAGATTTCAATCTCATCATCAGTTCGTCGAAGTCAACTTCGTGCGCGTCAAACTCGGGACCTTCCACGCACACAAATCGTGTCTTCCCTGCTACCGACACGCGGCAAGCCCCGCACATACCAGTGCCGTCAACCATGATGGCGTTGAGCGAGCATTCGGTGGGCACGTTGTATTTCTTGGTGAGCAATGCCACGAATTTCATCATCACGGCGGGGCCGATGGTCATTACGTAGTCAACTTTCTCGCGCTGCAGCACCTGTTCGAGTCCCACGGTGACTACACCTTTCTGGCCGTATGAGCCGTCGTCGGTCATGATAATCACCTCGTCGCTATATTCGCGTACTTCCTTTTCGAGGATAATCAGGTCTTTTGAACGGGCGGCGAGTATGCTGATTACGCGGTTGCCGGCTTTCTTGTATTCGGTGAGGATTGGCAACAATGGAGCGACACCCACGCCGCCACCGCAGCACACCACTGTGCCGTAGTTCTTGATTTGTGTGGCTTGTCCGAGCGGGCCGACAACATCGGTCAGGTAGTCGCCTGGTTCAAGTGCGCATATTTTCTGGGTCGAAACGCCCACGCTCTGCACCACAAGTGTGATTGTTCCATTTTTTGTATCGGCTTGGGCAATGGTCAATGGGATTCGTTCGCCGTGTTCGCCGCAACGCACTATCACAAAATGCCCCGCACGGCGCGATTTGGCAATCAACGGAGCTTCTACGACGAGTTTCACCACCTTGTCGGAGAAATGCTCCTTACTTATAATTTTGTTCATTTGCTTTGTAATTTGTTATTCTCTACAAAAATAGCCATTAATTGTGACATTGTTGTAAACAGGATAGCTATTTTTTGTTATGACCTGTTTAAATTAAACTCATTTAATCAGGCACTGAATCGTGAGTTTCGGGGATATAATGCTACATTGGCGATATTTTACTTGGTTATTATGTACGGTGAAAAATAGGTTGTGAGGGGGCTGATAAAAAAGGCTTCCTGCCGTGTAGCGGGAAGCCTGTGCTATTGGTCTTGTCTTGATCGTCTTGAATCGCGTCAGTCGCCGAGGTATGATTTCAGGAGCCGGCTTTTCTGCCCTTTTAGGCGGCGTATGGCCTTTTCCTTGATTTGGCGTACACGCTCGCGTGTGAGGTCGAATTTCGCGCCGATTTCTTCCAAAGTCATTTCTTGGCAACCAATGCCGAAGAACATCTTCAGTATGTCGCGTTCGCGTTCGTGCAGCTGGTTGAGCGCGCGTTCCACTTCTTTCGACAAGGATTCCTGGTTGAGGTTGGAGTCGGCCATCGGCGAGTCGTCGTTAGGCAGCACGTCGAGTAGGCTGTTGTCCTCTCCTTCGACAAATGGGGCATCGACCGATATGTGTCGGCCCGAAACCTTCAAAGTGTCGGAAATTTTATCGACAGGAATTTCGAGCTTGTTGGCAAGCTCCTCGGCCGACGGACGGCGTTCGTTTTCCTGTTCAAATTTTGAAAGGGCCTTGCTGATTTTGTTGAGCGACCCAACCTGGTTGAGCGGCAAGCGCACGATGCGTGATTGCTCGGCGAGTGCTTGCAGGATTGATTGCCTAATCCACCACACGGCGTAGGAGATGAATTTGAAGCCACGTGTTTCGTCGAATTTCTGGGCAGCTTTAATCAAGCCGAGATTTCCTTCGTTGATTAAGTCGGGCAGACTTAGTCCTTGGTTCTGATATTGTTTAGCCACAGAAACCACGAAGCGCAAGTTGGCTCGTGTTAACTTCTCTAATGCCGCATGGTCGCCTTTTTTGATGGCTTGCGCAAGCTCCACTTCTTCCTCGACGGTGATAAGGTCTTCACGCCCTATCTCTTGGAGGTACTTGTCGAGCGACGCGCTCTCGCGGTTGGTAATTGATTTGGTAATCTTTAACTGTCTCATGTATGCTCAGAGATTTAGTGTGCAAAGTTAGTGTTTTTTTGTATAACATTTGGCATATTTTGCAAGAAAAATGCCAAAACGTATTTTTCCTGACACTTGAGCTTTGGGTTTGCCAGGATACATATAGTCTATATTATATTAACACGCCAATAGGCTAAAAGTTGCCGTTGCGCGACGTTAATTTGAGTTAATGAGGCCACTTGGGGATAAAATGTCGGGCAGCCACATTGCATTTGCGGCTGCCCGACCTGGTTTTATATCCCACATTGTGGGCTGTCATTATGTCATTCTGTCAAATCTACTGCATAGTATCTCTTGACCTTTGTTGGGTAAACGCCAGTGATAAACATCACTTTGTCGCTGTCTTTTCCGTTGACGATGGAGTTGTATATGGCTTCTACCTCATCTTGCGAGTTGACCCTGCGGCCATTTATTTCAAGTATTATGAAGCCATCTTTGATGCCAGCGTCTTTGAATTTGCCAGCCTTGAGCCCTGTTACTTGCACACCAGTAGTTATGCCCAGACTTCTTTTCGTGTTATCGTTAGGTTTCTTGAATGCGCAACCGAGCGAATTGAAATCCGAAGCTTTGGTGATAGTTGTGCTGCCCTGGTTGTTTTTCATCGTGGCCTTAGTGGTGTGAGTCTTGTTGTCGCGGATATATGTGATCTCAACCGTGTCGCCTGGGCGCAATTTATTCATTTGCTCCATCATTTGACCGCTATTTTTCACTTGGTTTCCGCCTAATTTCACAATTACGTCACCCTCTTTGATGCCAGCCTCCATTGCAGCACTTTGTTCGCTTACTTCGGCCACATATATGCCATCGTTGGTGGCGGTGATATCCTTTTCACGTGCCATGTCGGCATTAAGTTCGATGTAGGAAATTCCCAATACGGCGCGTTGCACGATGCCATATTCTTTTATGTCGATAACGATTTTCTTGACCAATGCCGATGGGATTGCAAATGAGCATCCTGCGTAGTCGCCAGTCTGTGAGTATATTGCAGTGTTGATACCTACCAGCTCGCCATTGGTGTTCACCAGTGCGCCGCCGCTGTTGCCCTTGTTGACTGCGGCATCGGTCTGTATGTATGACTCGATGCCCATTTGGCGGCTGTGTGTTGCACTGCTGATGCTACGAGCCTTGGCACTGACGATGCCGGCGGTTACGGTCGAAGTGAACCCAAACGGGTTGCCCACTGCCAAAACCCATTCGCCAACTTTCAAGGCATCGGAGTCACCAAATGGTATGGTTGGCAAGTTTTCTCCATCGATTTTGAGCAATGCGATGTCGGAATTGGCATCGCTACCCACGATGGTAGCATTGTAGGTGCTGTTGTCGTTGAGCGTGACTTCAAGTTTCTCGGCACCCTCTATTACGTGGTTGTTGGTCACGATATAGCCGTCCGACGATATGATGACACCTGAGCCAAGTCCGAGTGGTTGCGGTGTGGCATTTTCTTGCTGCTGGCGTTGTCCGCGGCCGTAACCCGGGCCGAAGAAAAATTCAAATGGGTCGATGTATTGTTGGCGTGTGCTGCGCGGAGTGGCGTAACTCTTTATGCATACCACTGCATTGACCGATTTTTCGGCGGCAACAGTGAAGTCGGTGTCTAAGGCCGACGAAGCCGCAGTGCGGATAAAATGACCATTTGTATCAATATTGTTTTGATACGTTATTTCATTGTCAAATGTGCCAGCTGTATCATTGTCAAATGCCGAAGTTGCAATGACGGTGGCAGCTGAGCCAAGTACCGAAGCACCTAATAATAATAGTGCGAATTTTGCTGTTTGTTTCATAATGTGTTATTTGTTAAATAATTGTCTATTTTAAAATTTACTAACTTAAAAATTAACTTTTAAATCTGCCGTAAAAGTAGTGCAATATTTGATACGGTGTACACATAAGTACTTATATTTAAAATAATTTAATATGCTTGTATGCGCTTTTAGAACAAATTAATGTGGATTGTAAAAAACACATTCGGGCGTATTTCAAATGTTGCAAATGGTGTGCCACACATTTCGTGTCATGATTTTCTGTTGACCGTTTTGGTTTTTTCCCCACTGCTTTTTTGTTGATATTGGTGATAATTTGTTAACTTTGTGTGTGACGCAGCTTGCCGGGGTGCGGCTGGCGGCGGTTTACCATCAGAAAACTTTACGTTATGAAAACATACGACAGGGCCTTGCTTCCGGGGACGGTGCTGCGGGGCAAGAAGAACAGTTACCGCATCGACCGTGTGCTGGGGCAGGGTACATTTGGCATCACTTACCTTGCCTATACCACTGCGACGGTGGAGGGCGACCTTGGCAAGTTGCAGGGCGAGATACAGGTGGCAGTCAAGGAGTTTTTCATGAGCGACATCAACGGGCGCGAGGGTAGCACGGTCACCACGGGCGGCAGCGGGGAACTGTTTGACAAGTACCGCCACAAGTTTGCCCGCGAGTCGGCCAA
>DVKC01000031.1 GCA_018716295.1 Candidatus Avimuribaculum pullicola
GAACGCAACCTGCGGGAAAACAGATATATCCACTAAGCGGCTTCGGAGATGCCGTACTAAAGTAGCAACAAAGTACGGCATCTCCGAAGCCGTATTCACGAAGGTCAAATACCGCAGGTTTCGTTCGCTATCGCTCACTCCACCAGTCGGTTAAGCATGGTTTTGCCCTTCCAGGGCAATTCTACATCGTCAAATGAAGTTGTTGTAACTTATAAATCGTAAGTAAAGTTGCCGCATTTATCCATTTTGATACACCCTCTACAATGACGGCTCTACAATTTTTTTATTGTTTTTTGTCGGGGAATGGTGATTATTCGTTAACTTTGTGTGGCGCTGTCTGCCGGGGTGCGGCTGGCGGCGGTTTACCATCAGAAAACTTTACGTTATGAACAAGTACGACAAGGCGTTGCTCCCGGGGACGGTGCTGCGGGGCAAGAAGAATAGCTACCGCATCGACCGAGTGCTGGGGCAGGGGACGTTTGGCATCACTTACCTGGCCTATACCACTGTGACGGTGGAGGGCGACCTTGGCAAGTTGCAGACCGAGATACAGGTGGCAGTCAAGGAGTTTTTCATGAGCGACATCAATGGGCGAGAGGGCAGTTCGGTGACGACGGGCGGCAGCGGTGAGCTGTTTGACCGATACCGGCACAAGTTTGCCCGCGAGGCATCCAACCTTGCCAAACTGAAGCACTGTGGCATAGTTAAAGTGATAGAAACATTCGAGGCCAACGGCACGAGCTATTATGCCATGGAATATTGCGGCGGCGGAAGCCTCGATGCCCTTATTGCCAATCGCGGCGGTCTGCCCGAGGGCGATGCGTTGCGGTATTTCGGGCAGATAGCCGAGGCATTGTCATACATGCACAGCCAGCGTATGCTGCACCTCGACTTGAAGCCGGGCAATGTGATGCTTCGTACTGATGGCGAGGCAGTGCTTATCGACTTCGGGCTTTCGAAGCAGTTCAACGACAAGGGCGAGCCGGAGTCGAGCACTACCATAGGTGGCGGAACGCCGGGCTATGCGCCGATTGAGCAAGCCAATTACAGGGAAGACAGCGGCGGCAAGCTGCCAGTGACGATGGACGTGTATGCCCTTGGCGGTACGCTCTACAAAATGCTCACGGGCGAGCGTCCGCCAGTAGCATCGGACGTGATGAATAATGAACTCCCCGAGCAGCCGCTGCGCGACCATGGCGTTAGCGACGATGTGATAGCGGCCATACACAGAGCCATGCAGCCAAAATCTCGTGACCGCTACCAGACGGTGGCAGCCTTTGCCGCCGCGCTCGATTGTGCTTCTGAGGCTACCGAGGCTGTTGACCGAGAGGAAGAACCCGAAGTGATGCTGGTTGACGATGGTCGGCAACCTGTAGCCGAGCCGCAGCCGCATACTCCAGCCGCAGAACCTGCCCGTGCCAATCAAGGGCAACAACAAAATGAATACCCCGAGCCAGAACAGCCACGCCGCAAGTGGCTGCCGTGGGTGGTAGGCGTGGCAGTAGCCGCAATAGCTTTTGTGGCAGTGATGCTGCTGCAACGTGGCGACGAACCCCAACCGTCTATTGAAGTCCCCGAAGGGCTGATAACAGCAGTTGCGAGCGACACTGTGTCGGCCGATGAGCAGCCAGTGCAGCAGGTGGCGCAGCAACCACAAAAGCCCGAGCCACAGCAGACTCAACAACAGCCGCAACGACCGGTGCAACAACAGCCGGTAGAGCAACCACAGCCAACGAGGCCCGAGCCACAGCGACCTGTGCAACAACAGCCAGAGCCCGAGCCGACACCGACTCCAGAACCCGAGCGTCCGCAGCACAACCTGCCAGATATAGCGATGGTATATGTGTCGGGCGGTACGTTCACCATGGGAGCTACCTCGGAGCAGGGTAGTGATGCGTTTAATAGGGAAAAGCCGGCGCATAGCGTGACGTTGAGCGGGTATTATATAGGCAAGTATGAAGTAACGCAGGAGTTGTGGGAAGCGGTGATGGGTAGCAACCCGAGCCGTTTCAAGGGTGACAACCTGCCAGTGGAGTGTGTAAGCTGGAACGACGTACAGGAGTTCCTGCGGAAGCTGAATGCGATGACAGGGAAGCGATACCGCTTGCCCACTGAGGCGGAGTGGGAGTTTGCCGCCCGAGGCGGCAACAGCAGCCGCGGTTACAAGTACAGTGGCAGCAACAGCCTTGGCAGTGTGGCGTGGTACGATGGCAATAGTGGCAGCCGCACCCATGCGGTAGGGACAAAGTCGCCCAACGAGCTTGGGATTTATGACATGAGCGGCAATGTATGGGAATGGTGTCAGGACTGGTATGGCAGTTACAGCAGTTCTTCTCAGCGCAACCCCAAAGGCCCTAACAGTGGGTCGTACCGCGTGTACCGGGGCGGTAGCTGGTACTTCAACGCCAGGTACTGTCGGGTGTCGTATCGGAACTACTTCACCCCCGATTTCTGGAACAACCTCCACCTCGGCTTCCGCCTCGCCCTATAGCCCCCTCCCGACCTCCCCCCGAAGGGGAGGCCAACAGCCCCCCAGCCCCATGTAGAGCCGTCATATCATGGTGGCTCGATGACCACCACCGTGGGTAATTGCGTAGTTGCAGTAACGAGCCGCCATGGTATGTCGGCTCTACATGGGCAGGGGTGGGTGTTGTTGGTTGATGTACGTGCGTCCGTTTGTCGGCAACGACAATTGGCACGGTTGCGAAAATTGAGTATGTGTCAAATTAGATAAATGGTTGCGCACTACTTACAAAATGTAAGTTATAGTAATTACACTATAATTTACTCCAAATTGGCTATTGAAAATCTTGGCAGAAAGGGTGTGATGGTAATGCAGCCATTAGATTGATTAATACAGCTATAAGCCCCGGAGGGGTTGCACCATGCTTAACCGCGGGTGGAGTGAGCGACAGCGAACGCAACCTGCGGTATTTGTCACCCCATGAAAACGGCTTCGGAGATGCCGCACTTTGTTGCTACTTTAGTACAGCATCTCCGAAGCTACTTATTGTATATGGCTGTCTTTCCGCAGGTTACGTTCGCTGTCGCTCACTCCACCCGCGGTTAAGCAAGGTTTCCCCCCTCCGGGGCAATTCTATATCGTCAAATGAAGTTGTTGTAACTTATAAATCGTAAGTAAAGTTGTCGCGTTTATCTAATTTGATACACCCCTGCGTTCCGCCGAAATGTGCCGCAGCGGCATGGTGGCGGCGGTGCATTGTGGCTGTAATCGAGCCGCCATGGTATGACGGCTCTACATGGACTGCCACCGTGGTGGTTATTTTACACCAAGGTCTTGGAGGGTGCGTGGTGCAGGTGTCTTGGGTAGTGGCTTGCGCGACTTGAGCTGTTCAAGGGCCACTTCGATGGCCTTGTTGAGCTGTTGGTCGATGCCGGCATATTCCTTTACAGGATCGTTGTCAACGTAAATGTCGGGATCAACGCCATGGTTTTCAACTATCCATTTGCCAGTGCGCGCGTCATAGTTGGTGAAGAATGGTACGCGAATATCGGTGCCATCGATGTATTGAAGCGGGCTGGTGATGCCCACGATGCCACCCCATGTGCGTGTGCCGATGACGGTGCCAAGCCCTACAGCCTTGAAGCTCCATGGGAACAGGTCGCCATCGCTTGCCGAGTACTTGTTGATAAGCAGAACCTTTGGCCCGTAATGTGTGCCTTCGGGTATCGTGCCGTTCATTGCCGAGCCACGGTACATGGTCATGCGGTAGGGTGTGCGCAGCAGTCGTTCTATCACCATGGGCGATATGTTGCCGCCTCCGTTGCCGCGGTCGTCGATGATGAGAGCTTCCTTGTTGAGCTGCGGATAGTAATAGCGTACAAATTCGTTAAGCCCCTCGGGTCCCATGTCGGGTATGTAGATGTAGCCTACACGGCCATCGGTGGCTTCTTCCACCTTCTTGATGTTGTTTTGCACCCATGTGTAGTGGTAGAGTGGGTATTCATTGTCGATGGGTTCGACGACGATGCGCTTGGCTCCATCGAGGGTTGCCGAAGAATTAATGCTAAGCTCGGTCATTACACCCGCTTTGCCTACGAGCAAGTTGTAGATGTTGGTGGTGCTGTTTGTGGGTATGCCGTCGATGGCAACGATATAGTCACCCTCGTTGACACCAAGTCCGAGTTGGGCAAGTGGCGAAATGAGCGAGTTTCTGTATGGTGCGCCTTCGAGGATTTCATCGATACGGAAGAAGCCAGTATCGTTGTCGCGGCTTAGCTTTGCGCCGAGCAGGCCAGTCTTGACAATGGCTACACCTTTGTTGTCGTCGCCGCCCGGGCCCACGTATGCATGTCCAGTGGCGAGTTCGCCTATAAGTCCGCCTATGACGTAGCTAAGGTCTTGGCGGCACTTCACGTAGGGGAGCAGTGCTGCATATTTTTCTTTCATTGCCGCCCAGTCCACGCCGTGCATGTTTTCGAGGTAGAAGCCGTCACGGTAGGCTCGCCATGCCTCGTCATAGATTTGCGCCCATTCCTTGTCATATTCCACGTATGCTGTCATGTCGTCGAGGTTGACAGATTTTCCATTGTTGAAATCGCTGGCGGGGAAGTCGCAAATGCTTATTGAGCGGTCGGTATATTTGTATATTGCAGCCTTTTTGCCATCGGCCGACACTTCGAATACGCCCAATTCAAGGGCAGTGGTTTCGTCTTGTTCCTTGAGGTCTAATACTTTTACCACTGGCCCATCGTTATACCACACCTTGTTGCCATCGCAGTATATGTTGAAGTAGTTGCCAGTGCCGACAGGCAGTTTGATGGTGCGTTGTGCCAGTCTGTCGGTGTCGATTTTCACCGCGTTGTCGCTTTCTTTCTTGTCGTCGTTGCCGTCTTCCTGGTTGTCGTTGTTGGCAATTGCCACTTTGTCGTTGGTGGGCAGTAACGGCGAAGGTGTGTCATTGGCCAGCATCACCATGTATATGCCATCCATCTCGGTGTAGGCATAGTTCCATTCCACATAGCTGTAGATGGGGTTGAGGTCGCGAGCCCCGGCATAGAGCAGGTATTTCCCATCGGTGCTGAATGCTGGTGCGGTCGAGTTGTACCAGTCTTCGGTGACGGGGTATTCGTTGCCCGATGTGAGGTCGTAGATATAGACCACCTGCATCTGGTTGGGTGCTGTGCGGGTGTAGGTAATCCAGCGGCTGTCGGGCGAGACGTTTACATCATCTATTTCACTTATCGAGTCTTGCAGCAGCTCGCGTTTGCTCTTTGATGCCACATCTACCAGCACGAGGCGGTTTTTGCGGTCGCCATAGATGATGTTCTTGCTATCGGGACTCCACGCGTGCCAGCGAATGTATGTATCGTTGGCGGTGGTCAGCTGGATTGGAGTGCCGCCGTCGGCAGGTTGCATCCACACTTCGGTTTCGCCCGTGCCGTCGCTTATATATGAGATATATTTCCCGTCGGGACTCCAAGTGGCATCACGGTCGTTGGCACCCGATGAGCGGGTAAGATTATAGGTTACACCTTCGTTGGCAGGGACATTGAACACTTCGCCACGGGCGGTTATTACCATGCGGTTACCGTCGGGAGCAATGTTGTATGCGGTAAGATTGTCTTTCACTTTGCGTAACTCTGGACGAGCCTTGTTGCCCTCGGCGTTGAGTGTAATGTCGATTTTGCTGTATTGGCGTGTCTTCGGGTCGAATTTATATATGTATCCGCCATTTTCGAACACTATTATGTTGCCGTCGGTGCTGGGGAACTTCACGTCATAGTCGGTAAAGTTGGTTACTTTTTCTGTAGTCTTTGTGACAGTATTGTAAACAAACAGGTTCATGCGGTTGTCGCGGTCGCTGGCATAGAATATTTCGTCGCCGATCCACATTGGGAACACATCTTGTGCCACATTGTCGGTGATGTTTTCAACGGTTTCGGCTTCGGGGTCGTATATCCACACATCGTCGGCCATACCGCCCTTGTAGTATTTCCAAGTGCGGAACTCGCGGAACACTCGGTTGTAGGCCAGCCGTTTGCCATCGGGCGAATAGCAGCAAAATCCACCCTCGGGCAGCGGAATTTGTTCTGGCATACCACCATCGGGCGAGATTGTCATCAGCACGCCATTGAAACCGTCGCTTATGCGGTTGCGATATACGATGTTTTGCCCGTCGGGAGTCCATGCCATAACCACATTGTTGGGGCCCATGCGGTCGGCAAGGTCATCACGGGCATTGGTCGGCGAGTATGTAAGCCTCACAGGCGACCCACCATCGGCCGATATTAGGTAAACTTCGGTGCTTCCGTCGTATTGCCCGGTGAATGCTATTTGCTTGCCGTCGGGCGAGAAACGGGCAAACATTTCATAGCCGTTGCTCGAAGTGAGCCTCTTGGCTTCACCGCCAGCGAGTGGAGCTTTATAAAGGTCGCCGGCATAGGAAAACACCACATCGGTGCCATTGGTTGCCGGGAAACGCAGCAACCGGCCCTCGTCGGCATTGGCGGTGAGAGCTGTTGCGGCAATCAAGGTAGTTAATAGTAAAGGGGATTTTATCATAACAATTGTGTAAAATAAATGTTTCATTTTGATTACAAAAGTAACAATTATTTGGTTGGCATGGCTGTGTTTCAGTCTAAATTTTGGAAATTT
Organism: Candidatus Avimuribaculum pullicola; assembly: GCA_018716295.1. Classification (GTDB taxonomy): domain Bacteria; phylum Bacteroidota; class Bacteroidia; order Bacteroidales; family Muribaculaceae; genus Avimuribaculum; species Avimuribaculum pullicola. The sequence continues at coordinate 6,620 of DVKC01000031.1, forward strand.
GCTTGTATAAGTCTTATGGATTGTATATTTCTGTTAATTCAGGTGCTGATGGGGGTATGTGCTTAGAAAATATGTTAAACAACATGTTTTTTCTCTTGGAAATATTTGTAGGTATCAAAAGAGGTTGTACCTTTGTATCAGTTTTCATGGTAAAAGATTTTAAGGTTATGAAAACAAGTTGTCGCGAGACAAATGTTTTTATGTTTTTAGGTTTATGTTAAGGTATTAGAAAGTTAATGAAGCATCTCAGGTAGTGATACCAGAGTTGTTTTTTTTATGTACCTACCCATTCTAAATTATGCCGTTGACTTGTATTGGGGCTGAATTTTCAACTATCAATTCGTATATTTTATTTATTTTTGCAAATAAGTATAATTTGCATTCGGTCATAATATGCCTCGGGCTATGTATCCCATGATTGTTTAATATGCTGATATTTACATGTATAAACCTGAAAACGATGAAATATTGTTTGTCTTTAACTGCAAGGCTTTGCATGATTTGCTTGTTTGCGGTGTCGCTACATGGTTGTGACGACAACGATTCTGCGCTTCTGGAGCAACTTGATGGTTGCATAAGTCATAGTGCAGAGTTTGACAGCATGAAAATGGAGCGAATCGACAGCTTGGCCCGTATGCTTGATGTAACCAATAATCCTAAGAAAGAATTTGAACTAAACAGGCAGATATTTCTTGAATATCGTTCGTTTGTATGCGATTCGGCATTGCGCTATATAAATGCCAATATCGCCCAAGCGCGTGAGGCAAATGACGATTATTGGCTTGCTGTTTCGCTTATCGAGAAAGCCGACTTGGTGGCAAAAGCTGGTATTTTCACCGAAGCATTGAAAATACTTTCGGCGATAGATTCCCGCTCTTTGCCCGAAGATGTCAAAGATAATTATTACCAAGTGTGTGGAACTACCTACCAGTATATGGCCGAGTATGCCGAAGGTAGCGAATATATCGCTGACTACCAGGCTAAAATCACTGCTTACCGCGATTCGATACTGTCGATGCCGCACCTCGACAGGTTTATATATGAAACCGAATATGGGTCGCGGCTGATTGAACGCGGGCAGCATGATGAAGCCATAGATTTTTTTGTCGAGCGAATGGATAATTACCATGCTGCGACAAGGGAATACTCGGTTATCGCCTCATTGATAGCATACGTGTACTCACTTAATGGTGATGTAGCCAAGCAGGAATATTATTTGGTGCAAAGTGCAATTTCCGATATCAAAGGGTCGGTGAAGGAAAACCTTGCATTGCGTTCGCTTGCCGAGTTGCGTTTCGAGAATGACGATGTGTCGCATGCCTATTTTTACTTGCGCAAGAGCATGGAAGATGCCAATTATTATTCGGCGCGTATGCGTAAAAACCAGTCGGCAAATGCCTTGCCATTGGTGACAAGTGCATACGAAGCCAAACAAAAGCAGATGCAGACGCAATTGAAATTGCTTATCGTTGTTATCAGTGCCTTGGTGGCAGGGCTTGTGGTGGCTGTGATATTCATCATAAAACAATTGCGCACGGTGTCGAGCAGCCTGCGCTTAGTGTCGATAACAAAAGACAAGTTAATCAAGCTCAACGAAGAGTTGCGTCAAACCAATGCCACGCTTACGGCAACTAATACGGCTCTTACTGAATCGAGTCGCATAAAAGAGGAATACACAGGCAAATTCATGGAGTTGAGTTCAAATTATATTTCCACGCTCGAACAGTACCGCAAGATGCTATACCAGCAAGCGGCATCGGGACGTATCGAAGAGTTGCACAAGTCGCTACGTTCGACAAGTATAATCAACGACACGCTCAAGGGATTCTACCATACATTCGACACGGCATTTTTAAACATTTTCCCCGATTTTGTGGCGCGGTTCAATGAATTGTTCCCCGAGGACGACCGCATACAATTGAAGGAGTACGAGATGCTCAACACCGAGCTGCGTGTGTTTGCCCTGATTCGCCTTGGTATCACCGACAGTGCCAAGATTGCAAGTTTTTTGCGCTGCTCCATCACCACTATATATACATATCGCTCCAAACGCAAGAAACGGGCACTGAATCCTGCCGATTTTGACGACAATGTGATGAAAATTGCATCGTTCTGACCATGTTGGCGATTAAGAATACGTTTAGATTTTAACTTGGCGCATTTTTGTTTAATGCACTGAAATGTGGCTTTTTAAGTCTGTAAAGTTGTTAGATTTTTGTTAGGTGCGCTGGGTAAGTGATATTTATATTAATAATTTTGCCCAGCATGATTTTTGAAACAGCGTATTGCCAAATACCTTTCCATAAATCATACTTTTACCTATGTAAACTTATCAAAAATCTAAAAAATTAACAGATGAAAAAAATTAATCAAGCCAAACACTGCCTGCTCAGGCACGTGTTAATCCTATTGGGCGTGATGGTTACTTCTGTGTCGGCGTTTGCCCAGCAAACAGTGAGCGGAACGGTTACCGACGCGACAGGGGAAACCGTTATCGGTGTTACCGTAATGGTAAAAGGAACTACCAACGGAGTGGCAACCGACATTAGTGGCAAGTATGCCTTGAAAAATGTTCCGGCCGATGCTACAATTGTATTTTCTTCGTTAGGTTACAAGACTGTTGAAGAAAAAGTGGACGGCAGGTCGGTAATCGATGTGGTGATGAACGATGACCAGCAACTACTCGACGAAGTAGTTGTGGTAGGTTATGGTTCGTTGAGCCGGAAGGAACTTACCAGTTCGATTGTGCAAATCGACAAAGACCAGTTCCAGCAGGGTGGTATGAACAACGTGATGGAAATGCTCACTGGCAAGGTGGCAGGTCTTAACGTATCGACAGTTTCGCCAGCCGACCCCAACAGTTCATCATCATTGCAGGTGCGTGGCGCGACTTCACTGACGGCAAGCAACGAGCCGCTCATCGTTATTGACGGCGTGGCTGGCGGCGACATTCGCACTCTTGCCCCGCAAGACATTGAGTCGATGACCGTGTTGAAAGATGCCGCTTCGGCTGCTATATATGGTACTCGCGGTGCCAATGGCGTTATACTTATCACTACAAAGAAAGGGTCGGGTACTCCTGGCAAGGCTCGTATTACGTATGATAGCTACTTTGCCGTAAATCTTGCCAAGGGGAAACCCGATGTGCTTTCGCCCGATGAATGGCGTCGTGCACGCCGTGGCAACGACTATGGCGCAAGTACCGACTGGTATGACTTGTTGATGCGCGATTTCTCGTATGATACCAACCAATATGTGTCGATTGACGGCAGCACTGAAAATGGATATTACAACGCTTCGATTAACTACAAGCGTGCAACTGGCCTCGACATAGTGAGTGCACGTGAGGAATATGGCGCACGTGCAGCCATTCAACAGATGTTCCTCGACAAGAGGTTGCAACTTACCCTCACGCTCAATGCCCGCCACGTGAAAGAAGACTGGGGCGACAGCGGACTCTTCGATACTGCATTGTCGATGAACCCTACAATTCCCGTGTATGACGAAAACGGTGATTACTATCAACCGACATCGCCAACTGGTGTTGCCAACCCTGTGGGCAAGCTCAACCTTGAAACGAGCCAGGGCAACCGTACATATATACTTGGTACCGTAGATGCCAAGTGGAATATTTGGAGCAATGGCACACATTCGATAAACACGCAAGTGTCTTATTCGTATGACTATAACGACTTGAAGAGCGATTTCTACACTCCATCCAGTTCGAGCGAATCTTACTGGAACGGATATGCTGGCCGAGCAAGCATAACTTATCAAAAGTGGTGGACTAATCGTGTTGAATGGCTTGGCAATTATTTCTTCAACAGCAACGGCCACGATGTGAAACTGATGGTGGGTTACACCTATGAGCGTGAGAACTGGGAGCAGATGTTCATGCAAAACAACAATTTCACATTCGACAATGCCTTGTGGCATGGCATCGGCTCGGGTAGCTACCTGCAAGAGGGCAAAGCCAACATGTATGCAGGAAAGTCGGAATCTACACTTGTGGGTTTCTTTGGACGTATCAACTACAACTGGCGCGACATGATTATAGCTTCGGCTTCAATGCGTTATGAGGGTTCTACCAAGTTTGGTGCCGATAGCAAGTGGGGTGCGTTCCCATCGGTTTCGCTGGCATGGGAAATCGCCAAAACTCCTTTCATGGAAGATTACAGCGATATTGTTCAAAGCCTCAAGCCACGTTTCTCGTATGGTGTGACAGGACGTAGCGACTTTGATGCCTACCAGTCGATTACTACATATTCGCAAAACGGCAAGTATTATATCGATGGAGAATGGGTGACTGGGTATGCCCCGTCAAATAATGCCAACACGGAACTTCAGTGGGAAAAATCGTCAAGTGCCAATTATGGTATCGACTTCATGTTGTGGAACCGCTTATATGGTTCGGTTGAGTACTTCGACCGCCGAAGCAACGACTTGCTTTATACCTACTCGGCACCACAACCACCATACGTTTACTCTACCATACTGGTGAATGTGGGTACAACCAAGAACACGGGCGTTGAGCTTTCGCTCACAGGTGATGTGTTTGTCGATACTCCTGTCAAGTGGACTACCGGTGTGAACTATTCTTATGGCACGACAAAACTTTCAAAATTGTCGAATGACATTTACAAGGCTTCTTATCTCGACCTGTATCAGAAGCCAGGTGTGGGCACGAGCGAATATTTCTTCCGTGTGCAGGAAGGTGGCAAGATAGGCCAGTTCTATGGATATGAATATGCCGGGACCGACGATGAAGGCAATATGCTCGTGTATAACAAAGATGGCGAGAAGATACTCACCGCTCAAGCTACAGCCGAGGACAAGCGTTACATAGGCAATGGAGCACCCGAGCATTTCCTTACGTGGAACAATACCTTGCGTTGGCGCGACTTCGACCTTAGTGTAATGTTCCAAGGCGCATTTGGCCACGAGATATTCAATATGCGCAAGTATGGCATGGGCTTGCAGGGTTGTGGTACCGACAACGTGCTGCGTAGTGCTTATCTTGAAGACAGTGATGTCATAACAGGTGGAGGTGTAATATCTTCTTACTTCCTTGAAAATGGTAACTATTTCAAACTTGCCAACGTCACACTGGGCTATACAGTGCCGTTCAAGAGCAACAAACTTGTCGAGAGTCTGCGTGTATATGTAGCAGCCAAGAACTTGTTTACCATCACTGGTTACTCGGGCAATGACCCGTCGATTGTGACCTCTACTGGTATTACTCCGGGCGTAGATGTCAACAGTGCCTATCCGCAAGCCACCCAACTCACTTTGGGCGTAACATTCAGGTTTAAATAACAATTAACCCAACACATTGACGATTACAATATTATGAAAAAAATATGTTTGATTGCAGCTGTTGCTGCCGTTGCAAGTGGAACAATGGTTTCTTGCACCGACCTCGATGAGAAAGTGTTTGACCGCATCGACTCTTCGATCTATTATCAAGATGAAAACAGCGTAAAGGGTGCTGTGGCTTCGGTGTACAACTCGGCTACAACAAGTTTTCTCGAATACTTCTGGTATCTGAACGAAATCAGTGCCGACCAAGTGGCATGGCGTTCCTGGAACGGCGGTGCTTGGGGCTGGGACGAAGGTGAAAAGTTTGTCCTTTCGTCGCAATCGTGGAATTCCGAGTCGGTAATTATACGCCGCGCATGGGAAACAGCTTGGCAGACAATAGGTCTTTGCAATATGCTTGAGGAAAGCCTCAATGGGGTAGATGCAGCTTCAATAGGCATGAGCGAGGAGGCCAAGGCAATGTATATAGCCGAGGTGCGTACAATGCGTGCGTGGGCTTATTACAACAACTTTGAATTATGGGGAGGTACGCTGCCACTGTGCACCAGCACAAACGGCGATATTCCAGGGTCGGCATCGACCAATTTCGACGAAGGTTGTCGTGTCATATATGATTTCATCGCAACCGAACTCGACGATTCGTGGCCTGCACTAATGAAGGAAGATGGCTCGGGCAACACACGCCTGCGCATCAACCAGGGAATGAACCGTATGCTCAAGATGCGTTTGTTGCTCAATAGCGAGGTGTTCATCGGCGAGAGCCATTATGATGAGTGTGCTACGCTTGCACAGGAAATTATCAATGGCGACTATGGCACTTACAGCCTTGCCACCGATTACCGCGACATTTTCTCCAACAACAATATTTCTTGCCCCGAAGTGGTGTTTGCATTTGCCCAGGAAGAAGGACAAATGACCAACAACAACCGCAACACCCCGTTCTTGCCTTATAACTATGATGAGTTTTTGGGACAAACATTCCCTAATACTGGTTGGAACTGTTTCTGCATCGTGCCTTCAAAGGATAACTCGGGCAATGTGCAGCCTAATGGTGGTACCGACAATCCACAAAGTTTCTTGTTTGACTATGGCGACAAGTTGGGTGCGGTATATGACCGTTTCAACGATGCCGACATACGCAAGCAAAATTATGATGCTACCGACGATGGCACATGGAATGGCGGTATATTTTTGAAGGGTGCTATGTTGAACCGCGAAACTGGCGAACCAGTACTTGCCGATGCCGACCGTGACGGGCAACCGCTGGTCTATGTCGATCAATTGGGTACATTCCTCAACCTTGGCCGCCAACTTGCCACGGTGATGAATCCGCGCTGGGGCGAAACCAACTCGGGACTTCGCTTGATGAAATATCCTGTATTCCCCGAGTCAACAGGACTTAGCTACCTGGATATTCCTGAAGTCGAATTCCGCCTTGCCGAGGCTTATTACACGCTCGCCGAGTGCCGTATGCGTGCTGGTGATGCCAATGGTGCTAAGACTCTTATCGACGAAGTGCGTGCTCGCTACTACACCGACCCTGCCGCACTTGACGAAATAGGGCCCGACAATGTATTCGGTTCAACGCCTAACGAGGACTGGCTGCTCAGCGAATGGGGTATAGAGTTCCTCAACGAGAGCCGCCGCCGTCGCACCGACTTGCGCCGCTTTGACAAGTTCACGCAAGGGCAGTGGTGGTTCTTCGGTCGCGATACCGAAACTGGCTACGATCTTTCGGTACAGCGTAATCGTCGTTATGAGTGGTTCCCGCTTCCCGAAGTTGCGTTGATGGTCAACCCTGGCCTCGTGCAAAATCCCAATTATTGATTTTATAATGGTGCATTGGGCGTGCTGCCTGTGCGTCCAAGCACTTACAACTATAATTTTTTTAAATTTGCATTTACAATGAAAAATATATATTCATATTTGCTGCTGCTCATGATGTTGCCGATAGTGGCAATGATGCAGAGCTGCGATGAAGAAGAGATAGTTTTTGAAAGCGACATACCACGTTTTGAGCTACGTGGCGACCGCATTTTGCTTGAAGCCTTGGTTCCATCGAATACCCCGGTAGGCGACGAGATGTATATAGTAGGTGCCATTAATGGTGGCGATGTCGATGCTGTGGTAGGCAATCCTGTGTGGCAACTCGAAAAAGCCGCTGATTATGATTACCGCTATGGTATATACCTCGACCCGGCAACTTTTGCCGAAGGCACGTCGTTGGCCGACGGATACTACATCTACTCGGCATCGCAACGTGAAGAACGCACATTGAAGGGCGACAGTGTAATGCACAGTGCTGACGCTGGTTTGGGCGAACGCATCACTATTAACGTGAATCGTTGGGCTTCATACTTCTCGGCCGAGGAAGCTCCAGTGCATGATGGATATGCGATTTATGTAATTGACAATAGCGGTTACGACGCACTTGCGCTGTATGCTTATGGCGATGGCGAAATATTCGGTGTATGGCCAGGTATCTTGCCTACGGGAACTGAAGTTGTTGACGGCACTGAATATATATATTTCGATGCTGGCGAGGCAAATTCTGGCATGTCGGTAAACCTCATCTTCAACAACAATAACAATGGCAGCCAGCTTGCCGACTTCCCTGTAGTGCTTGACCGCGACTATTACCTTGAACTCACTCCCGACGGTGTGGTTGAAATCGACCAGAGTGCAACCATCGAGCATGACGGTTATGCCATATTTTTTGAGGACTTGACCGGCTGGGATGCCTTGTATATGTATGCTTGGGTTGACGGTAATCCATCAATCTGCGGTGAATGGCCTGGTGTAACACCTACTGGCGAAGTAACTATCAATGGTGTCAATTACAAGTATTTCGATACTGGTGCTGCCAATGTAGGGCAAGGTCATAATATCATAATGAACAACAACGGCGACAGCCAGTTTGACCTTGCTTATGTAACTCTCGACCGTGATTACTATTACTCGATTTCGGCTACTGGCGGTGTGGAAATTGAAGACCCACAATCCTATACAGGTGGCGGTGTTGTTGCTCCCGACCCGGAACCCGAGCCCGACCCGGAACCCGCCGAGGCTTACACCATTTATGTTGAGGACTTGACTGGCTGGAGTACAATAAATATGTACTCGTGGGGCGAAGTCAACGACATATTTGGTTCTTGGCCAGGCATGGCTCCGACTGGGACAACCGAGATTGATGGCATCACTTACACTTATTGGGAAATAACTGGCAATGGCGAAGCACAAAACCTGATATTCAATGACGGCACAGTGCAAGCACCCGATTTTGCCGTAACCCTTGACCGCGACTATTACTTGACAGTCACCGCTACAAGTGTAATCGAGAAGGAATAACAGAAATGTGCCATTCGGCCTTTGTTGTAGGAACATGAACAACCGAGTTTCGACTATAACGATTGAACATCAAGTGCAACAAAGGCCGATATTTTTCATAACAATAAAATCGCATATACAATGAAAACGACAAAATTATTGCTTTCATCATTGATGCTTGCAAGCTCGCTGTTTGCAATGGGCGGTTGCTCGTCGAATGATGACCCTGAAATTCCTGTTAACCCCGAGAATCCAGCTGTTGGTGAATCGGCTGGCACAATGGTTATATATGAAGCCAATCCGCGCTTTTTTGCTACCAACAATTGCATTAATGCCATTAATGACCGCCTCGACGAGATAAAAGCCTTGGGTACTACGGTGCTGTGGATAATGCCTGTGTGTGAGCCTGGCGAATTGAAATCGGTGGGTTCGCCATATTGTATAAAGAATTACAAGGCGATGAATCCACGTTATGGCACGGTTGCCGATTTGAAATCGCTTGTGGATAACGCCCACTCGATGGGAATGGATGTAATAATCGACTGGGTGGCTAACCACACTTCGTGGGACAACGAGTGGATTACTGAACACCCCGACTGGTACACGCAAAATGGTGCTGGAAACATAATCTCGCCTGAAGGGCAAAACTGGACTGACGTGGCCGACCTCAATTATGACAATGCCGCAATGCGTGCTGCAATGATCGACGCAATGGCATACTGGATTACCGAAACTGGCATCGATGGTTTCCGTTGCGATTATACCGATGGTGTCCCACATGACTTCTGGGCTGAGGCTATCACACAATTGCGGGCTATCGACAGTGAGCTGTTCATGTTGTCGGAATCGGAAGGAAGCGATTACCTGAACGATGGGTTTGATATGTATTATGACTGGTCGTATGCCTCATTGGTGAAGGACTTGTTCAACGGTGGCAAGGCCGATACATTCTTTGACAAAGCCGACGCATTGCTCGATGCCATAGATGATGCCTCGCAGGTGATGCGCTATGTGTATAACCATGATGTGGCAATGTCAAACACGCTTGCATCGCTTTATGGAGGTGCCGACGCGCTGCCTGCTGTGTATGCGCTTACTACGTTGCTTAATGGCACTCCGTTGGTTTATTCATCGATGGAAACCGAGTTGCCGAGCAATGGCACACTCTCGTTTTTTGACTATAATCCGCTCACGTGGAATAGCGGTAAAGCCGAGGTGTATGCCACTATCAACCAAATTTACGCTGCCACTGCCGAGGTTCGCGGCGGTAAATTGAGCACTTATTCCACTGGCGATGTAGCTACATTCACACGTGTCAATGGCTCGCACGCAATGCTTGTAATGGTGAACCCCACCAACACAACAGTGTCGGTGAAAGTACCTATTACTTATTCGGGAACTACGATGCGCAATATGCTCACTTCAACCGATGAGGAATTGCCAGTAGCTATCGAACTCGATGGTTATGGATATGCTATTTATTATAAATAACGCTTTAAATGTGTGTCTATGAAATATTTGCTATGTAGCATCATTTGTGTTGCGGCTGCCATATCTCCGTTGTGTGCAGTTGCGGTTAACACAGTAAATTCTCCCGATGGCAAGTTGCAGCTGTCGGTCGATGTCAATGCTGATGGCCAACCGTGTTATGAGTTGGCGTTTGAGGGCAATGCAGTGATAAAAAACAGCTTGTTGGGTTTGTCGGGACGTGAAGCCGATTTTACTACTGGTTTTACAATTGACAATGTTACGACATCTTCGCACGATAGCACTTGGGAACCTGTATGGGGCGAATATGCCACTGTGCGCGACCATTACAATGAACTTGCCGTGACATTTGTGCAAAAGCACGAGAAAGGATTGGCAATGACAGTGCGTTTCAGGCTGTTTGACGATGGACTCGGTTTTCGCTATGAATTACCCGAACAAGAGCCTGTGAATTACTTGGCATTGATGGACGAAGCTACCGAGTTTAACCTTGCTGCCGACAACACATTGTATTGTATGCCTGGTGATTACGATACCGATGAATATTTGTATGCAACATCGCCATTGTCGCAGGTGGCTGGTGCATTGGCCAGTTATCGCGGACGTCACAGCGAGAGTCAGGCAATTGACAAGCTCACCGTTCAAACTCCGTTGATGATGAAAAGCCCCGATGGTGGAATGTATATCAACATACACGAAGCTGCACTCGTTGACTATGCGGCAATGTCGCTCGATGTTGACACTGCAAGCTACGGTCTTTCGGCGCATCTCACTCCCGATAAGAATGGCGTGGCTGCATATTTGCAATTGCCATTCAACACGCCGTGGCGCACGGTCATTGTTGCTGACAATGCTTGCGATATTCTTGCGTCACAGCTCATTTACAATCTTAATGAGCCGTGCAAAATTGAAGATACGTCGTGGATCAAGCCGCAGAAATTTGTCGGTGTGTGGTGGGAAATGTTTATCGGCAAGCAGCGCACGTGGGCCTATAGCGACTATTATAAAGCCAAGCCTGGTGTAACCGACTATACAAAACTTACGCCCAATGGCCGCCATGCCGCCAATGCCGAGAATGTGAAACGATACATCGATTTTGCCGCAGAAAATGGCATCGATGGCGTGTTGGTCGAAGGGTGGAACGAAGGTTGGGAAGACTGGGCAAGCTATCGCAAGAACCGCCAATTCCTATTCGATAAACCATATCCCGATTTTGATGTCGATGGATTGCAGCAATATGCCGCCGAGCGTGGCGTGAAGATTATCATGCACCATGAAACTGGTGCCAATGCTGCCGATTATGAACGCCAACTCGATCGTGCTTTCCAGTATATGGTTGACCATGGTTACAATTCGGTGAAGACGGGTTATGTAGGTGCCATAATACCTCGCAGCGAGCATCACTCGTCGCAGTGGATGGTCAATCACTATTTGCATGTAGCCCAGCGTGCCGCCGATTATCGCATCATGGTCGATAGTCATGAAGCAGTGCGTCCAACCGGGATATGTCGCACATACCCCAACTGGGTGGCACAGGAGTCGGCACGTGGTGGTGAATTTGAGTCGATGGGTGGCAATCCTCCAGAGCATACTACGATCTTGCCGTTCACACGATTGAAAGGTGGCCCGATGGATTATACTCCTGGCTTGTTTGAAACTCGCTTCAGCTACTACAACGAGGGCAAGACAGGACAAGCGTTGACCACACTTGCCCGGCAGCTCGCCTTGTATCTCACAATGCCAAGCCCGTTGCAGATGGCTTGCGACCTGCCCGAGAATTACCAGCGTTTTGCCGACGCATTCCAGTTTATTAAAGATGTGCCTGTTGACTGGAGTGATAGCCACTATCTTGAAGCCGAGCCAGGCGACTACATAACTGTGGCTCGTCGCGACAAGCATTCCGAAGACTGGTACGTTGGCGGCGTGACCGATGAAAATGCCCGCACGGCCGAAATCGATTTCAGTTTCTTGCCCGAAGGTGTGGATTACGAAGCCACTATATATGCCGATGGCAAAGATGCCCATTATATTGACAATCCGCAGTCATACAGCATCTCTAAGAAGAAAAAAGTTAATTGCAAGACGCGGCTAAAGCAATATATTGCCCCTGGTGGTGGTTTTGCCATGCGCCTTGTGCCTAAAAAGTGACATAACATCATAGGTAAACATAAAAAACATTTGGGTATAGATTAATAACCTTAATTTTATTTCATGAACAAACAGGTGGTGCAGGGCCTGACGAGGCAACTCGTCGGCCCTGCTTTTGTATATGTACTCAAGTGCCTGTGAAAGTCATCGGTAGGCGAGGCGTGTTTGCCTACGAACGATTGAAAAATTTGTCCCATATTTCCCGTATCTTGGTATAGCTTTTTAGTGAAAATTGTCGGGATTGATATAATATTGGGGATATTTTTCGTTATTAAATAAAAAGGGCGGACTTACCAGTTTGGATTTATAGCACTATTTTTCATTTTTACCAGAAGTGTCCGCCCCCCTCTTTAACAATATAATAGCTATTCAATATGGTTGTGTACCACTTGTGCGTGGTACATTTTTTTCACTGCTTAGGTTTTTTATGGTTCAATCATTATGTACATTGCAAAGATATATGTCGCGTGAACCGAAATACAAGCAGAATGGTGCATTTTTTATGTAATATACGTTTTTCATGATGAATTGCTGCGAGGCGGTTGCGAACCATCTGCCGTGGCAGAAAAAATCGGGTATTAAGAAAGTCATGGCATAATGGATGTGATGGCGATAATACAGCTATAAATGGTATAGCATGGGGCAAACTATCTTTAAGTCTTGTGGGGGTAAAATAAATGCGCGGCTCCATCGTGTGGAACCGCGCATCTTTGGTTGTTATGACAAACGATTTTATTTCTTTGCTACTGCTTCCTTGGCTGCTTTCTTTTCTTGCTTGTTGCTGATAACAAATGCAAGAGGAGCTGCGATGAACAGCGAAGCGAATGTACCGATGACGATACCGATTACCATTGCAAATGTGAAACTGCGAATGGTTTCGCCGCCAAGTATGAAGATTACGATCAACACGAGCAACGAACTCAAACCTGTAACCAATGTACGCGACAATGTGCTGTTGAGTGAGTTGTTGAACAGTGTGAATGCGTCTTGCTTGGGATAGAGGGCGCGGTATTCACGCACACGGTCAAATACAACCACTGTGTCGTTTACCTGATAACCAATCACCGTCAGGATAGCGGCAATGAAGTTCTGGTCGATTTCCATTTCAAATGGGAACAAACCATAGAGTGTATAAATACCCACTACAGCATAGGCGGTGAAAGCCACAGCTGCCAATGCACCAAGCGAGAATGCAATGTTGCGGAAGCGGAGCAAGATGTAGAGTGCCATTGCTATGAGCGAGAAGAATACTGCCCATGAAGCGTCGCGTGTCATGTCGGCTGCGATTGCAGGGCCTACCTTTTCACTTGATACGACACCGATTGTTTCGTTTGCAACACTGAAGTCGGCAAAAGTCATATCGCCGATTTCGGGTTTCAAGCCTTTGAAAAGGATGTCCATTATCTCGTCATCGACTGTTTCGGTGTCGTCGTCAATCTTGTAGTTGGTAGAAATACGCACCTTGGTGTTGTTGTCGATGGTGATGACGCTTACTGAAGCATCGGGGAACAAAGGTTCGAGTTGCTCTTGTATGTCGGCAGTGCTGACTTCGTGGTCGAATTGTACCACATAGTTGCGGCCACCCGAGAAGTCAATACCTGGGCTGAGCTGGCGTACACCGAGCAACACGGCAAATGCAACGATAATTACACCGAAGATTATGAAGCCTTTCTTGCGGTTGCCCATGAAGTCGATGTTGGTGTTGATGAGTGCCTTGAGGCTCAAAGCGGTGGTATAGGTCACATTTTTGAAACCGCCACGCTTCATGATAGCTTCGATAATCACGCGGGTAACATATATGGCCGTGAAGAACGAGCATACAAGACCGATGATAAGAGTAGTTGCAAAACCCTTGATCGGGCCAGTACCGTTTATGAGCAGGATTATACCAGTGATGATTGACGTGAGGTTAGAGTCGAAGATGGCCGAGAATGCATTTTTGTAACCATCGGCAACGGCTGCTTTCAGATTCTTGCCATTGCGAAGCTCTTCCTTGGTGCGCTCATAGATAAGCACGTTGGCATCGACCGACATTGCAAGCGAGAGCACGATACCGGCGATACCAGGCAGCGTGAGCACAGCGTGGAATGAGGCAAGAATACCTACTGTAAAGAAGAGGTTGAGCAAAATACCCACATTGGCCACCATGCCAGGGCCGAAGCCATACATTGCAACAAGGAATACCATGAGGATAATCAATGCTACAACGAATGATAGCATACCGGCTTCGATAGCTTCTTGTCCGAGAGAAGGTCCGATAACGCTTTCGCTCACGATGTTTACCTTGGCTACCATCTTGCCGCTCTTGAGCACATTGGCAAGGTCGGCAGCTTCTTCGACTGTGAAGTTACCAGTAATCTGTGAATTACCACCTTCGATGACGCTGTTTACGTTGGGGTAGGAATATACGTTGTCGTCAAGCACAATGGCAATCGAACGGTTGAGGTTTTGCTCGGTGATGCGAGCCCAGCGGCGAGCACCCTCGTCGTTCATCTTCATTGATACCACATTGCCTTGCAGTTGCTCGTAGCTGCTCGAAGCGTCGGTGATAACGCTACCGTCGAGGGCAGGATTGCCTTGTGTAGTTTTCAGTGCTATGAGGTCGTAATACAACCCTTTTTCGTCGATAGGCTTAACCGTCCAACAAGCTTTGAGGTTGGTGGGCAGGTAACGTGCGGCAATGCGTGAATGCATGAGGCGGTTCACTGCGGCTGTGTCGAGCACGTTCACGCAACCAATGATAGGGCCACCTACGCGACCTGTGTTCCAACCAAGGAGCTGTGCAACAGGTTTTGAAGCCTTGGTGGTGTCGGCAGCATTGGCAGCGTCCATTTCTTGGGCAAACTGCATCAATGATTGCTGCAACTCTTGCATAGTATAGGTTTCATAGAACTCAAGGTTGGCAGTACCTTGCAGCAGCTTGCGCATACGTTCAGGTTCTTTCACACCAGGCATTTCGAGTTTGATGCGTCCAGTGCTTTCCAATTCTTGGATATTTGGTGAAACCACGCCGAAGCGGTCGATACGTGTAGCCAGCACATTGCGTGAGTTGCGCACCATTGCTTTCACTTCCTGTTCGAGGATTGATTGCACCTGGTCGTTCGAGTCGCCGGGCTTCACGTTCTCCATGTTACGGAATATCTGGGCCAAGCTGCCCTCGGGTGCGATGCGCTTGTATTCGGCGCAGAAAGCGGCAACATAGTCCTTGTCGTTGCGATGCAACGAGTCGGTCAATGCGATTGCTTGGTTGAATTTCGGGTCGGGATTTTCGTTTGACAAAGCTTTAAGTATGTCGGGCACTGATATTTGCAGTGTCACGTCCATACCACCCTTGAGGTCAAGTCCGAGTCCGACCTCCATTTCACGCGCTTCTTTGAAAGTGTAATCCTTGATCAGGATAGAAAACACTTTTTGATTTTCGATAGAGTCAAGGTATGCGCTGTAATATGTCTTGTAGGCATCGTTTGCCACATCGGTTGTCCCGGCTTGGGCGGCTGCATATTCAGCAGCCTTGCCTTCATGGTGCCTGGTGACAAACGTGAATGACAAGTAAAATGCACATACAAGGAACAGTAGTACTGTCAATACCTTAATAAAACCTTTACTTTGCATGTGTTGTTGTTAGTTAATTATTATTTTTTTGTTAAAATTTATTCTGCACATTTTCAGCTTGCAAATATACAACAAAACATCAAAGTTTGAAATTTTTATCACGTGTTTTCAAAATTGCGGTCGGCAAAAATCCAAAATTTCCCTAATTCTCGTTGCCAAAACGCAGTAATTCAATCTGCAAGTTGGAACATTGTGAATATCGGTCGTTTTATTATTGTTAATCATGGCTGTGAGGCGAAAATCGGTTTTCATGTAAGAAGCACAGATGCCTGTGTCACTTTGTGCGGCACAGGCATCTGTTATGAAATAGGGGGGCGGGTTATTCAAATTCGATAAGCGGCTCGCCAGTGCCTATCACTTGTCCTGGAGCAACGAGGATGCGTTTCACGGTGCCGGCAAATTCGGCTTCGATTTCATTTTGCATCTTCATGGCTTCATACATCAGCAGCGAATCGCCTTTCTTGATTACATCGCCAGGTTTCACATATACTTCTATGACAGTTCCACCCATGGGCGCATCGAGTGTAGGGCCGGTGATTGGCTCGGTAGCTGTGGTTTCCTCGGCAGCAGTTGCCGTTGTTTCCTCGGCAGGCTTTTGGGCTGCATATTCTTCGGTGCGGCGCTTGGTCAGGAATGGCTTTGCCACGTTGGGCAACAGTTCGAGCAACAGGTACTCTTCGTCGTTGACAGCCAGTTTCGCGCCACCGCATTCGGCAAGTACGGGATTTTCGGGATATGCGTATGAGTTTACATTATAAGGCACTTCCTCGCTGTTTCCAGTGATGAGTTTGCGGAAGTCTGGGTCGATTGCCACTGGGGTGTGCCCATATTCGCCACGCACGAGCGAAATGAATTGGTTCGACTTTGTTGTATAGTCAGGTTTGCCTTTTTGGCGGTCGAGTGCGAGGCTCACGGCTTGTGAACCCACGATTTGGCTTGTAGGTGTCACCAATGGGACGAGTCCTGCGTCGCGGCGAACCTTTGGTATCAACTTCATTGCATCTTCAAGTACATCTTCGGCGTGGAGTTGCTTGAGTTGTGCTACCATGTTGGAATACATGCCACCTGGTACTTCGGCATTCTTTACGATTTCGTTGGGTTTCGGGAAATTGAAGTATGCTTCAATTGCGTGGCATGCATCGAGCAGTGCGGCCTCGTCGTTGGCGCGTGCTGCGGCTATTGCCTTGTCGAATAGGCTGTCCACGTCGGCTGGCAATTTGTCGGTGAGTGGGTCGAAGTCGATAGGGAATGACTTTTGCAAGTCGAAATCCTTCAGGCTCTTGCGCACTTCTTTCAATGCTGTGCGTATTTTGCCAACGGCTTCCATGTTTACTTCTACTTCTACTCCCAGTTTCTGTGCGAATATATAGATGAGTTCCAATGCTGGAGCAGCCGAACCACCGCCGAAATACCATATATTGGTGTCGAGTATGTCCACGCCATGTATGATTGCCATCAGCGACGAAGCCAATCCGTAGCCTGGGGTGCAGTGTGTGTGGAAATCGACTGGTACGCTTACGGCAGCTTTCAACTTGGGCATCAAGCTTGCTATGCGTGAAGGGTTGACAAGTCCTGCCATGTCTTTCAGCGTGATAATCTTTGCGCCCATTTGCTCGTAGCCGCGAGCTTTCTCGATGAAATATTCGTCGGTGAATATCTTGTCGTGCTGTTTTTTGCCTTTTCCCAGCAATTTGCTGAAGAAGCCGCCCGAAGGCTTCTCTTCGTCTTTAGGGTCAACGGTGTAGCATACTGCGCCATCGGGGATGCCTCCCAGGCGGTTAATGATTTCAACCGACTCGCGAACGTTGTCGAGGTCGTTTAGAGCATCGAATATGCGCATTACATTTAGTCCGTCGGCAATGGCATTCTTGTAGAAGCCCTCGATGACGGGTGTCGGATATGGTACATAACCAAACAGGTTGCGGCCACGCGACAATGCCGTCAGCAACGATTTGCCTTGCATACGTGCGCTTATCGACTTCAATCGCGTCCATGGCGACTCGTCCAAGTAGCGCATCACCGAGTCGGGCACAGCCCCGCCCCACACTTCAATGGCATAAAAACCAGCCTCCTCATAGAACGGGAGCAACGTGTCGATGCTCGCCTGGCTCATGCGCGTTGCAAACAGCGATTGTTGCCCGTCGCGCATTGTAAGGTCTCTAATCTTTAATTTTTTTGTCATTTTTCTACGTTTTAAGGGTTAATACTGCACAGTGCCTCTGACTGTAGTTGCAATTTTCTCCCCAATTTATATGCAAATATAATGCGCTACCTCTTAAAAAACAAATTTACTTGATGGCAATTGCGCCCTTGCGTTGCATGGAAATTTTTTGAGATTTTAGATGCTTCGGGTTCGCTGGGGTGCCTTGATGGTTTCCCAGTCTGGTATCTTGTTCTGCTTGCCACATTGGGTGGCTTTTCTCTGGAACATAATAGGGCGTTGATTTCTTAATATCTTTTAAATCAATGTGGGCTTGATGTGCTTTTCGGTGACATTGTGTTAAATGATATAAAAATGATGGTGGGAATATTGCCAGTAAGAAAAAAATGCGTACATTTGCACTCGCAAAACGGCCCATTAGCTCAACTGAATAGAGTATCTGACTACGGATCAGAAGGTTACAGGTTTGAATCCTGTATGGGTCACAAGTGAGGAGGCGCATTTAGCCTCCTTTTTTATTTCAAGGCTGCTGCGGGGCATTTTTTAGAACCGGCTTGAATATTGCACAAGGAAGTTTTGGCGAGTTATTGAAAGGAACTTTGAAAGCTGTGATTGAAATTTGAATATTGGAAAATCTAAAACAGGCTCTTAAGGCACGGCTCTTTCATTTACCCTCCAATGGGTCTTAATAGTAGATGTAGAATTGCCCTGGAGGGGCTGCGGTTAAGCATGGTATAGCCCCTCCAGGGCTTATTTTAAAGACGATTTGAGTTTAAATGAAAGAGCCATGGCTCTTAAGGGCTGTGTGACAACAAAAAACTTGTGTATGTGGCAAAAAAGTTGTTCCTTTGCACGTCTTTTTGAAATACTCTCATCACAATGATTGTAATAAGCAAAGTCAATGAGTTGGAAAAGGCTGTCGAGGCCTTTCGTTCCGAGGGCAAGTCGATAGGTCTTGTCCCCACAATGGGTGCATTGCACGAAGGTCACTTGTCGCTTGTCAACAGGTGCCGTAAAGAAAACGACGTGGTAGTAGTGAGTGTTTTTGTAAACCCCACTCAATTCAATAACAAAGAGGACTTGCGCACTTATCCGCATACAGAAGAGGCCGATAAAGCCTTGCTCGATGCTGCCGGGTGCGACATAGTGTTCATGCCGACGGTCGAGGAGGTTTATCCCGAGCCCGACACGCGCGTATTTGACCTTGGGGCTGTTGCCGAGGTAATGGAAGGTGCCATGCGTCCAGGCCATTTTAACGGGGTGGCGCAAATTGTGAGCAAGTTGTTCATGATGGTCAAGCCTGACCGTGCTTACTTTGGCGAGAAAGACTTCCAGCAAATAGCAGTCATAAGGCAGATGGTGAAAACCGAAGGTTTCAAGTTGCAAATAGTGCCTTGTCCGATTGTCCGCGAAGCTGACGGATTGGCCAAGAGCAGCCGCAACGTGCGCCTTTCGGCCGAAGCTCGCGCCGAAGCTCCGAAGATATACCGCACATTGTGCCAAAGTATCGATTATGCAGCCACGCACACTGTCGCCGAAACACAACAAATGGTGATTGATACCATCAATGCTTTCCCTGGCATGGAAGTGGAGTATTACCAAATAGTGGATGGAACATCGTTAATGCCTGTTGACAGTTGGGACAGCAGCGACTATATTGTTGGCTGCGTGACTGTTTACTGCGGCGGGGTTAGGCTTATCGACAATATCGCATACAAAACTACGACACAATGCTGATACAAATACTCAAATCGAAAATCCATCGTGTCACAGTGACCGAGGCCAACCTTAATTATATAGGTAGCATCACTATCGACCAGGACTTGATTGATGCTGCTGGAATAGTGCCAGGCGAGCGGGTCTTTATTGTGGATAACAACAATGGGGAACGGCTCGACACATACGTCATAGCAGGCGAACGCGGTTCGGGGGTGGTGTGCCTCAATGGTGCTGCGGCCCGCAAGGTGCAACCTGGCGACATAGTTATAATCATGGCATACGCCATGGTTACTCCCGAAGAGGCGCGTGATTTCAAGCCGTCGGTAATATTTCCCGAGGCAGGAACTAACAAACTGATTTGACTGAAGAATAACAACCTCACACACACAATATTAGAACCCAATGTTTGAAAATTTAAGCGAAAGACTTGAACGCTCATTCAAGATACTTAAAGGTGAAGGCAAGATAACAGAAATCAATGTGGCCGAAACGCTCAAAGATGTGCGCCGAGCCCTCATTGATGCCGATGTTAACTACAAGGTGGCAAAACAGTTTGTTGATACCGTGAAAGCCAAGGCATTAGGCCAGAACGTTATCAACTCGTTGAAGCCTAAGGAGCTGATGGTGAAGATTGTCCATGACGAACTCACGCAGCTCATGGGTGGCGAACAGGCCGAATTTAAGATTGAAGGGAAGCCCGCCATAATACTCATGTCGGGTTTGCAAGGTTCGGGTAAAACCACTTTCTCGGGCAAACTTGCACGCAAGCTTAAGAGCGAACGTGGCAAACGTCCGTTACTCGTTGCTTGCGACGTTTACCGTCCTGCTGCAATCGAGCAGCTTAAAGTGCTTGCCGAGCAAATTAATGTGCCTGTATTTACCGAACCAGGCTGCAATGATCCTGTAAAAATCGCTACTGATGCCATCGAGGAAGCTCGCAGGATGAATTGCGACCTCGTTATCATCGACACCGCCGGTCGCTTGGCCGTCGATGAAAAGATGATGGACGAAATCGAAGCTATAAAGAAGGCTGTCAACCCCACCGAAACGCTGTTTGTCGTTGATGCGATGACTGGTCAGGATGCTGTTAACACGGCCAAGGAATTTAATGACCGCCTTGACTTTGATGGAGTCGTGCTCACAAAGCTTGATGGCGACACCCGCGGTGGTGCGGCACTTTCGATACGCACGGTTGTTGACAAGCCTATCAAATTTGTCGGCACGGGTGAGAAGCTCGAAGCTATCGACCCATTCCGTCCTGCTGGTATGGCCGACCGAATTTTGGGCATGGGCGACATTGTGTCGTTCGTGGAGCGTATGCAGCAGAACTACGATGAGGAGGAAGCCCGCAAGTTGCAAGCCAAGATTGCAAAAAACAAGTTTGATTTCAACGACTTTATGAGCCAAATTGCCCAAATCAAGAAGATGGGTAACCTGAAGGACTTGGCATCGATGATTCCTGGCGTGGGGAAAGCTATCAAGGATATTGAAATAGACGACAATGCATTCAAGGGTATCGAGGCTATAATACAATCAATGACTCCATACGAGCGCGAGCACCCCGAGATAATCAACGGCAGCCGCCGCCAACGTATCGCCAAGGGTAGTGGTACTTCGTTGCAGGAAGTCAACAGGTTGCTTAAGCAATTTGAGGAAACTCGCAAAATGATGAGGATGGCAACCTCTATGAATCCGTTGAAAGCGATGCGCAACATGAGGAAAAAACGCAGATAAACCACCACTCCCCCCCTTGGGGAGAGAGTAATCCACATACATAGAACCCATTTAAGCTTTGCCCGAAATCTCTTTCAGGCAAAATTTAAATGGGTTCTAATTGTGCATGCAACAAGATTCCTCTGGGGAAAAATCTACGATTGGCCGCCATGCTTAGATGAAAAACACGGCTCTTTCATTTATGCCCAATTTGTCATTATAACAAGCCCCGGAGGGGCTGCACCATGCTTAACCGCATGCGAAGTGAGCGCAGCGAACGTAGCTTGCGGTAGTGTCGCTCCCTTGCAAAGCGGCTTCGGAGATGCCGCACTATGTTGCAGCCCGAGTGCGGCATCTCCGAAGCCGCTTTGCGTATATATCTGTTATTCCGCAGGTTACGTTCGCTACGCTCACTCCACCCGCGGTTAAGCATGGTTTTGCCCCTCCGGGGCAATCCACATCTACCACTAAGACCATTAGGCTTAAATGAAAGAGCCGTGGATGAAAAATAGGAAAATGACAATTTCTGTTTGCAAAATTTAAAATTTGCTATTACTTTTGATGCCAAATAGTATAATCCGAGGATTGTCTTGGATCGTGTAACACAAATTTTTTTTACGTAAGAAACTGTCGAAGGAGCGATTGGGAAATGTATCGGCTACTTTATTTCATTGGAGTTTATGCTTTTCTGGCATTCTTGGTCGGGGCGTGCGCAGGCGACAAGCAGCGTGCCACTGATAGCGGGCAACATGGCGACAGCCTTGTGCAACAGTCTGTCACCCCGCTTGATAGCGGGCAGCAGCGGTTGTTGCATGGCGGCTTGAGCGACACTATACGTGAGATAGTGACAGTGGTCTTTGCGGCCAAGGAGGAGTGCGACAGCATAGTCAAAGATGGCAAGCCCGATTATAACCGCGAGTATAGCGCATTTCCCAATGAGGACACTTGCACGTATGATACTACGGGCAACGTGAGCGTCGTCAGTGGTGTAGCCGACGGAATAGGTTATAAATATGTGTATGGCTACGAAGGTAAAGAATTGAGCGGGGAGCGGTATTATCAGAATGGTGAATTGTTTTATGACCGCCGTTATATATATGACCATGGGCAGCGTGTGAACACAGTGGAGCAGTTATACATAGGCGGTGGCAAGACTGTTAATGAATATCCCGTCGATTTGTCGAAAGTGCGGTATAAGGATGGCTTGCGTGTTGAGTATGGCGATACGCCCAATGACTATACAATAACCGACCAGCGGGGCAATGTGGTAAAAGAGTCGTCGTATAGCGAGATGGACGATTATAGCAGCACCATTGAATATACCTATAATGAGCGTGGCTGGCGGATAAGCATAAATTATGATGGTGAATATCTATACACCTATGATTATACCAATATCGACACGCATGGCAATTGGATACGTGCCGTGATTCGTTGTAATGGTGTTCCTTATGGAATAGTTGAAAGAAATATTTCGTACTATTAAATGCGTTAGTTATTGGGTTGGCTATAACAAAGAGCGGCTTCGGAAGTGCCAGTTTTTTGACGCTGGGCGTTTCCGAAGCCGTTTTTATGTGTGAGAGCAAGAGTGCTATTGCACTTTTGCGTTGAGATTGTCAGATCGACAGGCGGCGCAGGGTGTTGAGCAGCTCGCGGTTTATTTGCTTGTCGTTCTTTATGGCCTTTGTGAATGGTACATATACGATTTCATCGTTGGCGATACCTATCATCACGTTGCGTTGGTCTTCGAGCAATGCGTCGATTGCTGCAGCACCCATGCGTGATGCGAGAATGCGGTCAACAGCTGTCGGCGAGCCGCCACGTTGCAAGTGTCCAAGAATTGTCACACGCACGTCGTATTGCGGGAACTCGTTCTTTACACGTTCGGCAAGCCCCATGGCTCCGCCAGTGATTGGGCTTTCGGCAACAAGCACGATCGACGAGTTTTTGCTCTTGCGGAAACCGTTTTGGATAAGTTCGGCAAGTTGGTCAACCTCGGTCGATATTTCAGGAATAATGGCAGCCTCGGCACCCGAAGCGATAGCTCCGTTGAGGGCAAGGAAACCAGCGTCACGGCCCATTACTTCGATGAAGAACAAGCGTTCGTGTGAAGTTGCCGTATCGCGTATTTTGTCAACACATTGCATGATGGTGTTGAGTGCCGTGTCGTAACCGATAGTCTTGTCGGTACCATATAGGTCGTTGTCGATAGTGCCAGGGAGTCCCACGATAGGGAAGTTAAACTCGTTGGCGAAAATTCTTGCACCTGTGAGTGAACCGTCGCCACCGATAACTACCAATGCGTCGATTCCCTCGCGCTTAAGCACATCGTAGGCGAGTTGGCGGCCTTCGGGCGTGGTAAATTCCTTGCAACGGGCAGTCTTGAGGATAGTTCCGCCCATTTGGATGATGTTGGATACATTTTGTGTCTTGAATTCTACTATTTCATCGGTGATAAGTCCACGGTAGCCGCGGTATATACCTTTCACGCCGAAACCACTTGAAATAGCTGAACGTGTCACCGCACGTATAGCGGCATTCATACCAGGAGCGTCGCCTCCCGAGGTAAGGATGCCAATACATTTAATCTCTGCCATAATGATATTTTAGTTAATTGTTTCTCTGTATGCAAAGATAGTGCAAGGCGAGCGAAGAAAAAACAAATCCATTTGTTTTTTTCTGCTTTTACCTGTATTGTCATCACCTGCCTTGCATGTAGAGCCGTCATACCATGGCGGCTCGTTACAGCCACAATGTGATATATTACAGGTGTTTGTTTTGGTGGCAGTCATCGAGCCGCCATAGTATGACGGCTCTACGTGCAAGGTTGATGTGTTTGCTTGGGTGGCTGTTATCGAGCCGCCATGGTATGACGGCTCTACGTGCAAGGTTGATGTGTTTGTTTTGGTGGCAGTCATCGAGCCGCCATGGTATGACGGCTCTACAATGGGGTGGGGGTAACACGGCTCTTTCATTCTTAATGGTAGATGTGGAATTGCCCCGGAGGGGCAAAACCATGCTTAACCGGCTGGTGGAGTGAGCGACAGCGAACGCAACCTGCGGTTAAGCATGGTGCAGCCCCTCCGGGGCTTATTCTAATGATGATTTGTGTTTAAATGAAAAAGCTGTGGTGAGGTAATTTAATTCTTGGGGGGATTTCGTTATGTCGCTGATTTTTTATTATTTTTGTGGAAAATGTAATTAAAACTGACGAATTATGAGTGTGAGTGAGAAAGGTGCGCTGGCTGCCGGGACGAGTCTGCAGGGCGGGCGTTATGTGGTTGAGTGGGTGCTTGGGCAAGGTGGTTTCGGCATCACCTACCTGTGTCAGCACACTGGGCTTGGCAAACAAGTGGCTATCAAGGAGTTCTTTTTTGCACAGTTTTGTGAGCGGCAGGGCGACACGTCGCACGTGACGGTGCCTACTGCGGGCAACCGTGAGCTGGTAGAGAAGTTCCGCCGCAAGTTTGTCAAAGAGGCGCGGCTGATAGCCGGAAAGCTGTCGCAAGCTCCGTCGGTGGTGAATGTTTCCGATGTGTTTGATGAGAATGGCACATCATACTATGTTATGGACTATATCGAGGGTCGTTCGCTCGCCGAGGTGCTCAAGAAGCGCGGGCGGCTGGGCGAGGCCGAGGCTATCGGCATCATCGAGCAGGTGGGCAAGGCGTTGGCCTACGTGCACTCGTGTGGCATCAACCACCTCGACATCAAGCCAGCCAACATCATGATGAGCCGAGCCACTGGCCGTGCTGTGCTGATTGACTTCGGCGTGGCCAAGCAGTATGATGCCACCACGGGTGAGGCGACGACCACCACACCAGTGGGTCGCACACCGGGCTATGCACCGCTTGAGCAGTACAGCCTGAGCGGTGTGAGCAGTTTCACCCCGCAGAGCGACATTTATGCCCTCGGCGCGACACTCTACAAGCTTGTCACAGGCGACACGCCGCCCGAGGCGACTGCGATGCCAAAAGATGCCGTGCTGCCATACCCCGACGATATTTCCGCGCCAGTGCGGCGGGCCATCACCGCTGCCATGCAGTCGCACAAGGAAGACCGTCCCGCCCGAGTGGAGGATTTCTTGCAGCTGCTGCACAGCCAGCCTAAACCAAAACCGAGTCCAAAGCCGAAGCCGGACGATGACACGACTGACATCGATGATAAGCCTGAGGTGATAGTGGTTGATACGGAGCCGAAACCTGTTTCTGACTCTGAAACTGAACCGCCACGTCGCAAGTGGATGCCGTGGGTGGTAGGCGCGGCAGTGGCTGTAGTAGCATTTGTGGCAGTGATGCTGATTCCAAGAACCGACCCAGACTATGTGTTGAATAATCCGCAAGAGATGGTATATGTTGAAGGTGGAACGTTCACCATGGGCGCAACCTCGGGGCTGGGTAGTAGTAGTGACGAGAAACCGGCGCATAGCGTGACGTTGGACGGGTACTACATTGGCAAGTATGAAGTTACGCAGAAGTTGTGGAAAGCTGTGATGGGCAGCAACCCGAGCGATTTCAAGGGTGACAATCTGCCAGTTGAGAATGTGAGCTGGGACGACGTGCAGGAGTTTCTGCGCAAGTTAAATGCGATAACGGGGAAGAATTACCGCTTGCCGACGGAGGCAGAGTGGGAGTTTGCCGCCCGTGGCGGCAACAGCAGCCGTGGCTACAAATACAGTGGCAGCGACAACATTGACGATGTGGCATGGTACATATATAACAGTGGCAGCTGTACCCATGCCGTAGGCACGAAGTCGCCCAACGAGCTTGGCATATATGATATGAGTGGCAATGTGGAGGAATGGTGTCTGGACTGGTATGGTAGCTACAGCAGTTCGCCGCAGCGTAACCCCAAAGGCCCTAACAGTGGGTCGGACCGCGTGTACCGGGGCGGTAGTTGGTTTTACTACGATGGGAGCTGTCTGGTGTCGAATCGGAGCGGCTACGCCTCCGACTATTGCCGCAAAGACATCGGCTTCAGCCTCGCCCTGTAGCTCCCTCCCGACCTCCCCCGTGGGGGGGGGGAGGCCAACAGGCCTCAGCCCCCATGTAGAGCCGTCATATTATGGCGGCTCGTTACAGCCACAATGCGATTAGGTATTTATCCACGGTTGTAGTCACCGAGCCGCCATGGTATGACGGCTCTACGTGCAGGGTTGATGTGTTTGCTTTGGTGGGGATATAAAAAATGGGGCTGTGCCGTGTGGCGCAGTCCCATTTTTGTGTCGTAGTATTTCGTTGGTTTAGTATTCGGCTTCTTGGTAGTCGTTTACGTAGCCTTCGTCGCCGATGATTTCGCGCATTTTCTTGCGGAGCATGATGTTTTGTGCGAAGAGGTCGTGAACCGGTTGCTTGTCGAGCGGGTGCATCGGGCTCTTGAAGTAGAACGAGAGCCATGATTGAATGCCCTTGAAGCCTGCACGTTTAGAAAGGTCGGCGAGCAGAACCAAGTCGAGCAACAGCGGAGCGGCAAGGATAGAGTCGCGGCAGAGGAAATCCACCTTGATTTGCATCGGGTAGCCCATCCAGCCCACGATGTCGATGTTGTCCCAGCCTTCCTTGTTGTCGCCACGCGGTGGGTAGTAGTTGATGCGTACCTTGTGGTAGATGTTGCTGTAAAGTTCGGGATATTCGTCTTTCTTGAGGATAGTGTCGATAACCGAGAGCTTCGATACTTCCTTGGTCTTGAACGAAGCAGGATCGTCGAGCACTTCGCCGTCGCGGTTGCCGAGTATGTTGGTTGAGAACCAGCCGCGCAAGCCGAGCATACGAGTGTGCATCATCGGCGAGAGGACGGTCTTCATCAATGTTTGACCAGTCTTGTAGTCCTTGCCGCAGATAGGAGCGTTGTGCTCGTCGGCGAGTTGCCACATTGCAGGGAAGTCAACAGTGAGTGCGGGAGCACCATTGATGAATGCGCAGCCGCATTCGATAGCAGCGTAGGCATAGAGCATCGAAGGCGAAACTTCGGCAGCATTGTTCTTCATAGCTTCCTGGAAAGCTGGCAAGCTCTTATGTACGTCGGCCATAGGCACATAAACCTCGGTCGAAGCCGACCATATAACTACCACGCGAGAGCAGCCGTTGGCTTCCTTGAAGTTTTTGATATCGGCAACCAACTGGTCTTTCAAGTCCCACTTGGTGTCGGCTTTCTTCACCCATGTGCCATGGAGGCGGGTAACATATTTGTTATCGAAAGCAGCTTGCATCGGCTTGATAGCTTCAAGCTCGTCTTTCACGCTGTCGAGGTCTTTCTGTGAGAGAACGGCGGCATGTGTTGCAGCCTTGTAAATGTTGTCTTCAAAGATATCCCAGCCGCCGAATACGATGTCGTCGAGCTTTGCCAATGGAAGCGCGTCCTTGATTTTCGGGGTTGAACCGTCCGACAACTTGATAGTTGACAATTGTGTGATAGAACCGACAGGAATGCCCAGCCCTTTGCGAGCCATCAAAGTGCCAGCGATGAAAGTAGAGGCAACAGCCCCGCCAACGCCGACAACCAATATGCCTAATTTGCCTTCGGCCTTTTCCACATTAATTTTTGCCATAATGATTTAATTTTAATATCGTTAAACTTAATACTTTTTATTTCGCTCTATATTTTATTGGGCTTGATTGAGCCGTCAAGGCTCTCTTTTGCTCCAAAAAGCGCGGTAAAAGTAGTGCCAATTTTCCAATTGGAAAAATTATTTAAAATATTTAACGTGGTTAATATGGTTAAAAGTAGTAAACGAGGCTTGTGTTTGGTTAAAAGTGGTGAATATCTCTCTGCAAGTGGTCTATTTGTGTAAATAATTTATAACACGGCATCGGCCACTTCGGTGAGATGTGTGATTATGCACGGGTGTTGCACGGCATCTTCCTCGGCAGTCCAACCCTTGCCCTTGAGCCAAAGCACGTGGCACCCAATCGACTCGGCAGGGACGATGTCTTTCTTGTAGCTGTCGCCCACTACGAGTACCTCGCTGGGTTGCAGCCCGAGTGCTTCAACACCGAGCATGAAGATGCGCGGGTCGGGCTTGCGCACACCCACTACGGCACTCTCTATGATTTGCTTGAAGTAGCGGCGCACATCGAAGTCGGCAAGCACCGTTTCGACATTGCCATAGAAGTTGCTGACGAGTACCATGGGGAATCGTGTTGAGAGTGCTTCAAGCACTGGTCTTGCTTCCTCGACCGACGAGCGGGCTTGCTGGTAACAATATTGTGCCACTGGTTCGGCATATTTTTCCACTGCGCCAGTTGGCAATTTGCCACGCTGCACGAGGTCGGCAAGTTCGATTTGCATTTTTATCAGCAGCAGGTCGTAAAAGTTGTGGTGTGGCAGTATGTGCCGAGTGCGAGCCAGTTCACGCTCGGCGAAAACGTAGCTGTCGCGGAAATCTTGCTTGTCCACAGGCACGGAGTTGTGGCAATATCCGTCCCATATCACTTCGCTCCAGTGTACGCCACGGCTGTCGATTGTGCCGCCGTAGTCAAATATAATACCTTTCAGGTTGTCAATATGTTCCATTTTCGAGTTGGGTTATAAAGTGTCGGCAAATGCGTTCATGCCTCCATATCATATATACAAGCATCAAGTTCAACACGGTGAGTTCAAATGCGAAGTATATCCACGGCATCTGCACGATAAGCGAAATGAAAAGCACGATGACGCGGGTGTTGAACGATAGCATGTTGGTGTATTTCATCAATGGCTTGCTGCGGGCGCGGAATGCATCGCGGAACGCTTGTGGAATGTCGTCGCCAAAGCGTTCTTTCAATATCTTGCGCAACTGCTGCATGCGTGGGGTGAGCTTTTCCTGGTTGGCGGTGTACTGGCGGTAGAAGAATAGTGTAAACTTTGACCAGAAGTTGCGCCGCCACGACAATTGGCGCAACTTTTCGTCGAGTTGCGGGCAACTGTCGAGTTCACTGCCTTCTTTCCCTTTCAAGAAGTAAAGGTGGAACTGACGGTAATAGTCGGCACTTGCTGCTTGCTTGCCGTGGCACATTCCAGCGAGTATCGCCATTGTCCATATCATCCAAGGGTGTGGCATGAAGAATGCGCTCGTTTCGTTGATGCGGAAGCATATAGCGAAATATATTGCAACAAACCAGAAGTCGCCGCTCAGCCCGTCGAGTATTCGCCCGAGGCGTGAGTATTGGTGCGTGAGGCGGGCCAGCTGGCCGTCGGCACTGTCGAAGCTGTTGGCCCATACAAGCAATACAATTCCTATGTAGTTGAGCCACAGCAAGTCGCCGTGGAAATAAAACAGCACACCTGCAGCCACCCCAAGGAAAATCGAGGCTATTGTTATGACATTAGGCGTGATTCCGAGTCGAGCCGCGAGCAATGCCCACATATAGCCGATAGGGCGGTAGAACATCAGGTCGAGGGTTTCCTCTGTGTCAAGCGATTTAAGCGAGTCCTTGTATTGTTGTTTTATCTGTGCAAATTTTCCCATTTATAATCAATTAGTTTCTTAGAATTTTTTCTTGATTTCGGCAATCACGCATTTTGCGATGTGCGGAGCAGCTTCGGTGCGGCAAGGAGCGAAACTTGGCCAGTCGTTGAAGTCGATGATGCGTATTTCTCCCGTAGGTGAAACGATGCAGTCGCCGCCGTATATAAGCACGTTGAGTTCCTCGGCTGCTTGGTGGCACACATTTTTCAAGTAGTCTTTGTCAAATTCTATGCCTTGTGCTTTCCCATTGATGGTTTCATAACCATATTTGCTGTGCCCGATATCCATCGGGTAGAACCAGTAGAAGAATGGAGTGCCATGCACACCGTAGAATTTCACAAGGTCGCCAACAAGGTGCTTGTTGATGACGGCGCGTTTTATGCCTCGGTAGAAGTATTCTTGCAGCACTTCTTGAGCTTCTTCGGGATGCCTGACGTAGCTCACGTCTTCCTTGTGCATGGCATGGAAGTCGCCACGTTTTATCCAGCAACTTTGGAAGCCGGCCTTTTTGAGTGCGGGTATTACAGCTTCGTCGGTGTTGACGATGAGGCTTTCGGGGTAGGGTATTCCGCTACCGAGCAGTATGCGTGTCATTCGCTCGCGGGTGCAGTTTTCAATTCCATACCCCGAGTTAATCACTAATTTGCCCTCGTTTTCGAGCCGTTGCAGCTTCTCGATCGAAGCCCGTTCCCTGCACATGTTCAATATCACTGGTTCGTGAATTTCGGTGGCGGCATTAAAGCGGTCTTCGCTGTAAATGTTTACGGCATAGCCGCGCTTGCGCAGGTGTTCGGCGGTAGCGTTGAATATGGCGGCATCGTTGCCGATGTGGTTGGGCGAGTATGCACCGGCTCGCATTATGCCGGCAATTTCTAATTCGGCCATTATGAATGTATTTATTTTAATGTGAGGTTTAAACTGGGTGGATTAGCCGCGTATGAACTCTTCGGCAGTGGCAATGTCGCCGGCGTGGTCAACGTCGATAATCTTGTCGATAGCGTATGCTCGCAATTTAAGTCCGTCGGCGATTAGTGCGCGTTGGAAATTGCGCATTCTCGACATGCCATTTTCCATGCAATGCTCAAGTGTGCTTATTGCCTTGTGGTCGAGTGCATACACGCCGCCCGATATGTATTTTGCACCATCGAATGCGGCATCGTGGAATCCGCGTACCCACATTTGGTCATCTACATCGACATACAGTGGTTTTTCATCGTCGATAAACGGGGTGACAGCCATCATGCCGTCGCAATCGTTGCCGGCAGCTTCGTATGCGGCGATGTAGCGGGCAAAATCTTGCTCCTTGAAAATTGTATCGACGGTGGTAAGGCAGAATTTGCCTTGCGGCATTACGCGGCTTAGTTCATAGAAACTGTGCATCGAGCTTGGGGTTGACTTTACCACTATGTTTAGTGGAATGTCGAGTTTTACGGTGTCCAAGTATTCCTTGACCTCGGTCATTTCTTGGTTTACTATAATGCTGATGCTCTGTGCGTTGCATTGAGTGAAAATCCTCATCAGGCGGCCTATCATAGGTTCGCCGTTCAATCCCACTAATGGTTTTGGCCTTTTCACCCCTTCTTGTGCCAGGCGTGAACCTTCGCCGGCGGCTATTATTGCGTAATTCATTGCAGATATGAGTTTTTAATTATACGTTAACAACAGCTGTAGTGGCCTCGTCATCGTCATCATCTTTGCTCAAGTCGAGTACTACATTGTCGTTGCTCTTGTCGAAATATTGCTTGCGCAGCGGGTTGGCGTGGATTTCGGCGTAGGTGGTGCGGTTGCGGTATATGTCGATTGCAGCGTATATGGCAGCGAGCATCGAGGCTGGGCTTGCCACGCCTTTCCCGGCAATGTCGTAACCTGTTCCATGGTCGGGCGATGTGCGCACAAAAGGCAGCCCTGCCGTGAAGTTTACGCCGCTGTCCATGTCGAGTGTCTTGAATGGTGCCAATCCCTGATCGTGGTACATTGCCAGCACGCCGTCAAACTTGGTGTAGCTTCCGTTGCCGAAGAAGCCATCGGCGGCGTATGGACCGAAGCAGCATATTTTCTTTTCGTTGTAGGCTTCTTCGATGGCGGGGGTTATGATTTCTTTTTCTTCGTTTCCGAGCAATCCGTGGTCGCCCGAGTGTGGGTTGAGGGCCAGCACGGCGATTCGTGGGTATTCGATGGCAAAGTCTTGCTTCAACGACTGGTTCAGCACTTCAATTTTTGAGATTATTTTTTCTTTTGTTATGGCACTTGCTATCTGTGAAACTGGCAAGTGGGTGGTGACGAGTGCCACACGCATACGGTCGTTGAAGAGTACCATAAGCGAACTTGCACCATCGCCAATCGATGATTCGAGATACTCAGTATGTCCCGGGAAGTGGAATGTGTCGCTCTGGATGTTGTTCTTGTCGATAGGCGCTGTGACCAATACATCGATCGCGCCGTTGCGCAAGTCGGCCACGGCACATTCAAGCGAAGTGAAAGCTGCTCGTCCGGCAGCTTCGCTGGCTACACCAAGTTCTACTTTCAAGTCGTCGAGATTGAGTTCCACCATGTTGCACACGCCGTCGCGCGCCTGTATGGCGTTGTTGATGCTGTTGAACTGCACAGGTTGCAACCCGCATGCTTTGCGGTGGAATGCAGCCACTTTTGATGACCCGTAAACCACCGGGGTGAATAATTCCAGAACCATTGGGTCGGCGAGGGCTTTTAATATTACCTCATACCCAATTCCGTTGGTATCCCCTTGGGTGATGCCAACTCTTATTTTTTTTTCATTAGCCATTGTTAATCAATATGTTGTATGTAAGATGCGTGGCCATTGCATATAGCAACTGCAAAATAGTGCGCTAAATTACACATTTTTTTTGACACAAGCGAGTTAAAACCGTAATCGGGGTTAACAATGCCGTAGAATGTATAACATAACATATTGCCCAAAAGTGGTAATTTTGTATTGAGAAAACAACATTAGTAAACATGACTATAGAAGAATTCAAAGAGCGAGTAAAAACACGCCAGGCACTTAACACCGAGGAAATATTGCGCTTCATGGACGAGATGAGTGATGAGGCGCGGCGTATAACCTTCAAACTTAATTCGGCTTATTATGCACCCGATGAGGTACGCCAGCTGCTTTCGCAGCTTTTCGGTTACCGTGTGCCCGATTCGTTCAGGGTATTTCCTCCATTTTACACCGATTTCGGCAAGAATATCACCGTAGGTGAAGGGGTGTTTGTAAATGCGTGTTGTCACTTTCAGGATCATGGTGGGGTGACACTTGGCGATGGTTGCCAGATAGGACATAATGTGGTGTTTGCCACGCTTAACCATGGCTTTTCGCCCGAAGACCGCCGCAACACCTATCCAGCGCCAATCACGCTCGGCCGCAATGTGTGGGTCGGGTCTAATTCCACAATTCTTGCGGGCGTAACCATAGGCGACAATGCCATTGTGGCAGCTGGAGCCGTGGT
Organism: Candidatus Avimuribaculum pullicola; assembly: GCA_018716295.1. Taxonomy (GTDB): domain Bacteria; phylum Bacteroidota; class Bacteroidia; order Bacteroidales; family Muribaculaceae; genus Avimuribaculum; species Avimuribaculum pullicola. Next base: position 40,023 of record DVKC01000031.1, read on the forward strand.
AACGCACGATGTGGCTCCAGGCACTGTAGTAGGTGGAGTCCCTGCCCGTTTCATCAAGCGTATATAGCCTGTTTGCGGGCTTGTTATGGTTTTTGTATTGCCGCTAATTCGGTGGATTGGTATGACGCAATGTGTTTTAATCGTCGAGCAAGTGCGGGCGCAACTGGCGGGTGCGCTGTAGCGACATTTCGTGCTTCCATTCATTGATTTTGGCTTCGTGGCCTGAAAGCAGGATTTCGGGTACTTGCCAGCCTTTGTATTCGGCAGGGCGTGTATATACGGGAGGAGCCAAAAGCCCGTCCTGGAACGAGTCGCTCAAGGCCGACTGCTCATCGCCGATTGCACCAGGGATGAGCCTCACCACGGCATCGGCAATCACTGCGGCAGGAATTTCGCCGCCAGTCAGCACATAGTCGCCGATGCTTATCTCCATCGTCACCAGGTGCTCACGTATGCGGTAATCTATGCCCTTGTAATGTCCGCACAAGATGATGATATTCTGCAGCAACGACAGTTGGTTGGCTATAGGTTGCGAAAACTGCACCCCGTCGGGTGACGTGTATATCACCTCGTCATATTGGCGTTGTGCTTTCAATGCCGATATGCAATTGTCAACAGGCTCGATTTTCATCACCATGCCGGCTTCACCTCCGAATGGGTAATCGTCAACACGGCGATGCTTGTCGTTGGTATGATCGCGCAGGTTGTGTACTACTATCTGTGCCAAGCCCTTGTCTTGAGCGCGTTTCAATATCGAACATCCCAGTGGCGATTCAAGCATCTCGGGCAATACGGTAATAATATCTATCCTCATTTCTTGTAACAGTGAAAAATTGTGTCAAAATGCCCACATACTCACATTGCATAGGGGCATTTTGACACACTATGTTGCCTTTATCAATGTTGTTGATTATTTGCGGCAGTTGTCAATTGCGTTTTTAATATCCTCAAAAATCTTTTCAATTGAGCCCAAGCCGTTTATGGCGGCATATATGCCTTCCTCGATGTAATGGTCGCGCAACGGGCTTGTCTGGTTGTGGTAAACATCAAGCCGTTTCTTGATTGTTTCAAGGTTGTCGTCGCTGCGTCCCGACTCTTTGCCGCGTTTGAGCAAACGGTCGATGAGTTCTGCTTCGGGAACGTCAAGCCCTATCACAATGTCAACTTTCGAGCCTCGGCGTGCGAGCATATCTTTCAATGCTTTTGCTTGTTCGGTTGTACGAGGGAAACCATCGAAAATCACACCGAGTTTCTCTTTCTCGGGATTTTCATCAAGCACCATTTCAAGTATGCTGATCATCAAGTCATCGGGAATCAATTTCCCGTCATTGATATATGTGGCAGCAATTTTGCCAAGTTCAGTACCACGCTTCATGTGGTCACGCAGCACATCTCCTGTTGAAATATGGAAAAGTCCATAATGCTTAATAAGATTGTCACTTTGTGTACCCTTGCCCGACCCAGGGGCTCCGAAAATTACTATATTATACATTTTGCTGGTATTAAGAGGATTATATAAAAAACTATTTTTTGTCTTCACATATAACATATATATCTTGTAGGTTGCGTGCTTGGCCGTCAATGTCAAGCCCATAGCCTATAATGAACTTTGGGGGAATGCTAAATCCGATATAATCGGGACGCACGCCTGTCTGCAACGAATCGGGCTTAAACAGCAATGATGCTATTTTCACTTCTTTGGGATTCTTCTTGGCTAAATCTTCCATTAACTGTTGGGCTGTGATGCCTGTGTCAACGATGTCTTCCACTACTATCACAGTGCGGCCCTCAATTTCTTCATCAAGCCCCATAATTTGCTTTGCAGCCCCTGTGGTCGATGTACCAGAATAAGATTTGAAACGTATAAACGTTATTTCCGAATCTTTTATGCCACATTCGCGAAACAAATCCACAGCAAAAATTGCCGCACCTTTCAACACGCACAGAAACATAGGGTTGGCATTGCCATAATCGCGTCTGATTTCCTCGGCAACACGTTTCACTTGCAGTGCAATCTCATCTCGTGTTAAGTATGGCTCAAATGTGAGGCCATTATATGTAACCTTGTCCATAAACCAAAAGGGTAATTTTTTACAAAAATACTAATTTCCTTTTACAGAAACAACATATTTCTTGGCTTGCTGTAAGTTTGTGGCAGCGTAAAGTTTGCTATTCAATTACTTTCCAGTCGTTGATTGTGCCGGTTTGCGATGAGAAACTTGCACCTATCTTGTACAGTTTCCTGCTGTCGGTGGCGTATGGGCGGGCATATCCTTTCTCTTCGATTTGTCGCAATGCTTCATCGGCAGTGCCGTCGAGCTTGAACTCGAAGATATAAACATAGCCTGGAGTTTCAACGATGCAATCTACTCGTCCCTCACTTTGCTGCTTCTCGGTGTAAACCGTGTAAACGCTCACCAAGCGGAATATGAGGTAGAATGTGTAGTGGAAATACCGCTCACGCTCGCGCTCGTTCTCTTTGCGCCGCATGGTGTAGGGTATGTCGGCGAGGAATGAGGTGAACAGTTTGCGCAGCCGCTCGCAATCACCGCGCCGCATGGCTGCAGACATTTCACGAGCGACATTGCCAACTTCCTGCTTTGGTTTAAGGTAGTCAGATGCCGCGAGCGATATAAATCCCTTTTTCACTTCATTATTTGGAAAATCAAGCAGGAATGTTCGGAAATCACGGTCATAGTCCTTGATGGTGAGGTAACCACTCTGGTAAATCATCGGCAACGGCTTCTCCACTGTGGCTTTGTAGTCGATGAACTCCTGCGGGTCATAATACTTGCCTGTCATTTCATCAAGGTTCTCATCGGTGTGTGCCAGCAGCCTTATCAAGTAGGTCGGTGTGCCGCTGCTGAACCAGTAGTCGCGGACATCTTGCGATGCAAAAGCGTTCAACAGGCTGAAAG